>JAJXVH010000077.1 GCA_021782205.1 bacterium | reverse complement strand
GGCCGACCCGGCGGCGATCTCCTGCGCCGCCGCGGCCGCGCGCGGCCCGAACGACGACAGGGTCAGCGCCGCGGCCAACGCCGCGGACAGCCCTCGGCGCGGCGCGGAGCTCATTGCCAGAAGATCACCCCGGAGGAATTCTGTTCGTTGGACGCCGGGCGCGCGGGACGCGCGGGCCGCGTCGGAGCCGCGGCGGGTTCGACGGCGGGCGCGGCCGGCGGCCAGACGTCGCCGTCGTCATCGGCGCGCGAGCGCGGCGCGACGGCATCTCCCGGCTTCTTCTTGCGGCAGAAGAAATGTTTTCCGCAGCCCAGTTCGAAAGGCAGCGCCGCACCGACCTGGACGATGTAGTTTTGAAGCGGGTCCACGCCGATGGTCTTGATTTCGCCGCCGCCGAACAGCGACCAGTTGGCGAAGGAATACTGCACGCCGCCGATGGCGCGGCCCTGGTTGGCCTCGGGCTTGTCGCTGGACTCGCCAAAGATCGGGGCAGCACCGAAACCATTGAAATTGAGGGCAAGGCTCGAGCGCACGGAACCGGTCGCGTAGTTGTAGCCCAGGCCGCCATAAGGCGTCCAATGGCTAAAGGTCTGATAGACGATCGCGTCGGTACCGAAACTATGCAACGCCCAGGCGATGGTACCCGTCAGACTCCCACTGTCTCCATAAGTAGGCGTGAACTGAGCCGACTCGGGTCCGGCCAGATTCACGTGGCCGGTGACGTAGTTGTAGTGCGCGCCCCAGACCAAGGACGGCCAGCCGCCGGTGCCGATGAAATGGTGGCGCAGGCCCGCGCCGAAGGAGTTCGTCTGGACCTGGGCGGTCATCGTCGGGGAGATTTTGTAGCCCGGAGGAGTCGTCGCGTCGGCGAAGCGGACGTACATGTCGTTGTCGCCGGGCAGGCCCATGCGCAGGTGGATGGCCAGGTTCGGAAATGCCACCGAATTGGGGAAAAAACTAGAGCCGTTGTAGCCGATGCCCGCCAATGCCGGCGTCTGCGGGAAATTCTTCCGGCTCAGCGGGACAATGCCCGCTCCGAACGAGACGTCCGGCTGGAGGTAGTAGCCTTTCACGAGCGTGGGCGGGTCAAAATTCTCCCCCGCGTTGAAGGCCAGACCCTGCGCCAACTGGTCGCTGAGCCACTGGGTCATGCCTCCGAAATCCTGGCTGACGCTGGAGTTGGCCCGGGCGGGCGCGGCCGCCAAGGCGAGGACGAGGGCCGCCGCAAGCGACGGCCGGGTCCGGGTCAATGCTTGAGCGCCGGGACGCAGCGGCCGCGGGCGACGGTCCAACGATAAGCCCGGGACGCGCTCTCAAAGCTGAGAACGGTCTTCGCCGTCCGGGGCTCTACGAGGGCGGGGCGCGGGCAACGCTGGCTTGCCCGACTATGGTTCGCGGCGATTTTCTTATTAGGAATCATGCTTTCTCCTGGCCATGATGGCATGGTAACACCGCGCGCCCGGAGCGGCATGGGTCAGAGGTCCCAACGCCCGGAAGGCAAAAGTCCCAACCCGAGCGCGGGGGTATCAGCGGCCCAGCAGCGCGCGCTTGATATCGGGCCAGAACTCCTTACCCGCGTCGGCCAGCATGTCGAAGACGATCTGCGAGCCGAAGCGCGCGGCGGTGTCGCCCGCGGTGCGGTCCTCTCCCGGATAATAGAGGTCGGCCACCGCCGCTGAGACGGCGTTGCCGCCGAACTCCGAGTAGTTGAACTGCGCCTGCCCGGAGTCGGCCCGCGTGACGAAGACCCGGGTCAGCGAATAGCCCAAGCGATGGAGAACGCTTCCCCGGCCCAGCCGGAAATAGCGCGGGTCCTGGTGCAGGAGGACGGGGAAGACGCCCTCGGACAGCACGTTGCTCGTCGTCTGGTCGGCCAAAGCGGCCAAATAGCGCTTTTCGAAGCCGTCGACTCCACGGCCCCAGGACGGATATTGGTTCTCGGCTTGGGCGACGCCGGCGAAGATGCCGGCGACGGGAAACGCGTAGGGATCAAGGGAGTCCTTGAACGCGATTTCCAGTTTGTCGCGCGGCAGAATGCGCGGCCGGCTGTTCTCCTGGTCGACCGTCATGTAATTGGGAAAAATCCAAAGAACGCGGTCGTTCTTGGTGCCCATGACCTGGCCGTCCGCGGCGGCCGGCGTCGCGCCGTGCGCCAGGCCGCTCAGCAGGAGGGCCGCGGCGCACGCCGCGGCGCTATTGGCCATAGTCGAGACGCAAGGCCAAATACTCGGGCAGGCCCGCGGCGCGAATCTTGGCCTGCACGGCGGCCACGTCGTAGGGCAGACGGAAGATGCGAAACGTTCCCTTGGTCGAATCGTAGAGCGCGCAAGCCGCGCGGCGGTCCTGGTCGCGCGGCTGGCCGACGGAACCGGGGTTCAGCGCGACCGGCGCGCTGCGGCCGTCGGCCTCGCGCGGCAAGACTTCCTCTTTTTCTTCCAAGAAATGTGCCTCCACCTGGAGGCGCTCGGGGCCGGTGAAGCGAAAGAGGAGCGGCATGTGGCTGTGGCCGACGAAAAGCGGCCAGGAGCGCACATGCGGGACGTTGTCGCGGAACTGGCCGGCGCTGAGCAGATATTCCTCCGGCGGGTTGCGCGGCGAGCCGTGCGCCAGCGTGAACTGCTTGGTCTCCAGCCGCGCGGTCAGGCCTTCCAGAAACAGCCGGTCTCCCGCCGACAACTGCATCTGCGTCCACATCACGGCCGCGCGCGCGTATTGGTTGAACCAGTCGAGCTCCAGCCGGCCGATCACCGCCAGGTCGTGGTTGCCGACGATCAGCGAAAGATTCTTGAGCGCGCGGATGCGCTCCAGGCACGCGACGGGGTCCGGTCCGTAACCCACCAGGTCTCCGCAGCAGATGTAGCCCTCCACCCCCAGGTCGCCGAAAAAATCCAGGACCGCGGTCAGCGCCTCGAGGTTCGAGTGCACGTCGGAGAACACGCCGTAGAACACGGCGATATCCTAGCAATCGCCGGCCGCCTCGGCACGAACAGATTCGGCAAGTCCGCCCGCCGCGCGCTAAGAATGATGATTATTGTAGACTCGGGGCAGGCATTCTGATGACCCAGCGAGATCAAAAAGAAACGACGAACTCATCCACTCAAGCCGCGACGATGGCCGCGCCGTTTCTGGCGGGCTCCCTTGTCTGGGTCGCGCTGTCCGACCTGGGGCCGCAGCGCTTCGAGCTTGCGCGCCGCCTCGCGCCGCACAAGTTCGCGCTCGATTGCTCGTTTGTCATCACGATCCTCACGGTTCTCTACGGCGCGATTCGGATTCTCTTGGCCAAGAACGCGGCCACCACGCGCCTTCTGCGCGAGCAACTGCGGGCCTACCGCCTGCTCACGGAATGCGAAAGCTCGATCTGGCGCGCGCGCGACCGGGTGGAGCTTCTGACGGAAATATGCCGCCTGGCCGTCACGGTGGGCGGATACCGACTGGCCTGGGTGGGCCGTGGCCTCCATGACGAGAAAAAAAGCGTGCAGGTCGTCGCCCGCGCCGGGCATGACGACGGCTACATCGACGCCCTCGACATCACGTGGGACGACACCCCGCGCGGCCGGGGCCCCTCCGGAACCTGCATCCGCAGCGGAACCGCGCAGATCTGCCGCTACATGGACGACGATCCTCGGATGACGCCCTGGCGCGAGGCGGCGCGACGCTGCGGCCTGCGGTCTTCCGCGACTTTTCCCGTGCGCAAGGGCCACGAACGTACGGGTTCGGTCACCTTCTACTCCGAGCAGCCCGACGCCTTCGATTCCGCCGAGACCGAACTGCTTCAGCGCCTGGCCGATTCCATGACCTACGCGCTCGATCACCTCGATAACATCGAGACGGAGCGAAAACTGCTCGCCGAGCTCAAGACCCTGGCCTACGCCATCGACAGCAGCCCCGTGTCGGTCATCATCACGAACCCGGCCGGAAACATCGAGTTCGTCAACCGCAAGTTCAGCGCGGTCACCGGCTACCGCGCAGACGAAGTGCGCGGGAAGAATCCGCGCGTGCTCAAATCGGGCGAGACCTCCCCGGAGGAGTACCGGCGTCTCTGGGAGATGATCTCCCGCGGGGAGACCTGGACAGGCGTGCTGCACAACCGGCGCAAAAACGGCGATTCCTTCTGGGAACATGCCGTCATCTCGCCGATCCTCGGCGAAAACGGCAAGGTCCAGCACTACATCGCCGTCAAGGAAGATATCACCGAAAAGCGGTCCTTGGAACAGCAATTGCGCCAGGCGCAGAAGATGGAGTCGCTCGGCATCTTGGCCGGCGGCGTCGCCCACGACTTCAACAATCTGCTGACCGTCATCGAAGGCCATTGCGAACTGTTGTCCGCCGCCGGCCTGCCCAACGTCGCGGCCCGGGAGTCCGTCGCCGAGATTCTAGGCGCGGCGGGACGCGCGTCAGCCATGACCCGGCGGTTGCTGCAGTTCGGGCGCAAGCAGCCCCTGCGCACGCGCGTCGCGGACCTCGGCGCCATCGTCTGGGATTCGACGCGTCTGCTTCAACGCTTGATCGGCGAAAGCTCCTCGGTCCGGATCGAACGGCCGGCGGAGCCCCTTTCGGTCCGCGTCGATCCCGGAATGATCGAGCAAGCGCTGATGAACTTGGCGGTGAACGCTCGCGACGCGATGCCCGGCGGCGGCCCCATCACTATCTCCGTGTCCGAGGCCCCCGTCGGGCTCGCCCCGCCCCCGGACGTCCTTGCGGTGCCGGAAGGCTTCGCCCTTCTTTCCGTGTCGGACCGTGGCTGCGGCATACCCGCCAGCGACCTGCAAAGGATATTCGAACCCTTTTTCACCACCAAGGGCCCCGGCAAGGGCACGGGGCTGGGACTGGCGGTCGTCGACGGGATCGTCCGCCAACACCATGGCTGGATCGAAGTCGACAGCGAGGTGGGCAAAGGAACTGTCGTCTCCCTCTACCTGCCGCGCGAGACGCAAAAGATCGTCGGCGCTCCCGCCCCGGCCTCCGCGGCCGCGCCGCGAGGCACGGAAAGCCTTCTTCTTGTGGAGGACGAGCCGCCCCTGCGCGCTTTGGCGGCACGGGTACTGCGCGATGCCGGCTACACGGTCACGGAAGCCGCCTCCGGCCCCGACGCCCTGCGCGCCCTGGAGAAGCTGCCCTCGCCGGTACGCCTGGTGGTGACCGACATGGTGATGCCCGGGAACATGACTGGAATCGAACTGAGCCGGATCCTGCGCAAAAATAGCCCGGATCTGCGCGTGATCGTGATGAGCGGTTACCACCCCGAACTCCCGCTGGATTCCTCCACGATCGGCGACGGCTTCCGTTTCTTGTCCAAGCCGTTCAAGCCCTCGGAACTGGCGCAAGCCGTGCGCGCGGAACTGGACCGTTCCTGATCGAACGGCCCCAGCGGATTCAGCGCCCTTGTCGCGCAAGGACATTTCCACTATACTGACTCTCGTTATGCCGTACTATCTGTTCGACGGAAAGCAGGCGGTCGGACCGTTCGAGCCCGCCGACCTGGCCAAGCGGCCCGGCTTCGACGCGGCGACTCTTGTGTTTCCCCACGGCGCGACCACCCAGGACGCCTGGAAAGCGGCCGGAAGCTTTCCGGACATCGCGCTGGCGCTCCCGTCCAAAGCCGCGCCGATCCCGCCGCCTCCACCGGCGGTGCCGCCGCCGCCGGTCGCGCCGGCCCCGGCCTTCGGCATCACGTTGGAACTGCCGCCGCAGCGCGCGCCGCAACCGGCTCCTGTTCCGGCGGCCGCGCCGCCCGTCGCCCCGGCGCCGGCTCCGGCGGCCGCGGCGCCCGCGCAACCAGAACTCGCCGCTCCGTCGGAGAAGCTGGTTCTGGTCGTCGACGACGATGAAAACGTGCGCAGCTTCATCGAGATGAGCGCGACGATGGAAGGCTTCCAGGTGGTCACCGCGGTCAACGGCCTGGACGCCACGGCCAAGCTCGCCCAGCGCGACGCCGACCTGATCATCACCGACCTGATGATGCCGGGACAGGGCGGCTACGAGTTTCTGCGCAGCCTCCAGGGCTCCGGCTCCGGACGCATCCCGATTTTCGTGGTCACGGGCAGCGCCCTCGACACATCGACCGTCGCAATGATCCGACAAGAGGCGAACGTCGTGGAGTTTGTCTCCAAGCCCATCAACATCGTCAAGTTTATCGGCAACCTTCATAAATATCTGAAGACGACGCCGTCGTCTCCGCGCGCCAGCGAAAAGCGCGGCACCGCCTGGTAGCACGCGGCGCAACAACCTTTTAACGGCTGGGACACAAGTCTTTAACCGCGCGCGGTCATAATGGCGTCATGAGCGGTCACGGCGCGGAGCTTTCGAGCGCGGAGGAACTTCAAACGCGCGCCGCGCGCCTGCGCCGCGCGGTCAACGCCTCGCGCGCGCTACTGAACGAACAGAACTTCCGCATGGAGGCCCTGCACCGCGAGTTGTCGATCCTACGCGAGCGCGCGGACTGCGCCGCGAAGGAGGCCGTCTCGGACTCGGCGCAAGTCGGAGCGGCCCCCTTCGCGGCGGAGCTGGTCGGCCGGCCGCGCCGCGCGTGGGGCCTCGCGGCCTCGGGCGTTGCCGCCCTCGCGCTGGCCGCGGGCGTCCTATCGAGAGAACCGGCCGCCGTGCCGGCGGACCCGGCCCCATCGCGCGTCGCCGCCCCGGCGCCGCTGCCCGCGCTGCCGGCGTTCGCGTCGGCGCGCTCCGATGAGCCTCTCCCGACTGACGACGACGAGGCGGAGCAGGCCCTTCTGCTGGCCGCCGCCTGGCGCGATCCGCAAGACGGACAGACGCTCGACGAACGCTTGGGCACGCCGGTGGATCTGCCCGGCGCGCCGCCCGCGTGGAACGCGGAACGTACCGGCGCGCGCAGCTACCTGGTGCGCCGCCGCGGCCCCGGCGGGGAAGTCGACGAGTTGATGGTGGATTTGGGCCTAGGAAGCGTCGCGCCTTGCGCCGCGACGCGCCGACGCCCGACGCCGGCGCTCGTCACGCGCCGTTGAGAAGGCGTCAGCGGATCAGGGCCAGGCTCGACGTGTAGCCGTGGACGTAGTTGCGCCCGCCCACCGGGCCCAACTCGCCGTTGGCGAAGAATCCGGCCAGCGGCAGAGGGCCGCGCATGGACTGCACTAGCGCGGCGTCATGGTCCGGTTCGCCGTAGAGGCCGCGGCCGCGCCCCACGCAGGTCACAAGCAGGGCTCCGGTCGGCGCCGCGCTGGCTTCCGGCAGGCCGCCGAGCAACGTCTGAAGATCTTGGTCGGACGTCTGCGCGTCGCGCAATTGAAACTGCAGGGTTTGGCCGCGGCGCAGCGGCGCGCCCACCGTCATCGCGCCGGAGTCGTGGTCGACGCTCAGCAGGTTGCGGATCAGGAAGTCGCCGCGACGGTAGCCGGAGCGGCCCTCGGCCATGGCCAGCCCCGCGAACAGTGAGTGGCGCGCCAGGCGCTGGTCGTCGGGCGTGCAGCGCGAGAGCGTCTCGCGCAGCACCTCCAGCGGCGGACGGCCGCCCAGGCTCTGCAGCACGCTGCCCTCGGCCTGGGTCACGATCAGCGGTTCGCCGATGGGGCGGCAGCCCTGCGCGACGACCACGTCGAAGTCCACGTCTCCAGTCAGCGCGACGCCGACCGCGCCCTGGTCGACGACCTCGCTTCCCAAAAGAAGCCAGGCCGGACGGCGCAGGGACGGGCCGCTGGACAGCCCGCCCACCAGCGGCGCGCCGGGATAGGCGTCGTTGATCAGCGCCGCCAAGCGCTCGGGGTCGCAGGACTGCGGATCGCCGAAAGCCAGGAATTTCGGCTTGTCGGTGGGGTAGAGGTCAAGCGCGGCGACCAGCGCTCGGCCATCTTCGAAACGCGAAAGCTCGCCGGCCGTCAGCGAGAATGGGAGAGAGAGCGCGCCCGGCAGGCGCATGGCCAGCAGAGCGACGGCGGGGCCGCGCTCCACCTCGCGCCGCCCGGCGATCGCCCCGTAGGCGTTGCAGCCCAACGTCATGCGCGGCGCCAACTCACGGCCCAGAAGGGCCGGCAATTCCCGCGCGTTAAAATCGGGCCAGCCCTCGGAAACGAACACGAGCGCCAGGTCACACGGGCCGTTGCCCAGCTTCGCGCGCGCCGTGCGCGCGGCTTCGGCCGCGGCCGCGCGCCAATCCGGACCAGTGGCCAGCGCGTCGGCGAAGCGTTTTGGTTCGTTGCTCATCGCGCTCCGGAAAAAGACGTCTCCAGCGCCGCGGCCCGCGCGACGGCCGCTAACGCCCGCGGGTCGTCACCGGCGGAAGCGCGCGCGGCGGCCAGGCCCAGCCCGTAGGCGCGGCGGCGGCCCAGGCGCAGGCACGCCTCCAGGGCCGCGGCCTCCGCGCCGGGGTCGGGACGTTCGCCTCCGCCTTCGCCGCGACGGGCGATGCGCGCGGCAAATCCGCTTCGTGCCGGATCCCACAGATCGCGCACCAGCACGCGCGCCAGCTCTTCGGCGAACGACACGCAAGCCTCGCCGCCGGGGCTACGTCCCAGTTCCTCGGCCGCAAGCGCGCCCCAGGCGATGTCGCCCAGCAGTCCGTACTCGGGCGCGGACGCTCCCTCGGCGCTCAAGAAGCCCAACAACGGATCATAGAGCCGCATGCGCAGAAAATCCACCGCCTGCGCGGAGGCCTGTGCCGCTCCGGCATGGCCCGCGGCCGCGGCGCGCGCCAGCGCCAGCGCCGCCAGCGCGTTGCCTTCAGCCGGAAGCACGCGGGAACGAGGCGTGGAGCGAAACGCGGCGAATTCGTGATCGAAGAAAATCTCCATCAACCGCGCTGCGGCCTTCTCCGCGCGGGGGCGCCAGCGCTCCAGGCCCCCCATCGCGGACGCGCCCCACAGAAGGCGCGTGCCGCGCGCGGCACACGATAAATCTTCGGCCTCGGGCATGGCCGCCAGCGCGTCGAGCCCGCGCTCCAGCTCGGCGCGCGCGGCCAGTTCAAGATGGAGCTCCAGTTCCTCGAACGACGCGGGGGCGCGGACATTCACGAAGCGGAACCATCCTCGGCGAGCTCGAACATCCTCTCGATGGGCCGCCGCGCCCGCGCGGCGACCGTCTCGGGCACGTCGACGCGCGAGGAGGCGGCCGGGCGCTCCAGCGCGCGCAGCACGCGCGACAAGTCCGTGGCCTTCATGTGCGGGCACAGCCGGCACATCGGCACGAACGCTTTTTGCGGAAAGCGCGTGCGCGCCAAATCGCCCAGGCCGCACTCGGTGATCAGCATGTAGGCCGGAGCCTTGTTCTCATCGACGTACTTCATCATGTCGCCGGTCCCGCCGATGAAATCCACGGCCGAGACCAGGCCCGGCGAGCATTCGAAGTGCGCCAGGATCTTCACGCCCGGATACATCTTCCGGTAGAACTCCACCGAGGCCGCGTCGAAGTTGTCGTGGACCATGCACGAGCCTTCCCAGACCACCAGCTCGGTCCCGATCGACTTTCCCAGCTCGCGGGCCAGGTTGCGGCCCATCATCTCGTCGGGGATGAACACGATCTTCTTGTGGGTCTCGTAGAGCTTGCGCAGGATTTTGGGGGCGTTGGCCGACGTGACCACCACGTCGGACTCAGCCTTCACGCCCGCGGAGGTGTTGATGTAGGTGACCACCGGCGCGCCGGGATGGGTGCTTCGCAGCGCGCGCACCTGCGCGGCCGTGATCGATTCCGACAGGGAACAGCCGGCCTCCGGAGCGGGCAGGAGGATTTCCTTCTCAGGGTTGAGCACCTTCGCGGTTTCGGCCATGAAGCGCACGCCGCAGAACACCACGCGCTCCGCGCGCGACTGCGCGCACAGCTTGGCGAGCTTGTAGGAATCGCCGATCATGTCCGCGACGCCCAGGATGACTTCCGCGCGCTGGTAGACGTGCGCCGGGATGATCGCCTTTTTTTCTTTTTTAAGAACGTTGATCTTCCAGGTCAGTTGCGCGGTCTTCTCCAGCTCCGCGTCTTGAAAACCCAGATCCGCCAGCCCCTTCTCCGTCAGGCGATCGACTTCCGCGGATAGTTCCGCCGCGGACGGCTGAGGCGCGCGCAGTTCCTTCACCGCCATAGGTCAAGCTCCGGATAATTGCTGAAGATGCCGTCGACGCCGAGCTTCACCAGACGGTCGCGGTCCTGCGGCGTGTTGACCGTGTAGACATAAACCTTCAGGCCGCGGTCGCGGGCGGCCTTGACCAGGCGGGGCGTGACCTGGCGCAGGCTGACGTTCAGGCTTTCGGCCGAGAGCTCCTTCATCTCGCGCCACGCGACGGCCGTCCGCGTCAGCCCCAGCAGGTATCCGATGCGTATTTTGTCGTCGAGCGAGCGCGCCGAATACAGCGCGTCGTGGTCGAAGCTGGAGACCAGCGTGCGCTTCAGCGCGCCGCGCCGGTGCAGGAAGTCCACGACGCGTTCCTCGATGCCGGGATAGACGGCCGAGCCGCTTTTGAGCTCCAAGTGCAGCTCGACGCGCGACGGGACTAGGTCGAACACGTCCTGCAGGCGCGGCAGGCGCTCGCCCTTGAAGCGCGGATCGAACCAGGCGCCCACGTCCACGTTCTCCGCCTCGCCGGCCCAGTGGATGTTCTTGAGCGCGCGCCGGTCCTTGCCGCAGCGGCGCAGGTCGTCGTCGTGCGCGACGACCAGCTCGTGGTCGAGGGTTTGGTGCACGTCGAATTCAATCGCCTTCGCGCCCATCTTGAGCGCCAGGCGAAACGCCGCCGACGTGTTCTCCGGCGCGTGGCCGCTGGCCCCGCGGTGCGCGATCACGAGCATGTTCGGTCCAGCCTCTCTTGCAACGCCGCCCACTCGCGCTCATCGTAGTCGACGCCCAGGCGCGCCTCGCGGCCCGTGCCCGGCCCGTGATAGTCCGAACCTCCCGCGACGACCAGGTTCTTGGCGGCCGCCCAGTCGGCGTAGGCGCGCACCTGCGACGGCGTGTGCCCCGCGTAGCGGACCTCGACGGCCTCAAGGCCCAGGCGCCACAGCTCGTCGAGCTCGCTCTCCTTGCCCGCGGTCTGCGGGTGCGCCAGGCAGGCCGTGCCGCCCGCGTCGCGAATCAGGGCGATGGCCTCCGCCGGGCTCGGCCCCATGGACTCCACGAAGCCGGGCTTGTCCTTGATCAGGAAGCGCTCGAAGGCCTCCTTGCGGCTCTTGACCGCGCCGATGCGGCGCAGGGCGTCGGCGACGTGCGGCCGGCCGACGGTCTCATGCGCGGCGGCGCGCACCGTGTCGTAGTCCAGAGCGTAGCCCAGCGCGCGCAGCTTGTCGACCATGCGGCGGGCGCGCACCGTGCGGCGCTCGCGGAACTCCGTCAGGCGCTCGGCGAATCCCGGCGCGTCCGGGTTGAAGCCGTAGCCGAGCACGTGCACGCGATCGGCAGCCCCCGCTCCCGCGCAGTTGATCTCGATGCCCAGGCGCACCGACAGGCCCGCGGCCGCGCCGGCGGCCAGAAGCTCCGGGCCGCCGGAGACGCTGTCGTGATCGGTCAGCACCAGCAGGCCGACC
>JAJXVH010000177.1 GCA_021782205.1 bacterium | reverse complement strand
GCTGGCGGCCGCGACGCACAGCAGGAGGCTCAAGGCAAAACACAGTGCGCGGTTCATGGGGTTAATCAACACTTTTTGAAGGGGGGAGTAAAGCGCCGGAGCTTGAAGATCAGGCGGCGGAACGGGTGGCGCTGGCGGCCATTTCCTCGAAGGCCCGATGCGCGCGCGGCATCAGCGGTTCGACGAACGCGAACATCTCTCGATTGGTGTCGATGTGGGAGGCGTCGTCGACTAATTCCAGCCGGTGCAGGGAAGCTTTTCCGCGTGCGCGCACCAAGGCCGCATAGCCTTCGGCGTGCGGGCCGGAGGGGATCAGGTAGTCGCGGCGCCCCGCGATCGAAACCAGCGGAATCTTAAGATCCCCGGTGTTCTCGAACGCGCGAATCGTCTCACGCACGGAGGCGGGACGCGCGTCCAGATCGTACGACTCCGGCGGGCCGACGTAGGCGGGATCGACGTCGCCCAGAAAGAGTCCCAGCGACGCTTCCCAATAAACCATCCGGTAGAACGCGCGCAGAGGATTCCAGCGTCCTTCGGCGGGCGGGTGGCCCGCCAGCACGAGCGCGGCCTCGTCCCAACGCGGGCCGGCGCTGGCGCGCAAGGCGGCGGGGAGTTCGCGCATCAGGTTTCCCGCGTCGGCGCGCCAGAACACGCCGGAGACGTCCAGCGCGGCGTCGAAGAGACCCGCGTCGGACTCGGCGGCGCGGCGCGCCACGTAGCCGCCGTTGGAGAGGCCGACGGCGTACGCGCGCTCCACCGGGCGGCCGTAGAAGTCCGCGGCCTCGCGGCGCGCGAGGACGCACAGCGCCTCCAGGCGCGAGGACCAGCGGCGCACGGAATTGTCGGGCGAGTGCGGCATCAGCACGGTGTCGCCGTCGAGCACCAGCCGGCGCACGGCCTTGTCCGTCGCGGCGAAGGCGAAGCCGCGGCTCAGCGCGAAGTCCGAGAAATAGAGGTCGTAGGTGCGCTCGTCGGTGATGCCCGACGCGGCGGCGCAGACCAGGCCGCCGTTCCAGTCGCGCGGCAGGCGCAGGACGAAGCGCGCGCGGTGGTCTTCCGGCAAGGTCCCCGTCACGCGTCGGCCGGGCACGGGCTTGGGCAGAGGCGTCCAGTATTCCTTCGGCGGGGCGATGTGAAGCGCGTCAGGCGCGAGCGTGCCCGCCGCGCGCTCCGCGCGCGTGGTCAGATCATCGGCGTCCACGGCGGCGCGGACCGGCTGGACCGGCAGGTCCGCGCGGAACGCGAAGGAGCGCAGCAGGCTCATGGGTCCAGCATCCGCGACAATTTTTCCGGCTGCTTGAGCGGGAAGTAGTGGTCGCCGTCGACGATGGTCGCGCGCATGCGCCCGTCGGGACTGCTCAGGACGTCTCCGGCCCGCGGTTCCTGCTCCGGGGTCGCCAGGCCGAAGCGATTCATCAGAAGCTGGGCCGTCTGCCAGTTCAGCAGTTGGTCGTGCAGCGCGTGCACGAACTCCACCGTGACGCCGAGGCGGCGAAGGAAGGCGGCGTCGCGGGCTTTGAAATCCAGCAGGAACGCGTCGTTGGAGCGGCGCAGCAGCGCTTCCCGCCAGCCTGCGTCTCGGGAATCGCGCGCCAGAGCGGCGCGCAGGCGCAGACGCACCGGCTCCAACCGGGCCGGCCACGGCGTTTCCAGATCGCGGCTCATCTGAGCGGCGGCCGGGTCCGTCGCCGCTTCCAGAAGTTGCTCGCGCATCATGCGATAGCCCGCCAGCCAGGCCTGGGCCGGCAGGGTCGGCCAATCTCGAGCCGAGCGCGAGACGACGGCCGCGAGCGCGTCCCAAGAATCGAGCCAGTCGACGATCATGCGGCTGGCCTGGGCGAGTTGGACCACCTGCGGTCCGCCCAGCTTCTCGATGTGGTCGTAGTGGGTCATCCCGTTGAGCAGGACGACCCTCGATCCGGCCAGGAGCTTCAGCGCGGCGCGGACCTCGGGTTCGCGCCGAAGTTGAACCAAGCGTTGAAAAATAATCGTGCCGTTCGAATGAAGGACCAGTTCGACTTTCGCCGTTTTCGCCTCGCGCGCGGCGAGCACGATCATGCGCGCGAGATCTCGGGCGTCGGCGTCGGTCGGCGTCGCCGTCGGCATCCAGGCGGTCGGAGCGTGGGCGCGCGTCCAAACGAAAAATTGACTGCGGTCGGCCGCCGTCTGCGCCGCGAACAGGGATTCGAAGCTTTCATTGAGGGCGAGACCGCCCGAATAGACGCGCGCGGGCTTGTTCGACGCGGCCAACCGCGCCTTGTAGAACGTCGTGCCGCCGTCCGAGTTCGCGAAAGACGCGCGGTTCCAGCCGGCTCCGTCGTCCGCCGCCGCGGGGGCTTCGGCGCGCGAGCCGTCGAACGCGGCGCCGTCGGTCGCGCGGACCGCGACGGACGCGTCGGGCGCGGAGAGCCGCGCGCCGCCCAGGACGGGAGCGCTGGGAACGCCGGAGGGGAGCGCCGCCGCGGCGGGTTCGGCCGCGGCGGCGGCCGCCGTAGCAGGCGCGGC
>JAJXVH010000076.1 GCA_021782205.1 bacterium | reverse complement strand
GGCTGGGGGATAGCGACGGCGCTGGGAATTGTCGCCATTTCCAATCACTTCGTCTGGGACCCGCCCAAAGGACGAATGATCGCCCATGTCCACGAAGACAATAAACTTCCGCGCGGGCTCCTTGAGAAGCGGTTGGGTTTCGTCCGGAACGGGGAGGAAATGCCGCCTGCGTCGGCTGTTCCAGTCAGCATGAAGCGCAACGCCCAAGGGCAAGTTGTCGGACACCTCTTCGAGTTTCAGCGAGCCACGCTGCTCAAATTCGCCGATTGGATCACAAGCTTTTCCGGCTCCCTCAAAAGCAAGGCAGGGATGTCGAAGCTGAAAATTGCATTGCCCTCGATGAACCAGCACAAGGCGGACACCCTTACCGCGCTCCGCGATCTTGGCAGGAAGAAGTAGCGCGTCAATGGCCGCTACTTCGCAGCGCGGCGCGCCGTGCAGCCGCCGGGCATCACCGGCTGGGCCCAGGTCTACTACCGCGCCACGCAAGGGCTGGAAGGCTCGCTTGAAAAGCACCACTACGATCTCTACTACCTCAAGCGCTTCTCCCCGGCCCTGGACCTGGCCATCCTGCTCAAGACCCTTAAGCGCGTGCTGGTCAGCGACGCGCGCGTGCAGTCCGTGCGCGTGCCCTTCCCCGCCGAGCGCCGCCCGCTGACGGAGATGGACATGTCCGCCATCGTCGGACGATCCTGAGCGCGGTGCGCCTGGGTCTATACCGCGCGCCCGCTTCCATGACCCGTCCGATGCGCGCCGCCTCAAGGCGAAATGCGCCGCGCCATGGAACTTTTTGAGGGGTCGCCGCGTATGTACTTGGGCGCGGACGCCCAAGAATGGACATCGAGATACTCCGCTGGAAAAATGCGGATCGTCACGGTATACTCAAAACAACGATGAAACGAGACGCCTGCGAGAATTGCGGCGGAAGCGTCCTGAGCCGAAAGGCGCGGGTGGACCATCGCTGGAAGGGGAGGCTCATCGTGGTCGAAGGCGTTCCCGTCGGCGTCTGCCGCCGCTGCGGGGAGCGCTACTATGACGCCGCCGTCCTGCGGCGGCTGGACTTCATGGCGCGCGATAAACACGTCGGCGCGCGCCGCATTTTGGTCCCCGTCGCCGACTACGCGCCCGCCGATGCGTCGCATGGAACTTTTTGAGGGGTCGCCGCGTATGTTCAGGGTGGGACTTTCGACCCTGGACGGAAATGGAGGCGGCGATACATAATGACGCGGAGATGAAACGCAAAGGCGACGAGCCGACGACGCGCAAGGATTTGTGGGCGCTGGAGACGGCGCTGCGCAAGGACATGGGCGTGCTTGAGACGGGATTGCGAAAGGATATGGGCACGCTCGGATCGCAGATCGCGGAGTTGAAGTCGGACTCCGCGGAGACCAAGAAGGTGGTCAGGAATATCGCCGCTGAGATGAGCCGGATGAAGGCGGACAACATCTCGCAGCGGGAGAGCGACGCCGCCGCGCGCCAGCGCGAGACTTCGCGGATTATCGACCATATGGACGGCTTCATGTCGAAGACCCTCAAGGTGGGCAGCGAGCAGTCCTGGGGTCTATTCCGCGCACCCGCTTCCATGACCCGTCCGATGCGTGCCGCGCAATTGCCGCGCAAACGCGCGCTTTAAACGCGCCGCCTCAAGGCGAAATGCGCCGCGCGCAACGGGCGTAAAATGAAGGACATACCGCCCCGCCGCCGCGCCATGGAACTTTTCGCCGGGCCGGCGCGTATATAAAGGCATGATCGAGCGCGAAGATCTGGAGATGGCGCGGGCGGCGGCGGAGCGTCTGCCAAGGGCGTGGACGCGGGCGGGACCCGGCGCGCAATTGCGCGCGCTGAGGATGGAGCTGGACGTGTCGCAGAAGGTCTTGGCCGCGGCGGCGGGCATGGACGCCTCGCGCGTCTGCCGGCTGGAGCGGGGGGACGATGCGCCGCTGGAGACTTGGCGGCGGCTATATCAGGCGTTGGGCTGCGAGGCGGTGCTGGTGCCGCTGGGAGAAGACGAGGAAGCGCGGGGCCTGCTCAAGGACATGGCCGAGCAACGCCTCGCGGGCGGGTAGCGCCGCGGGAGAGCGGGTGGAACTCCGTCGGGAAATATGGCTTAATGCGAACGCGCCATGAACATCGCCCTCCAAAAGCTCGAGCAGGCGCTGCGCAGCCTCGAGGCGGCGCTTACGCCGCCTCCCCGCAACGATCGCGAGCGCGACGGCGCCATCCAGCGGTTTGAATACACTTTCGAAACGGCCTGGAAGACGGCGCAAAGGCGGCTGAAAGCCGAGGGGATCGACGCGGCTTCTCCCCGCGAGGTGATCCGCGAGATGGGAAGGCTGGGCTGGATCGCCTCCGTCGAAGATTGGCTCGACTTCCTGGAGAAGCGCAACCTGACCTCGCATCTCTACAACGAGAGCGTCGCCCTCAGCGTCTGGCAGGCCGTTCCCCGCTTTAGCGCTTGCGCCCGCGATCTGCTTGACCGCTTCCAGCGCCCGTGACGGCGGAAAGCGACGGCTTGACCGCCCGGCAGCGCCGTGAGATCGAGAGCGTCTTCCGCCGCGTACTGGGAGGCCGCTTCCAGGGCAAGGTCTACCTGTTCGGCTCGCGCGCGCGCGGCGACCACCGGCGCTACAGCGACGCCGACCTCCTCGTCGACGCGGACGTCGACGAGCGGCCCCTGCGCGACGTCCGCGACGCGCTCGCCGACGGCGGATTGCCGTTCAAGTGCGACGTGGTCCTCGCCCGCGACGTCTTCGAACCCTACCGCGGGCAAATCGAAGCGGAAAAGATCCCTCTCTTCGAGCTGTGACGCGGGACCTGCCGCGCAAGCGTCAGCGCGCGCGGCGCAGAAGCCGCGCGACCCCGGCGGCGATGCGTCCGGCGGCCTTGCCGTCGCCGTAGGGGTTGGCCACGCGCGTCATGCGGCGGTAGAGCGCCGCGTCGCCCAGCACGCGCCGCGCGGCCGCGACCACGCCGCGCGTGCCCGTGCCGGCCAGGATCGCGCCGCCGGCGGCGACCAGCTCCGGGCGCTCGGTGGTTTCGCGCAGGATGATCACGGGCTTGCGCAGGCTGGCCGCCTCCTCCACGATGCCGCCGGAGTCCGTCATGATCAGGCGCGCGCCGGACATCAGGCGCACGAACTCCAGATAAGGCGCGGGCGGGCGCAGGAGCGCGCGCGAGTGGCGCACGGCGCGCAGGGCGGCCTGGCGCACCTGGGGGTTGGGATGGACGGGATAGATCAGGCGCAGGCCCGGCTCGGCGTCGAGCAGGCGCAGCAGGGCCTTGAACAGGCGCTCCATGGGCGCGCCGAAGCTCTCGCGACGATGGAGGGTGACGAGGACGTAGGGCCCCGGCGGCGGCGCGCCCGCGGCCAGCGCGCGCTCGCGGGCCCACAGCACGGCGTCGACGGCGGTGTTGCCCGTCACGCGCACGCGCGCGGGGTCGATGCCTTCGCGCAGGAGGTGTTCGCGCGCGGCGGGGGTGGGGGCGAAGTGCACGGCGGCCAGGCGCGCGATCAGCGAGCGGTTGGCCTCCTCCGGAAACGGGTCGGCCAGGTTTCCGGTGCGCAGCCCCGCCTCCACGTGCGCGACGGGTATTTTGAGGTGGAAGGCGCACAGCGCGCCGGCCAGGGCCGTGGTGGTGTCGCCCTGCACCACGACGACCGCGGGCGGGCGGCGGCGCAGCTCGCGCTCAAGTCCCGTCAGCATGGCCGAAAGCGCCGCCAGCGGAGTTTGCCCGGGCCGCATCACGTTCAAGTCGAAATCCGCGCGCAGGTCCAGCTCGCGCAGGGCGGCGTCCAGCATGTCGCGGTGCTGGGCGCTCACGCCCAGGCTCGCGGCGCCGGCGCCCAGGCGCGCGCGCAGGGCGCGCACGACCGGGGCCAGCTTGACGGCCTCCGGGCGCGTGCCCGCCAGCACCAGCACTCGTCGCGGCGTCACGGCACGAAGACCTGGCACACGCGCATGATATAGCAGTTTTCAAGCGGGGCGCACGCGCCGCGCGCTCTGCTATACTCCCCGGCATGACGCCTGAACCCTTGCCGCGCGTCGTGTCGGTGACGGGGCTGGGCTACGTGGGCCTGCCGCTGGCGGCCGCCTTCGGCCGGCGCATGACGGTGATCGGCTTCGACGCGGACGCCCGGCGCGTGGCCGAGCTCAAGCGCGGCCGCGACCGCACCGGGGAGGTGGACGCCGCGGCGCTCAAGGCCGCCGACATCCGCTTCACCACCCGCCCCGCCGACCTGCGCCGCGCCCGCGTGCACGTCATCGCCGTGCCCACCCCGGTGGACCGGGCCAAGGTCCCGGACCTGGGGCCCCTGCTGCGCGCGTCCCGGACGGTGGGGGAAATACTCAAGAAGGGCGACATCGTCATCTACGAGTCCACCGTCTATCCCGGCGCCACGGAGGAGGACTGCGCGCCCGTTTTGGAGCAGGCCTCCGGCCTGACGTGCGGGCGGGACTTCACCTTGGGCTACTCGCCGGAACGCATCAACCCCGGCGACAAGGAGCACTCCCTTGAACGCGTGGTCAAGGTGGTCTCCGGCCAGGACGCGCGCACGCTCGCGGCGGTGGCGCGCCTCTACGAGTGCGTGACCGAGGCCGGCGTGCACCGCGCGCCGTCCATCCGCGTGGCCGAGGCCGCCAAGGTCATCGAGAACACCCAGCGCGACATCAACATCGCGCTGATGAACGAGCTGTCGCTGATCTTCGGACGCATGGGCCTGGACACCCAGGAGGTGCTGGCTGCGGCGGGCACCAAGTGGAACTTCCTGCGCTTTACACCCGGCCTGGTGGGCGGGCACTGCATCGGCGTGGACCCGTATTATCTGACGCACAAGGCCGCGGCGCTGGGCTACACGCCGCAGGTGATCCTGGCCGGGCGCCGCATCAACGACGGCATGGGCGCGCACGCGGCGCGCGAGGTGATCCGCCGCCTGTGCGCGCGCGGCGAGACGCTGAAAAATTGTCCCATCACCGTCCTGGGCCTGACCTTCAAGGAGAACGTGCCCGACCTGCGCAACAGCCGCGTGGCCGACCTGGTCCGCGAGCTGCGCCGCTACGGCGCGCGCGTGTCCCTGCACGACCCGCTGGGAGAGCCCGCCGCCGTGCGCCGCGAGTTCGGCGCGCCGCCCACGGCTCTAAAAAAACTGCCGCCGGCGCGCGCGGTGGTGCTGGCCGTGGCGCACCGCGCCTACGCCGAGGGCGGCTGGAGCTTGATCGCCTCCCTGCTGCGCGGCGGGCGCGGCGTGGTGGCGGACTTGAAGGCCGTCCTGCCCAAGGACCGCGCGCCCCGCGGCGTGGAGCTCTGGCGCCTCTAGGCGTCAGGGCTGGAACGTCCGCGACGCCATCCACTCCCAGCCGAAGCGGCCGGGGCGGGTGACCAGCTTCAGGCGCGAGCGGCCGGGGGTCAGGCGCGCGTACTCGAAATAGCTCACGTCCATGGACCAGGCGTCGAGGCCCGGATGCGCGAAGCCCAGTTCGACGTAGTAGCTGGTGGTCCGGCTGCCGTGGGAGGAGTGCCGGCCGGTCACGGGCACTTCGTAGACGGACGCGGGACCGCCGTCGAGCAGGGCGTTGCCCAGGCAGTAGGCGCCGTAGCCCAAGACGGGCGCGCCCACCAAGGCGGCCAAGGCGGCCTGGCGCGCGGCGCTCATGAACCACGTCCGGCCGCGCACGCGGCCCAGCGCCGCCGCCAGCGCGATGCCACCCGCGGGCAGGCTCACGCGCAGGGAGGCCATGAACGCCCCCCAGCCGTCGACGGGACAAAAAGGCAGATAGGCCGTGAACTCGATGAAGAGGAACAGGGCCAGGATCGACACGCCCAAAACGGCGGACGCGGCACCCATGAAAAGCGTCTGGGAGACCAGCCCGGACGCCTCCGGAACGTTCACGCCGGAAAGCTCCGCCGGGGGCGGCGCGGCGGCGGACGACGCGTGGGCCGCCAGCGCGCTCAAGGCGTCGGCGGCCCGGCGGCCGAACTCCGCGCCGTACTGGACGGGGTCGTCGCACTTCGGCGCCTGGGTGAAGTGGGGCCAGACCGCGCGCACCTGGCCCGCGTCGCGGTGGACCTCGGAAAATCCCAGCGCGAACAGGTCCGCGACGGCCTGACGCCGCGCGGGCTCGCCCAGCAGCGCCGCGGCGAAGGCGGCGTCGTCGCACTCCACGTGAAAGCGCGCCGACCACTCCGGGTCGCCCAACTCCAGCGCGCTCTCCAGGCCCGCGCGCTCCGCCGCGCGGTCGGCCAGGTCCTCGGGGCGCACGCGCAGCTCGGGGCCGCGCGGACACGGGCGCCAGACGACCAGCGGCGAGTCGCTTTCCGCGCTGCGCCGCTCCAAGAGCGCGCCGCCGGCGCGCGCGGCCGCGGTGGAGGCGCCCAGGAACGCGTCGTCGATGGGCTTCTGGCGCGCGATCAGCACGGCGGCCGCCAGCATGGCCGCCGCGGCCGTCGCGCCCAGGCCGATCATCAGATGCACCGCCAACGGAGGCATAGCCCATCATAACAGAAAAGGCATAATGGGCGCGTGAAAGGCTTGCTCCTGGCCGCGGCCGCCGTCCTGTGCGCGTGCTCTCGGCCCTCGCCGCGGGAGTTTCCCGTGGGCATGTACGCGCTGGCCTCCGCGGACCAGGCGGCCGAGCTCAAGCGCCTGGGCTTCAACGCCGTGCAGTCCTACACGGCCGATCCGAAAAGCGCGGCGGCGTTTTTCGCGGCGGCGCGCAAGAACGGCCAGCTCCTGCTGATCTCTCCCGATCCGCTCATGACGGCGGGCGCGCGCGCGAAGGACTTTCCCGGCGCCGTCTGGTATATCCAGGACGAGCCCGACGTCAGCGGCGTCACCCCCGGGGAGCTGGCCGCGCACGACCGCCGCGTGAAGGCCTGGGCGCCGAAGGCGCTCACCGCCTTCGTGGTGGGCGACGCGCGCAAGGCCGGCGACTACCCCGGCACGGCCGACGTGCTGATGGAGGACTGGTATCCGGTGCCGCACCTGCCGCTGGAGTCCTCCGGCGACATGGTCCGGCGCGCCGCCGCCGCGGCGGGAGGACGCCGCGTGTGGGCGGTGCTGCAGGCCTTCGACTGGCGCCTGTCGCCCCAGCACGACCCCAACAAGCCGCGCATCGGCCGATTTCCCACGGCCGAGGAGATCCGCTTCTTGAGCTACGACGCCGTCTTCAACGGCGCACAGGGCCTGTGGTATTTCGCGCTGGAGCCGGGGGAGGGCTTCGACCTGCTGCGCGCGCCGGGACTGCTGCTGCGCGTGGTCCGCACGGCTTATGAAATGAGCGCGCTGGCTCCCGTCTTCGCCCGCGGCGCGCCCGAGCCCCCGCCCTACCCGCCCTCGCCCGACGCCCCGGAGGTCCGCGCCTGGCGCTACCACGGCCGCGACTACGCGGTGCTGGAGGTCCGGCATCTGGGCAAATACAAGCGCGTGCCCGAGGCCATGCTCTCGCCGCGCTGGCGACCGCTGTTCGTCCCGCGCCGCGACCCGCGCGACGTCCTGCTGGAGCACGAGGGCGGCTGGTATCTGGGACCCTACGAGGTCCTGGTGCTGGAAAGCCGTCTGGGCCTCTTGACGCCGCCCTGAAGCGGGGCTACAGTCAAAGGGCCATGAGAACCCCTCTGTTGCTGGCGCTCCTATTTTGCGCGGCCGCGGCCCGGGCGCAGACGGACTTCGGCGCGGACGCGGAGTCCGCGGTGCAGGAGCAGTCCGGGCAGGCGCGCGCGCTGGCGCGCAAAGAAAAGGCTCGGGCCGCGGCGCCGGTCGCGGCGGGGCAATGCGACCCGCGGCTGTGGTTCGGCACGCCGCCGGACCCGGACGCGCCCCTGCCGGCCTCGGACGCGGCGGCGCGCATCGCGGGGCGCGATTTTCCGTCGGTCTTCGAGGCCTGGCACGGCGCCGACAATCTCAACGACGCGCCGTTCGGCGGCGCCCAGCCCCTGCCCGACGCGCCCGGCGCCGGGGCTCAGAAGGCGTCGAACATCGCGCGCCACGACCTGGCGTTTTTCTCGCCCGGCACGCTGGGCCTCAAGGCCAACGCCGACTGTCAGGGACTCTCCGTGGGCTACACCGCCGCCAGCATCTCCGCCGCCCGGGCGCGGCGCCAGGCCATTCTGGCGGCCAATCCGCACGCCGTCCTGCTGGCCGAGATCCGCTGGCACGACGCCGCCGCGAACTATCTGCCGGCCGATTCGACCTGGTGGAAGGCGGGCGACGCGCATCAAGACCTCGCGGGCGACTACCGCCTGCTGAACTGGAGCGATCCCAGCTTCCAGCGCCAGGTGGCCCTGCAGTGCCGCGCCGCCGTGCAGAGCGGGGTGTTCGACGGCTGCATGTTCGATTGGTGGGTGGAGGACGCGGGCGTGATCGGCCTGGCGCGCGCGGTACGCGCGGCCATCGGACCCGACGCGCTGATCTTGGTCAACGCCAACGACCGCCGGCCCACGGCCACCGCCGCGGACATCAACGGCCTCTACATGGAGGGCTTCAACAGCCGCTTCTGGTCCTCGGACGCGGCGGGCTGGCAGAAAGCGGAGGGGAACTTGGAGTGGGCCGCGCACGCTTTGCGCGCGCCCCAGATCACGGCCTTCGAGGGCTGGGCGACGAGCGCGCGCGGCGACCTGCGCGACGTGCAGCTCATGCGCGCCGTGACCGCGCTCTCGCTGACGCGCTCCGACGGCTACGTGCTGTTCGGCGACAAGAACACCGACGGCGTCAACGACCACCGCCATGACTGGTATCCGTTCTGGGACAAGGGCCTGGGCCGCCCGTCCGGCGACGCGCGGACTATGCCCGACGGCAGCGTCCGGCGCGAATACTCCGGGGGGACCGTGGTCTACAATCCGGCGTCGAACAAGACCGTCACCGTGCGCTTTTCTCAGGCGCGCACCAGCCGCGCCACGCACCTGACGTCCCGCGACCACGTGATCGTGGCCGGCGACGGCGACATCTTCGTCGTCCCGCGCTGAAGTAGTAGAATACGGGCCCATGAGCCCGAAAAAAACCAAGTCCTCCAAGAAAACCTCCGAGCACCGCGTCACCCTGATCCCCGGCGACGGCATCGGCCCCGAGGTGGTGGCGGCCGCGCAGGCCGTGCTGGCCGCGGCCGAGGCGCCGATCCGCTGGCAGACGTGCCTGGCGGGCGCCGAGGTGTTCAAGAAAGGCGTGGCCAGCGGCGTCCTGCCGGAGACGGTGGCCTCCATCCGCGAGACGGGCGTGGCGCTGAAAGGTCCGCTGGAAACACCCGTGGGCTACGGCGGGAAATCCGCCAACGTCACTCTGCGCAAATACTTCGAGACCTACGGCAACCTGCGCCCCGTGCGCGAGCTGCCCGGCATCCGCACGCCGTATTCGGGCCGCGGCATCGACTTCGTGGTGGTGCGCGAGAACGTGGAGGACCTCTACGCCGGCATCGAGCACATGCAGACGCCGGGCACGGCGCAGGCGCTGAAGCTGATCAGCCACCGCGGCAGCGAGAAGATCATCCGCCTGGCCTTCGAGCTGGCGCGCGCGGAGGGACGCAAGACGGTGCACTGCGCGACGAAGGCGAACATTCTCAAGCTCACCGAGGGCCTGTTCAAGCGCGTGTTCGAGGAGGTGGCGCAGGACTACCCCGAGATCCGCGCCGAGCACATGATCGTGGACAACTGCGCGCACCAGATGGTGATGCGCCCGGAGCAGTTCGACGTGATCGTGATGACGAACATGAACGGCGACATCCTCTCCGACCTGGCCTCGGCGCTCATCGGCGGGCTGGGCTTCGCGCCGTCGGCCAACCTGGGCGATCAAGCGTCCATCTTCGAAGCGGTGCACGGCTCCGCGCCGCAGATCGCGGGCAAGGACATGGCCAATCCCACCGCCTTGATCTCCAGCGCCGTGCTGATGCTGCGCCACCTGGGCGAGATGGCGCGGGCCGACGCGGTGGAAAACGCCCTGCTGGCCACGCTGGAAGACGGCAAGGCCCTGACCACCGACATCGCCGGCCACGCGGGCGTGGGCACGAAGGCGTTCACCCAGGAAATCATCAAGAACCTGGGCCGCGCGCCCAAGTCCTACCCGCGCCGGGACTACAAGCGCCTGCGCCTGCCGCGCGTCGACGACGCGACGGGGGCGGCGGTGGCGCACCGCGTGGTCGGCGCGGACGTGATCGTGGAGTGCGCGGAAGCTCCCGCCGCGCTGGGACCGCGCGTGGAGGCGGCGACCGCGGGCCTCTCCTTGAAGCTGGCGCAGATTTCCAGCCGCGGCGCGAAGGTCTACCCCGACGAGGTGGGCGTAACCCCGGAGCCCGGCGACTGCCTGCGCCTGCGCTTCAAGTCCGTGCGCGCCGACGCGGCGGTGAGCGACGCGGCCATCCTGGAACTGCTCACGCGCGTGGCCGGGCTGGCGCCGTGGGTGCACGTCGAGAAGCTCTCCGAGTTCGACGGCAAGCCCGCCTTCACCAAGGACTCGGGCGAGGACTGACGCGGGCTAGCGCTGGCCCAAGCCCACCGGCATGCCCATGCCCGTGGTCGGCCGCCAGGCCAGCCACGCGCGCTGAAAGGCGTCCGCGTCGGGATAGCCGTAGACGTCGCGCAGCGCGGTCTGGGAGTCCGTGCCGTCGCGCAGCTTGGCGCAGAAGTCCTCGAACAGGCTGCCCACGTGGCCCTGGCGCAGGAAGCGCACCACGCTGCTGGCCTGCTGATACCAGAACGTCACGCTGGCCGCCGGCGTGTCCGCGGCGGGCCGCGAGTTCAGGAAGACCTTCATCGGGATGAAGCCGCGCAGGATGGGGCCCTTGTCGCGCGGGTCCGGCGGGCGCAGGGCCTGGTCCTGCATGGTCACCGCCAGGCCCTCGTCCAGCCACGCGGGCGGGGAGACGGACTTCTCGTCGAAGTAGGAGTGGAAATAGAGGTGGGTCAGCTCGTGGGCGGCCACCACCTCGTCGAGCGGGGCGTAGACGGCCAGGGCCTTCTCGCCGTCGGCGTCGCTCATCAGGCCGCCGGACCACGGCGGCGGGGAGAAGCGGCCCTTGAGGAAAGACTCCCGCGTCTCGTAGAGGTAGACGTCGACTTTCTTGTCCGTCATCCACGGCACCAACGTGCTCAGCGCCGGGTGCAGCCCCGCGTAGATGCGCTCCACCAGGTTGTCGTCGGCGGGCGAGCCGCCCGGGTTCTCGTGATGGACGGAAAAATGCGCGGTCTGATCCACGCTCCACGCGGACTCCGGCGCGGCCCGCGCGACGGCGGCCAGCAGCAGAAGGGCGAACATACGCAGAGTGTAGCGGGCGGGCGAGAAAAAACAAGCCCTTCAGCGCGTCTTGAGCCGCCAAACAGCCAGGCGGCGCGCGGCCTTGGGGTCCGCGCGCGACAGGCCCGCGGCCAGCAGGCGGCCGCGCGCGTCCAGCGCCAGGGCGTAGACGCGCGCCTCGGACTTCGGGCCCGTGGCGGGCAGAACCAGCACGCCGCCGCGTCCGAAGCGCGCGTCCAGACGACCGTCCGGGCGCAGGGCCCAGAGGCAGGCGCGCACGGGCAGGCCGCCGTCGTCGGCGTAGCCGGCGGCGAACAGGCGGC
>JAJXVH010000075.1 GCA_021782205.1 bacterium | reverse complement strand
CGGTCCACAGCGCGCGGCCGACGCCGCGGCCGTCCTCGGCGGCCGCGAAATCCAGCAGGCGGGCCTCCGCGTCCTGCACCCGGGCCAGCGCGTAGCCGCGCACGCCGCCGTCGTCGGCGACGACGAACACGGCGTCCGCGCGCGCGGCTTCCGCCGCGTACGCCTCGCGCGACCAGCCCGCCGCGAACTCGCGGCGCGCCAGCATCGCGACCGCCTCCGCGTCGGCCTCCGAGGCCGGCCTAAGCACGAGGCTTTTCATAGCCCGCGGGCTTCAGATACAGCGGCTTGAACGGCGGGATATCGCCGGCGGCCAGGCGCCGCCGCGCGACCGCCAGCAGCTGCGCGGCGCCGACATCTAAGAGCGCGACGCTCAAGCGCCCCGTCTCCGCCGCGGCGCGCGCGGCCGGCCACGCCTCGGCCGGAGTCCACGCGGCGGGGCCGCGTTCACGAACGCCGCCGCGGCCGCGGCGGAACTCCTGATGATACACCTCGCCCTTCCAGCCGGTCAGCGCGGCCAGCACGCGCGGCGCGTGCGAATATTCGGCCGCCGCTTCCAACCGCGACAGCGCCAGCGCCGGTATCTTCAGTTGAAAACCCGCCGCCGCCGCGAAAGAGAGGCCGATGCGTATGCCCGTAAACCGCCCCGGCCCCGCCGCCGCCGCGACCGCGTCCAGGTCCTTCCACGATAACCCCGCGCGCTTGAGCAGGCCTTCGACCGCGGGCAGAATCGTCTCGTCGTGCGGGCGCGCGCCCGCGCGGCGCGCGGCGAACACGCGCCCGCCCGCGTCCAGCGCGGCGCTGAGCGCCGGACCCGTCGCGTCCACCGCGAGAATATTCATTCGCCTCTTCATATTAATCCCGACCGAAATCGCCGGCTGACGCTGGAGTCACCATTCCATGATCCGGTCCGTCGCGCGCACGGCGTCGTGGGAGCTATCACCGGTGCCACTGATTATCGTTAGCGTCCCGGCCGAGAGCACTCACCCGCGGTTGGAGCCGAAGTGATTATCATTTATTTTCCCTTCTGCTTTTCTTCAAAATCGTTCGCCGGCGCGCGTCCCGCACGAAGACCCGCCGTCCGCCCTTGACGTGCTCAAGCCGCACCTCCACGCGCCGCGCCGGCCAGCGCGGCATGGCCTGGGGCCACTCGACGACGACGGCCCCGCGCGGGTCGTCCAGCAGTTCGTCAAGCCCCAGCTCGGACGTGTCGCCGGACGTGAGGCGATACAAGTCAAGATGATGCACCGTCAGCCGACGGCCGCGATAGACGTGCGCCAGAGCGAAGGTGGGACTGGTCACGCGTCCGCGAAAGCCCGCGCCGCGCGCCAGGCCGCGCACGAACGTGGTTTTGCCCGCGCCCAGTTCGCCGTAGAGAAGAACCACGTCGCCCGCGCGCAGGCCTCGGCCCAATCGCGCGCCCAGCGCGGCGGTCTGCGCCTCCCCGCGCAGAATCACAGCGCGGCGAAGGCGCGGGGCAGGTAGTCCGGCAGATCGGAGGAGCAGACGCCCCACACGGTCAGTTCTTTTTCGGCCAGGTCGCCCGCGGTTGCGTGCAGCCAGGCGCCCAGCGCCGCGCAGCGAAACGCCTGGTCGCCGGCGACGCGCCCCGAGGCGAGCGCCTGGGCCCACAGCCCCGCGATCAGCCCCGTCAGCGCGTCGCCCGAGCCGCCCTTGGCCAATCCCGGCCCGCCGGTCGGGTTAAAAACGGTGCGCGCGCCCGAGGAGATCAACGTGCGTCGTCCTTTGAGCAGAACCGCGCCGCCCCAGTCTCGCGCCAGCCGCTCCACGGCCCGCACGCGCTCGGGCTCCGACGACGGCTTGGCGCACTTCAACGCGCGCGCGATCTCGGCCGGGTGCGGCGTGAACACGCACGGCACGCGGCGCGCGCGCAGGAGCTGGGCGACGGCCGCGGGCTCCTCCAGCGACAGCGCGTTGATCGCGTCGGCGTCGACGACCATCGGCAGAGCAAGCCCCGCCAGCGCGTGCAGGACGAAGCGCGCCGCGTCCGAGTGCGTGGTCAACCCCGGCCCCAGCGCGGCGCAGGTCACGCGCCGCTCGCGCGCGTAGACGCGCAGGCGCTCCACGCCCTCCGGGCGCAAGGTCCCCGCCGCGTTGTCGGGAAGGGCCAAGGTCATGGCCGAGGCGGCCGCGACCGCCACCAGGTCGGCGACGCACTTGGGTGCCGCGACCGTGACCAGCCCCGCGCCGGAGCGCAGGGCGGCGCGCGCGGCCAGCACCGCCGCGCCGGACATCCCGCGCGAGCCCGCGACGATCAGGACGTGGCCGAAGACGCCTTTATGGTCTTCGTCCTTGCGCTCCACCAGGCCCTCGCGCAGTTCCGCCTTCGTCAGGGATTTCAGCGGCGTCACGGGCCGATCATAGCACTTCGTCTTGGCCTGCGCTTTCCCGCTACGCCGCCGGATCAAGAAGCACGGAGACCTTCGCCAGAACCTCTTCGACGACCCGTGCCGGAACCGCGCCCGCCCGGCGGGCGCGGCGCGCGCGCCAGTCCAGGCTCTTGACCTGATCGCAGAGAACCGCCCCCTGTATCGCCAGGTTCTCCGGCAAGATCACTTCGAACGGATAGCCCTTGACACGGGAAGTGATCGGGCAGAACAACGCCAGACCGACCTTCACGTTGTAGGCGCGAGGCGACAGCGCCAGCGCGGGGCGCCGGCCGGATTGCTCATGGCCGGCGCGCGGGTCGAACTCCAGCCACACTAAATCCCCGCGGTCGGGCGCCGCGGCCGCGTTCATAACTGCTCGCGCCCGCGCGCGGCGCCCAAGAACGCCTCCGCGTGGAGATTGTCCCGACGGATGCCCGCCAGAAGATCGCGCAGCCGCGGCCGCTTCGGCGACAGCGGCCGCACCACGATGCGGCCTTCCACGGCGCTCACGTCCACCTCCGAGCCCGCGCTCACCCCGGCCTCCTGCGCCGCGGCCTTCGGCAGGCGCACGCCCAGGCTGTTGCCCCACTTCTGGACTTTCGTGATCATGACGCTGTGTGTATCCATAGTATATACCCTCCGCCCGCGCGCGGCAAGTCCACGCGAGGGCCTTCGGATATATACGCGCCGGGGCGGTGTTTTGTTCCCTAGGCGTCGGCCGAATCCAGCAGTTTTTTCCAACTGGCCGGAATGTCGGTGCGCGGGTGCGGGATCAGGCTGCCCAGCAACGTCCAGCGCGGCTTGACGGGGCGGACCTTCAACGGCATCCCCGCCTCCTCGGGCAGCTTGTCGGCCTTTTTGAGGTTGCAGGGCCGGCACGACGCCACCACGTTCGTCCACGCGTGCGGGCCGCCGCGCGAGCGCGGGATCACGTGGTCCAGGTCCAGCTCCTCGGTGGGCTTGCGCCGGCCGCAGTAAGCGCAGCGCCGTCCGTCGCGGGCGAACACGTTGTGGCGGGTGAAGGCCACCTCGCGGTGCGGGACGCGGTCGTAGCGCACCAGGCGGATGACCTCGGGCACGGCGAAGCGCAGGCTCGTGGAGCGCACGAAGCCCACCGGCGCCTCGACCCAGTTCGACGAGGCCGCCACCCAGGCCGGAAAATCGTACGGCGTCAGCGCCTCGTCGAGCGCCTCCGCCAGGCCCATGTAGACGAGCGTGAGCGCGCGCTGCCAGTCGGCGACGGCGACGGCGCGGAAGCTGCGGTTGAGCACCAAGGTTCGGCTCATGGTTTCGATAGGTTAACAGGAGCGGAAACGGAAATCAACGCCCGCGCGCCAGATCGGCTACAATACCCGGATGGAAGTCTTCGCCGGCGCCGTCGATCCGGAAACGGGCGACCGCCTGCAGACGGTCGGCGAGGAGATCGCCAACAGCGTCAGCCACGGCGCCGGCGCGCTGGCGGCGGTGGCGGTCCTCCCGGTGCTGGTGGGCCACGCGCTGCACAAGGGTTCCGGCGCCCGCACGGTGGTGGGCGCCGCCGTGTTCGGCGTCTGCGTGCTCCTGCTCTACCTGGGCTCGACGCTCTACCACGCCCTGCCGCACGGACGAGTCAAGCGCGGCTTTCGCATCGCCGAACACATGGCGATCTACTTCCTGATCGCCGGCAGCTACACGCCGTTCATGCTGGGCGTCCTGCGCGGTCCGCTGGGCACGGGGATGCTTTGGGCGATCTGGCTGCTCACCGGCGCGGGCATCCTGTTCAAAACCTTCGGCGGCACGCGCTATCCGCGCTTCTCGACGATCCTCTACCTGCTGATGGGCTGGGTCTCGGTGATCGGCATACACCCGCTGTGGCGGCTGATGCCTCACGCGGGCTTCTACTGGCTGGTCGCCGGCGGACTGTCCTACACCGTGGGCGTGATCTTCTACCTGCGCGACCACCATTGGCGCTACGGCCACTTCATCTGGCACCTGTTCGTGCTGGCCGGCACGGCCTGCCACTTCTGGGCCGTGCTGTGGTACGCGGGCTGACGCGGCCTAGTCCGCCTCGACCAACTTCATCATCTCCGCCGGATAGCGCAGGCCCGCCACGCGGAATTTTTTCAGCACGGCGTCGACGCCGGTCCAGGCGCTCTCGGGCAGATCCAGCTCGACGGCACGCACGTTTTCTTCCAAATGCTTGACCTTCGTGGTGCCGGGAATGGACACCATGTCCTCCCCGCGCCGCAGCAGCCACGCCAGCGCCACTTGAGCGGGCGTGGCGCCGTGAGCGGCGGCGATCTTTTGGACGTCCGAGACAAGCCGCAGGTTCCAGGCGAAGTTATCACCGGAGAAGCGCGGCTGGTGGCGGCGGAAGTCGTCGGCGGCGAAGTCCTCCACGCTCTTGATCTGGCCGGTCAGGAAGCCGCGTCCCACGGGGCTGTAGGGCACGAAGCCGATGCCCAGTTCGCGCAGGACCGGCAGGACGCGCTCCTCGACCGTCGTCTCCCAAAGGGAATACTCGGACTGGATGGCGCTGATCGGATGGACGGCGTGCGCCTTGCGGATGGTCGCCGCGCCCACCTCGCTGAGCCCCAAAAAGCGCACCTTGCCCTGCTTGACCAGTTCGGCCATGGCGCCCACGGTGTCCTCGATGGGCGTCTTCGGGTCCAGGCGGTGCTGATACAGAAGGTCGATGCGGTCCGTGCGCAGGCGCTTCAGCGAGCCTTCGACGGCGCGCCGCACGTTTTCCGGACTGCTGTCCAGGCCCAGGCGCTCGCCCGTCGGCGAAATTTTAAAGGCGAACTTGGTGGCGATCAAGACCTGGTCGCGCTTGCCCTGCAGTTCGCGGCCCAGCAGCTCCTCGTTCGTCCACGGCCCGTAGATCTCGGCCGTGTCGAGGAAGTCGATGCCGAGCTCGATCGCGCGATGCAGGGTCCGCGCGCACTCCGCCTGGTCCGGCGCGCCGTAGGCAAACGACATCCCCATGCAGCCCAGGCCGATCGCCGACGTCCGCAGTCCCTGGCGGCCAAGTTCTCTTTTTTTCATGATTCCAGTCTACGACTTATTCCACATCCGCGGGTCGAAACTGTAGGCGCGCGGACCGAACACGCCGATCTGGCCGAATTGCGGATGCGCGGGGTTCAACAGAACGTTCGATTCCGACGGCGTGATCACGGACGGGAGAATCAGGACGGCGCTTTTATGATCGGCCAGCCAACGGTCCCCCATTTTTTGAGTGGAGGCCGGGGCCGGTTGGGCGCGCCAATCCGAAGGCATGTCGGCAAGGCGCCATTCGACGACCCGGACGGCCTTCGGGATGCGGACCTCGTAGCTGACGAACCTGATCCGATCGCCGTCCTCTCCCAGATGGACGAACTTTTCAAGCGCGGCAAGAGAAAGGCTGGAGGCGGCGTAAACCACGGCACGCCCCCGGCTGTGCCAGCGGCCGGCGACCAGCCTGGAACCTTCTCCGGAGAACGCGGCGGCCTTCGTTCTCCCCGCCTTATCGATGCGCCAGGCGGGGATCACGGAAGCACGCCGTATTCAAGCTGCCGGAGCAGCGTCTCCACCGCCTGAGCTCCCGGCTCGGTGTCGAGAAGGGCCAGGGGAACTTTCCCGTCAAGACCGGGCTGTTCGCGTTGAAGCCATCGAACGGCGCGCGGCAAGTCCTCGAACACCTCCGCGGCAAGCCGCAAAATCCTCGCCGACCGATAGAAGCGATCGCTCGCCACCGGATTCAACCGTGCCGCGCTCTTTCGAACTCGCGTCAACGTTCTGTCGCTGACTCCGATGATTTTCGCGAGCTCGTTGTCCCTGATCTCGAAGTCCTCTTGGCAGCGCTGAACCATCCCCCAATGGATGCCCTCGCGTATGCGGCCGATGGCGTCCGCGGTCGCGGTCTCGCCGCCTTCTCGTCCTTCCCGCACGCGGGAATATAAAATACGCTTCCGCGGCGCGCTCTTTTTACCAGCCATTTGTCTGCAGTATAAACGCCAAACGCCACCCCGTCAAGGGCGCCGGGCGCCGCGCGCCGCGCGACGCTATTTCGCGGCGGGCCGCTGGGCGCGCAGACGGTAGCCGTTCGCGGTCAGCGCCGCGCCCGAGATGATCTTCGCGTTGTCGACCGCGTCCAGTTCCACGACGAGGCGCTGCCCCTGGGAAACGAGAACCTGAGACACCCGGTCTCCGATGGACGGGTAAGCGCCGTCGCCGTGATCGGTGACCAGCATCATGCTGAAGCCGTCGGGGCCCTGATAATAGCGCTCCGTATAGCCCGCTTCATAATCGTTGCGGCCCCAATCGCGGCAGCCCGCGTACGCCAGCGTGACCGGCCCGGCCGCGCCGGGCACGGTCAGCGCGTAGGACGTCTCCAGCTCGGGAGCGGGTCCGCAGGAATCCGGCGCGGGCTGAGGCGCGGCGGCCGGCGCGGCGACAGGAACGGACGTCGGCGTGGCGACAGCGGAGCCCCGCGCGGCAAGAGCCGCCGCCGGAACCGCGAGCGCCCGCGCGAACGCGGCGTCGCCGGAGGACGACTGCGCCGCGGCGGCGGAGCCGACGGCGAGAACGACGAGCGTCAAGAAGTTTGTTTTGATCATGTTCTTAATCTACCACGCCGCCGGAATTTCAAAATGACGGAGGGATGACGGAGCCGCCCGCCAAAAGGCCCGGGCCATGCGGGGCCGTTGGTCCCGTATTCGCGGCGGCTACGGCAGGCGCACGGCGACCGCGATCGCGTGCTCGCGGCCGTGGGAGAGGGAGAGCTTGAGCTTCGCGTCGGGCTTGCCGGAGATGGAGACGGTGGGGCGGCCGGAGGCGGCGCGCGAAACGGAGATCGCGGTCAGCGGGATGTCGGCTTTTCCCAGCGTCTTGTAGACGGCCTCTTTTGCCGCGAAGCGGACGGCGAAATGAGGCCACGGGTTCTTCTTCGCTTTGCAGTAGGCGATCTCGGCGGCGGAGAACACGCGCTTTAAAAACCGCGGGTTGCGCCTGGCCAGGGCGCGTATGCGCGCGATCTCGACAAGGTCGACGCCGAGTTCCATGCTATTCGACGGTGACCGACTTCGCCAGGTTGCGCGGCTGGTCGACGTCGCAGCCGCGCAGGTCGGCGATGTGGTAGGCCAAAAGCTGGAGCGGGATGATGTTGACCAAAGGCGAGAGCAGCTCCGGAACCGGAGGCACGCGCAGGACGTGCTCGACGTCCTTGAAGTCCCCCTCGCCCTCGGTGGCCACGACGATGAGCTGGGCGCCGCGCGCCTTGACCTCCTCCAGACTCGACAAGGTCTTGTCGAGCACGCGGGACTTGGTGGCGATCACCACCACGGGCATCTCCGTGTCGATCAGCGCGATGGGGCCGTGCTTGAGCTCGCCGGCGGCGTAGCCCTCGGCGTGGATGTAGGAGATTTCCTTGAGCTTCAGCGCGGCTTCCAAGGCGATCGGGAAGTTCACGTGGCGGCCGATGAACAGGAAGTGCTCCTTCTTGGCGAACTTGCGCGCGACGGCCAGCGCGGCCTTGTCCAGCTTCAGCGCCGCGCGGATCCAGCCCGGGACCCGGACCAGTTCGTCGACGAAGGCGCGGCCTTGGGCCTCGCTCATCGCGCCGCGGCCGACGGCCGCGTGCAGGGTCAGCACCGCCAGCGCGGTGAGCTGGCCGATGAAGGCCTTGGTCGAGGCCACGCCCAGCTCCGGCCCGCAGTGCGTGTAGAGCGTCCAGTCCGCCGCGCGCGTCAGCGCCGCGCCCACCGTGTTGCAGACCGCCAGGACCTTCGCGCCCTTCTCCTTGGCCAGCTTGACCGCGGCCAAGGTGTCGGCGGTCTCGCCGGACTGGCTGACGGCGATCACCAGGTCCTCCGGGCCGACCGTGTTCGCGCGATAGCGGAACTCCGAGGCGGTCTCGACGCGCGCCGGAACGCCGACCAAGGTCTCGATCCAATACTGCGCCACCAGGCACGCGTGGTAGGCCGTGCCGCAGGCGATGAGCTGGACTGAGCGCGTCTTCTTGAAAATGTCCGCGTTCATGCCGCACTCGCGCTCCAGCACGCCCTTGAGCGGGAAGAAGCGCCCGCCCATGGTGTCCTCGCACGACGACGGCTGCTCATTGATCTCCTTGAGCATGAAGTGGCGGTAGCCGGCCTTCTCCGCCATGGTGCGGTCCCAGGAAATCGTGATCGGCGTCTTCTCCAGCTTCTTGCCCGCCAGATTAAAGAAGCTCGCCCCGTCGCGCTTGAGCACCGCCATCTCCCCGTCTTCCAGGAAAACGGCCTTGCGCGTGTGCGCCAGGAACGCGGGCACGTCGGAGCCCAGGAACGTCTCGCCGTCGCCCAGGCCGATGATCAGCGGCGAGGCCGTCTTGGCCGCGATCATCACGTGGGGCGCCTTCGACCACAGCACCGCGATCGCGTAGGCGCCGCGTACGTCCGCGAGAGCCCGACGCACGGCCTCGAAGAGCAGCGGCTCGTTCAAGTCCGGCTTCGGCGACGAGCCCGGGGGCTGAAGCTGCTTGATCTTCTCGGCGACCAGGTGCGCGAGCACCTCCGTGTCCGTCTCGGATTCGAACTTCGCGCCCGCCGCGACCAGGCGGTCCTTGATCTCCAGGTAGTTCTCGATGATCCCGTTGTGGATCACCGCGATCGTGCCGCTCTCGTCGGTGTGCGGGTGGGAGTTCGCCTCCGACGGCTTGCCGTGCGTCGCCCAGCGCGTGTGCCCCAGCGCGACGCTGCCCGCCAAAGGATTGCCGGCCAGGACTTTCTCCAGATTCGTGAGCTTGCCCGGCGCGCGGCGCCGCTCGATGACGCCGTCCACGATGGACGCCAGGCCCGCGGAGTCGTAGCCGCGATACTCCAGGCGCTTAAGCCCCTCCATTAGAAGAGGCGACGCCTGCTTCGGGCCGACATAGCCGACGATTCCGCACATATTAAGCCTCCACTCCGCGCCCCGGCACGGACGTCCGCGGCGACGGCCGCCGTCCGATCCCATCCCCGCCGGGAACGCGGCGGATTGACCGCCGCTTGGCCTCGCTCGCGGCTAGAGGCGGAATCACGGACATTACGCCGTCTTCGCTCGACATCCCGTCGGGGATGGGATCGGACGGCATTCCACACAGCGAACGGCGGCGGGGACGCCGCGGCTGCGCCGCGTGCGGCCAGGACGGACGGGAGGAAACGGCGGCCGAAGCGACCCTCGGCGGGATGTCGCGCGACGACGGCGGTAAATACTTTATTCCTCCGTCCGCCGCGGAGCGCGTCAAGCGAGGCTCAAGGCCGAGCGATCCCGCCGAGGGTCGCTTCGGCCGCCGGCCGTCTCGACCACCCTCGCCGCGCGAAACCATCCCGCTAGTCCACCAGCCGCCGCATCTCGGACACCGCGGAGCGCAGGCCCACGAACACGGAACGCGCGATGATGGAGTAGCCGATGTTCAGCGCCGACATGTGCGGCACCCGCGCGATCGGGGCCACGTTGTGGTAGTCGAGGCCGTGGCCCGCGTGCGCCGTCACGCCCATCTCCCAGGCCATGTACGTGGCCAACTCCAGGCGCTCGATCTGCTCCTTCTGCGCGGGCTTCGCGCGCGCCGCGGCGTAGTCGCTGGTGTCGAACTCCACCACGTCCGCGCCCAGGTTGCGCGCCGCGCGCACGCTGGGTGCTTCGGGCGCGATGAACAGGCTGACCTCCAGGCCCGCCTTCTTGAGCTTGGCAACCGTGCGCTCCAGGCTCTTGAAGTTCTTGGCCAGATCGAGGCCGCCCTCGGTGGAGACCTCGCCGGGACGCTCCGGGACCAGGCAGACCGACGTGGGCCGGGCCTTGAGCACCGCCGCCACCATCTTGTCGTCGTCGGCCAGCTCCACGTGCGTCTCGCCCTTCAGGCGGCAGAGCTTGAGCAGGTCGGCGTCCTGGATGTGCCGCCGGTCGCGGCGCAGGTGGCAGACGATCAGGTCCGCCCCGGCCTGGCGCGCGACCTGCGCGGCCGCGATCGGGTCGGGGTCGATGTCTTTGCGGGCCTGGCGAAGAGTCGCGACGTGGTCGACGTTCACGCCCAGCTTGATGCGCGGTTCCTTCATGGATGAGCCTCCCCGTTCTGTCCCGTCTCTGAAAAATACGTTTTTGCGACCGATTGCGCCAGCCGCGCGTTCTCCGCGCGGTCCGGCCCCTCGACAAGCACGCGCAGCACCGGCTCGGTGCCGGAGTAGCGCACGAACACGCGCCCGCGGCCCGAGAGCAGCCCGGAGGCGCGCGCGATCTCCGCCTGCGTGCGGCCGAGGCCCTCGAGCGGCGGCTTGGCGGCCACGCGCAGCGCGCGCAGGGTCTGCGGCGTCGGCGCGTAGAGACGGCGCAAAGCGCTCATCGGACGTCCCGACTCGCGCCACGCCGCCAGCGTCTGCAGGGCCGTCAGGATGCCGTCGCCGGTGGGCGCGAAGTCGCGGAACACCACGTGCCCGGAGTTTTCTCCGCCCAGGCTCAGGCCCCGGCGCTCGATGGCCTCGGTCACGTGCTTGTCGCCGACCGGCACGGTCACGACCTCCACGCCGCGCTCGTTTAAAAATCGGATGAGGCCGTAGTTGGACATCACGGTCAAGACGACCTGGCCGCCCTTGAGCGCGCCGCGCGCCAGCAGGCGCACGGCCGCGGCGCCGATCACCGCGTCGCCGTCCAGCAACGCGCCCGTCTCATCGCAGACCAGGGCCCGGTCGGCGTCGCCGTCGAAGGCCACGCCCGCGTGCGCGCGGCGGCGGCGCACCTCGCGGCCCATCGCGTCCGTCGCCAGCGCCCCGCAGCCCGCGTTGATGTTCCGGCCGTCGGGCTTGACGCCGATGGCGAACACCTGGGCGCCCAGCGCCGAGAACAACGCCGGGGCGAACGCCGCGGCCGCGCCGTTGGCGCAGTCGACGACCAGGCGCACGCCGTCCAGGTCGCGCGTCGCCGGAAAGCTGCTGCGCAGAAAGTCCACGTAGAGCCGCGCCTGGGCGCGGGCGTCGTCGACGGCCGCCGCCCGCGCCGGCACGGGACGCCCCGCCGCGACCGCGGCCTCCACTTCCCGCTCCAGCTCCGGCGGCATCTTGAAGCCGCCCGCGTCGAAGAACTTGATGCCGTTGTCGCAGGCCGGATTGTGGCTGGCCGACACCACCACGCCCGCGAACGCGCCCAGGCGCGGCGTCAGGTAGGACACGCCCGGCGTCGGAATCACGCCCAGGTCGAGCGTGCGCGCCCCGGCCGCGGCGAAGCCGCGCGCCAGCTGGCGCGCCAGCGCGGGTCCGGAGCCGCGCGTGTCGCGGCCCAGCGCGATCCCGCCGCGCGA
>JAJXVH010000074.1 GCA_021782205.1 bacterium | reverse complement strand
GGGGAGTCTTGGCGAAAAAAACCAAGAAAGCGTCCGCTCCCGCGGCGCCGCCTCCGTCGGCGCGGACGACTCCCCAGGGGCGCGTGCTGGCCGCGGCGGGGGGGATTCTGATTCTTCTCGGGTTTCTGGCGTTGTCTCGCGCCGACGCGATGGGCCGCGGCCTTTATGCCCGCGTTTGCCCGTTCCTGATCCTGGGGGGGTATGTCCTGATCGGCCTTGGCCTCTGGCGCCGACCCCCGTCTCCTCCCGTCGCGCGCTGAAAAAACCGTCTCGTCCGAAGACCTCGCGTTTTTGAGCGCGCCCCCTCCTCTTTTTTCGCATTTGCCGCGAACCCCCGCGCGGTCATCGTCCTTTCATGGTGTTTTTTAACGCGGTGAATTTCCTTCGCATGCCGGCTCTTTTCGCCAGATGGTTTTTTTGAGCCGCGCCTGATTCTCGCCTGTCGCGTGTTCGCGGAGTCTTTTTTCCACAATCATGGCGGGTTTCCTTCCATGGTCTTTTTGAGCCGGTCCGTCCGGCTCGGAGATCCCGGGTCTGCTTGTTCCGCCGGGGCCACGTCTTTCATGGTGTTTTTGGGCTCGAGGTTTATTTGCCGCCTCCTTGGGTGAAATCCGGCTCCAGCCCCCTTCGGCCTTTGATGGTTTTTTTGTCCGGCGGCGGACGGCGCATCCCTGGGGTATTCGCTGCGCCGGTGGGTCCGAAATATTGGCTGCTTTTGGCTTCTTTTCGACTTCTTTTTGGCGGCTTCCGGACGCGGTCCGTGCGGTCTTTCATGGTTTTTTAGGTCTCGATTCCGGCGGGTCCGACCGGCCGAATTTTGGCTGATTTTCAGCCAATTTCGGCGATCGGCTGCCGCATTCCTGGCTGGATTTCGATCGGCCCAACAACCTCGCTGACTGCCAGTTTAGAAAACCTCAAGTGGCCGTGAACTTCGCGTAAAATAGCGTTTTATTTGTGAGGAGAATCGCGAATAACTCTTAAGGTTTGTTGAGGAATGCATGCGGCGGCCACGCTGTCTAAAAGAGACATAATATATATTATCGTTAGTAACATAAAATGATTGGTTTGCCATCATTCCGCCTCCGTGTTCCTTGGTTTTCCGTCACGGCGCTTTCACTGGGCCGGAAGCCGCGAGACGGGTATTTCGTTCTTTGCCGGTGCTTTTAGCGGCGGCCCAGAACCGCGGCCGTCAGGCGTTCGGCCATTAGAAGGGCGCGGATCTTGCCGGCGGCGGTGAGTTCGTAGCGGCGCGAGCGCCGGGAGCCGGAGGAGAGAAGTTCGCCTTGAGCGATGGCGTCTTGGAGGGTCCGGTCCATGCGTCCTACCGGGTAGCCCGCGGCGCGCAGCCACTTGGCGAGCATGGCGGCGGTCGGCTTGGGGAGGCTGAGGAGCTTTTCAGAGGCGATCAGCAGCACCAGGCAGGCATCGCGTCCGGCTTTGTCGCCCTCGGGAATCTTGCCGCGCAGCAGCAGTCCCCCGCCCTTGGCCTCCACGACGGCGTTCCAGTCCACGCGCGGCTCGCGCTCCGGCGCGGCACCGCCCGCGGCGGCGACGGGCGTTTGGCGCAGGAAAAATTCCGCGCGCTCTTGGCGCACGAAATCCGGGTCCCCCTCCGCCTCCAGCTCGGCGCCGTTGGGCAATTTCAGCCGGACGCGGTGCGCGCTCATGGCGTGATTATGGTATATGCCGACTTATCTGTCCAGGCCCTGTGGATATGTCGTGTATAACGATACAGATCGGTTTAATGTGATTTTATATGCCTGCATTTATGTCTTTAAATAAAATTATAAGTCACATATGGCAGGCATAGGACAGAAGGCGGTGGATGGCCTGGTGGATAACTTTTCCCCAAGCACGGCGGGCAGGGCAGGAGAACTAAGCCGCGCCGGTGGACGCGCGGGTATCCGGACTTTTCGGGAGGGCGTTAAGCGGGCCGTCGGCGGGGGCTAGAACCGGCCCTTGAACTCAAGGGTGTACTTCTTGGCCACGCCCAGGTTGACGTCCGTGGCGGCGCCAGCGCGGAAGTAGGCCATGCCCGCCAGAATCGAGAATTGGTCGCGGATTTGGTAGCGCAGGTGGGCGTCCCACTCCATGCCCAAGGTGCGCGAGGCGGCCGCGGAGGCCACCTGGTCGGCCATGTAGAGGTAGTAGCCCCCGTCCAGGACGAAGCCCCGGAAGGACGGAAACTTGTAGCCGGCGCCCACCGTGGTGATGCCGCTGTCGCCGTAGGGCAGGCCGCTGCGCGTGACGCTGGAGCCGGCGGTCGCGTAGTTTCCCCCCAGCGCGGAGTAGGGCGTGGCGCCGTAGAAGTCGCCGAAGCCGGTGCGCTCCAGGCCGTCGTATTGCGCGCCGTGGGTAGGATAGAACGCCTCGTCGGTGCCCGGCGTACCGGCTTTGTCGCCGGAGCCGCGGGCCAACGTCAGCCAGGCGATGCCTTCCCCGGTCATATGATACAGAGGCTGCTTCCACTTCACGCGCGCGACCTCGGCGTTGCCGTTGTAGGTGATGGTGCCAGGCGCGGGCGTGGGGCCGGTGGGCTTGGCGGTCCCCTTCTCCAGGGCGGCCTCGCCGTCGAAGAAGATGTCGCCGTAGCTGATGGCGTAGCGCACGGACGTGAAACTGCGCAGGGCCTTGGCGATCTGGCAGCCGTAGGCCGTGGTGGGGTCTCCCGAACAGCCGTAGTCGATGGAGTTGCCCTGCTCGTCTTCGACCAGCTCGTTGAGCTGCCAGAGGCCGTCGGTGGGCAAGGCCAGCGAGCCGCCGTAGAGCATCAGGTTGTTGTTGTAGCCCAGGCTGGTGGCGACGGGGTCCTTGTCGACGAAGGCGAAGGCCTCGGCCTTCATCTGCGCCCAGGGCAGTTCGGCGTGCAGGACGGCGCCGGTCAATCCCGCGCCGTTGTCGTCCAGCAGCAGACCGCTGCCCAGCTTGTAGCTTTGGCGGCCCAAGGTGGCGCTCAGCGGCAGTCCCCAGAGCCGGTTGACGCGGACGTAGGCGTTCTCGAAGAACGGCAAAAAATTGACGGACGGGTAGTAGGCGGCGCCGCGGTCGAACGGGCCGGCGACGGCGGCGCTGGAGCCGGCCACGCCGATGGCGCGGAACTGGACGCCCACGTCCAAGGTGCTGTCGGCCGCCGGCGAGGGCATGGCGATGCTCTTGACCGCCACGCCGAAGCGCGCGTCGCTCTCCAAAAATGAGGCGTTGCTGGTACCGGGCGCATTGCCCAGGTTCAGGTTCGAATACGAGACCGCCTTCATGTCGTATGAAGAGGTCACGTCGACGCTGGCGGCGAGGGCGCGCGCGGACGCGAGAGCGGTCAACGCGAGCGCGAGCGTGAGGCGCATCGGGCCAAATCCTAGCAAATCCTAATATCAGGGCGACCGGCCGCAGGCAACGTTCGCCGCGTCGTGATGTCGGTTACTTGGCGGCAGCGGGCGCGGCCAGCCGAGCGGCCGCCCAGTCGGCCCAGGGCGTGCCGGGATACTGGAGGGCGATCTTCTGGAGAGCGGCCTTGGCGGCGTCGGCCTGGCCCTGGGCCTGGAGGCAGCGCGCCAGGCCGGCGTGCACTTGAGGCGCCAGCAGGTCCTCGCCGTGCGCGTCCAGGAAGGATTGGGCGGCGGCCACGCATTGATCGGACTTGCCGGCGGCTTCCAGCGTCTGGACGGTGTCGGCCAAGGCGAAGTCCTTCAGATTCTCCGGAGCCTCGGCGGCGGCCTTCGCGTAGGCGTCGAGGGCTTGGTCGTATTGTCCGGCCGCGTAGCGCAGGTCGCCGTCCAGCAGCCGAGCCATCGCGGAGGCGGAAGCGCTTCCCCCCTCGGACAGCACGCGGGCGATCAGAGGCTGGGCGTCGGCGGCGTGTCCGGCGGCGGACTCGGCGGCGATGACGCCGTCCCAGGCCGCGTCCGCGCGCGCGCGGCGCGAATAGAACGCCAGCGCGGCGAGTGCCGCGACCACGGCGATCGCGGCGGCGCCGCCCGCGGCCTGCCCTTTGTGGGCCAAGACCCAGTCAACAGCCAGCTCCACGGCGTCCTTGAGCTCGTCGTGCTTAAGATCGGATTTCGCGGACCAGTGTTTTTTATCTTGGAGGGGCATAAGGCGGCTATCGTATCAAATCAGCGGCCGGGGATGATCGATTTTCACGTCGGGTCGGCCGCTCATAAATGGTGCCCCGAGAGGGAATCGAACCCCCATCTTCTCCTTAGGACGGAGTAGCTCTATCCATTGAGCTATCGAGGCTTGTGCGCGTATTCTATTACACTTTTCGCCGCTTCGCTCAGACGCCGACGGACGCTGGTGCCGGATTTGGTGCCACTTCAACGACGGGGATTGCGGTTTTGACCGGGATCGCGGACTCGAACGCGGCCAACTCCGAGGCCAGGTGCCCTTTGCTCAAGTGGGCGTAGCGCAGGGTCATGGCCGGGCTCGCGTGGCCGAGCAGCGATTGAAGCGCGGGAAGATCGTTCGTCCGCATGATGAAGTGGCTGGCGAACGAATGGCGGAGGTCGTGCCAGCGAAAGCCCCTGGCCGTGGAAGAAGAAGAGCGCGTGCTCGCGCGTGCTACCGGTGAGCGCGTAGCCAGCCACACGCGCGAGGTAGGCCGCGAGTTCGTCATCACCGTTGGTGACGACGCGCAAGAACTCCAGCCACAGAGGACTGGAGCCCCGCGCCGAGGCGCACGTCATCTTAGTCATGGAGGCGTCGGCGCGCTGGGTGGAGACCCCGCCGATCTGAAGGTCAACAATCCCGCCGGGGGTGTTCAGGAGCCAGTCGTCCGCGTCCCACTGCTCGACCGTCGCCGCGTGCGCGCGGTCGGCGCGTGCGAGGCGCTCGACCGCGCTCACGGTGCTGGCGCTGGCCATTGCCTGCGCGCGGTGCTCGTTGACGGGCCCCAGTGTAGCGCCGCTGCGGCAGACCGCCCGGGCAAGGTCGAAGACCTTTAGAGTGTCCTCCTTCACCCAGCGGCCGTCAGTCCAATGCATCCACCGGCTCCATGTTGCGACGTAGCGCCAGTGGTCGCGGTGTCGCCGCGTGAACTCTAGCGCGAGGGCGTCCTCACTCACGGAGCCCGGCAGCGCACTGGCGAGGGCGACATCCGCCGGCGGCGCGTCCCAGAGCGGCGCGCGGGCCGCGGCGTCGAGCAGCTTCTCTCGCGTGCCGCCGGCGGCGATCCAGTCGCTGACATCGCCCTTGGGCGGAAGGCCGGGCAGTTCGAGCACGCGGACCTCGACCGCGACGCCGCGCAGGCTCTCCGCGACCTGCGCGGCGTGCTTGAGCCCGGGCGCGTCGTTGTCGGGCAGCACGACCACGCGGCGGCCGGTAAGGTGCCGGGCGTGCTCGTCGCGCCACTTCCCCGCGCCGCCGTGGTTGGTCGTGGCGCTTAGGCCCAGCGCGAGCAGTTTCTCAACGTCCTTCTCGCCCTCGGCGACGAAGGCGAGCGCCTTGGGCTCCGCGGTGCCCGCGGCGAGCAGCTCGGGCAGGCGGTAGGGCAGCGCGCGCACGCCGTCCATCTTCCACACCCAGCCGCCATTGCCGTCGGGGCGGCGCTGGCGGAAGGTCTTCGAGTTGCCCTTCTTGTAACGCAGGACCTGATAGATCAACTCGCCCTGCTCGTCTTTGTAGTCGTAGGTGCATTCAAGCTCGCCGGCGCCGGTTGCGGTGCGCGCCGGGGCACCGCACGGGGAGGGCACGCCCGAACGCTCCGCGGCCTCTTTCAGGCCGCCCGCGCCGCAGCCGGCATGGCACTTCCAGCCGCCGGATTTGACGTTAAAGCTGAAGCTGCACGACTTATCGTCATGCCAGGGACAGCGGGCATCTCGCCAGTCGCCCCGCACTCTTATCACCACGACTTTGATCTGCGAGAAGTAGCTCTCGACTTCCTGCGGCGTCAGCATGGACGGTCCTCAGCCCTGCGCGTCCGATTTGTTCTCGCGGACTCGACGCTTCAGCATCTCTTTCTTGAGTTGCTGCACATCGTGCGGGTCAAAGGTCCTCCACCCGGCCGCTGTCCGACCCGCCTTAATTTTGCCTTGGTCGGCCCAGCGGCTGAGGGTGCGGGTGCTGACTCCAAGCTGCCTCGCCGCCAGCATGGCTATCATCGTCTGCGTGTGGGTGGTGTCCATGCAGACAGGATAACCCGACAGTCAGACAGCCCGCAAAGACATAATCTGGGGTCCAGATATGTCAACGACGATGGGGATCGTAGGCGGGGCTATTTTTTGCGTCGGAGGACTTCCCGTCGCACCATCTGATATAGGGCGTCGTCGGCTTTCGCGTCTTTAGTATTCGTGCGAGAACGCTCGACAGCGTCAGCCGCCTCTCGAATCGTTGCACCTTTTTTGGTCAACTGCCCGATCAGCACTTTTTCATCGGACGTGAGAGTCCGATTTCCCGACGGCGGACCGGATCGTGCCGTGCTCTGTCTGATAACCCACGTATCAGATAGAACACGCTGAAGACTCACCAGGAGATCGCGCTGGCCCTTGTCTGTAACGTTCTCCATGCCAGGGATGGCTACGAATTTTAGCAGCCCGATGTCCAAGCGTTCTTCGGGTGAGAATCTCGCGGTGTGCCGCGTCAGATAGCTGTGGAGTTCATCGTACTTTTTGCGAACAGCTTCCCACTTACGCCATTCTGAGGATTGATTATACATTGCCAGTCCCCTTTCCTCGGGTTTGCCTCTGGCCTGCACGAGCTTATTCACAGCGCGCTTCAATTGGTCATAGTTCCAAGAGATACGCCACGAATAGCCCTTCCCTCCGTTCTTCAAGAAGCACGATATACGAAGGACTCCGCACAGTTCTTTCCGAAATTCTTTGCACCGGCAAGGCTCGTATTCCAGGTGTCCTCTGAGCAACTGGTCTGGATTTCTTACATCATCCCAGACGTGCTTCGGCCATGTCAGGATACGATTCTTTAAAAACTTAAACCCTTGTCTCTTAAGCACGTCCTCCCAGTTTTCGTATTTGATGTGTCCAAAAGAAGGCCCGCGCGCCACATCATGGTAGGCAGCACGACGCCAGGGAGAGAAGCCATCTGTCCTTCTTAAAACCTCTTCCCAAGGGGATTGCTTCAAATCAAAGACCGTCCCCCGCAAGATGAACGGCCAGAGTGTCGGCGCTTGCGGTCGCCTACTGCGGAGATTTTACCATCCCCCCGGAGATTCCGTCCAAGGACCGCAGACGAACGTCGATTTGGTCGATCTCTTGCTGAAGCACCGCTATCTGATCCTGCCATCTTTGCGCCGCCTGTTGTTTCACGTAATCCGCCCTGATCTTGCGGAGCACGGCGGCGTAGTCCTCGGGGAACGTAACGCCGGTCAGCTTCACGGAGACCGGCCCCGTCCACTCCTTCGAGACGCGGGCGATCTTGACGCGGAAGTCCGTAGACGTGTTCGACTCCAGCGAGAAGGTCTCAGGTGGAAGGTCCCGCCTGCCAAGATCGCCGATTGATTCGTCGATCGGTAGTGCATAAACTCGACTGTCTATCTTGTTGCCCGCCTTGTCCATGAAGTCCACCGTGATCTCGGCCCTCAAGACCGTCTTGTCACCGCTGTTCTTGATCGTCCCGGTCAGGGTCCCACGGCTCTCGGTCACGGGGAATGACGGGTTTCGCGGGCATTTGCCGACGACGCCATTGACGCTACAGTCCACGGTATCATCCGAATCTCGTTCCGCGTTCGCCGTCACGGATAATTTCGTCGCCAGGTAGTCGGCCCTCACCGGATCGGACTCCAGACTCTCGATCTTGGCCAGATAAATTTTGATCGGCGCCAGGTCCTGCCTCGCCTTTTTGATGGTGAACTGGTCCGAAAGTGGACTTCGGATTTTCCTTTCGAGCTTCGCCTGCTCCTCAAGCAGGTTTTCCTTGCGAACGCCCTTGTTGTGGTCAAACATGACGAACTGCTTACCGTCCACGTCGGTCCTGGTCATATAGAACGTGAACATGTAGGCGTGGAAAAACGGTTCACCCGTCATGACGTTCCCTCCCGTCCGAAGGTCGAAGACATAAGGGACCATGGTGCCGTAGATCCTCTGGGCATCGAACCGCTGCATCGGCGTTCCTAGCGGCGCGGGATTGTTGGGGCAACGCTTTCCCTGAGGGATACCCTGATCGACCTTCTTGATGAAGGCGGCGATCTTTGGCTCCGCGTCCTCGCCAGAGCCGTAGACCTTTCTCAACCGCTCGATTAGGCCGTCGCGGCCCTCGATGACGCCGCCGCCGCCGCACACAACGTGAGTCGCGCCCTCGGTGTCTTTGACGGTCTCGAACTCCTTGATTTCATACGTCCCAGGACTCTGATAGGTCTGTACCCCGAAGTCTTGAGCCGAGGCCGTCGCTGCAATCGAAAACAAGACCGCCGCAAATCCCGCTACTCTCATTTCTGTATACCCCTGTTGGTCCGGCATAAAGAATCAGCGGCAACCAACCCCAGCCATTGCAGTAACTGGGACCAATTGCCGCCTTTCCCCGTGCCGAAGCACAGGTACATGAGCGACCTCGATCCCCGATCTGCAATGAGCCTGCTTGCGCGGTCCATCCGTGCCCTTCTGGCACGGCCTCGGGTGAAGCCAAAAAATGTCAGATGGTTACGTCGTTCTCGTTAAAATCCTCCAGGGCGTCGAACGTCGCGCCCAAGTCCGAAGTCTAACAAAAAATCAGGGCCACGGCGGTGAGCGCGGCGGGGAGCCGCCGCAACCTCCGGCACCGGGAACCTCCCAAGGGCTCGCATGGCCCGACCCCACCTTTTTTATAGGGCACCTTTATTCCTGCGGCTTGGCCTACGCGGGGCTTGCGTCGGAGGCCGGGACCGCGGCGGCGGCCGGACGTGCCCCCCAAACCTCGATCTCCCGCGCCGAACCTCGCCGCGGGCAAGCAGAGCCATGCCATGGGACCTTGAGCTTGACGCCCCCGCCGTCAGGCAATGAGCGCGGCGGCGAACCTTCATGCAGTATAATCAACCGCCGCCGTAGCTCCCATGAAAAGATTCCGCCTCTACATCGACGAGTCTGGCGATCACACTTTCCACGACCTCGGCAATCCGGCCAGGAGATACCTGGGGCTGACCGGCATTGCCGTCGAGACGGAAATCTACCGGACGCGGTTTCATCCCGACCTTGAGAGCTTGAAGCAGAAGCACTTCCCGCATAATCCCGATGAGCCGGTCGTCTTCCATCGCAAGGAACTGATCAACCGCAACGGCGCTTTCGGCGTCCTGGCCGATCCGAAAAAGGATGACGCGTTCACGTCGGACTTGATCCGGTTCCTGAGCGCGCAGGACTATCGGATTTTCACGGTCGTGCTCGACAAGAAGGCGCACAGCGAGCGCTACGGCAAGGCCGCCCTTCATCCCTACCATCTTTGCTTGACCACGCTGCTGGAGCGCTACCGCGACTACCTGAGCGAAGAAGGGGGCCGGGGAGACGTGATGGCCGAGAGCCGCGGCGGGACGGAGGACATGGAACTCAAGCGGGTGCATCGGGAGGTCGTCGAGTCCGGGCTCTACCAGATCAGCGCCGCCGCGTTCCAGGAAGTCTTCACGTCGCGCGAGCTGAAGCTGAAGAAGAAGACGGAGAACATCGCGGGGCTTCAGATCGCCGACCTGCTGGCCTATCCCATCAAGCAGGCCCTGGTGGGAGCGGCCCCTGGGAGCTTCGGAGAGCGGCTACGCCTGGCCGTCGAGGGCAAGCAGAACAGCAAGAGTCGGACCCTGCTGTAAAAAATGAAGAGCCCGCTTGCGCGGGCTCCTCACGCTGGCCCATGCGGGCCATCCACCTCCGATTTCTCGGATTGGTTATATTGTAGCGCGGCCTCCCGAGTCCGTCAAGGACATTTTCGTGCTTCCGCGTGGTGCCATCTTTGGTGCCAACTCGCCAGCAGAAAGCGTATCGGGCGGGACGACGCGGTAAGTTCGCCTCCGTCGGAGAGTCGAGAGCGTATGGGGTCGGCAGAGGCCAGCAGAAGCGTCCAATGCCCTTAGGACGGAGTAGCTCTATCCATTGAGCTATCGAGGCGAGACTCTATTCTAGCAACTGCGCTCCGCGTCCGGCGTGCCGGCTTCAGTAGGCGACCAGGGATTCGACGCGGCGGCCGGGCAGTTTCTTGCGGCCGTCCAGGAAGCCCAGCTCGATCAGGAACGCCGCGCCCACAAACTCGCCGCCCACGTCCTCGATGAGCTTGACTGCCGCGGCGGCCGTGCCGCCCGTGGCCAGCACGTCGTCGACCAGCAGGACTTTCGTGCCTTTGGCGAACGCGTCGGCGTGGGCCTCGATGGAGTCCGTGCCGTATTCCAGCGCGTAGCTGGCGGACTTCACCGCGCGCGGCAGCTTCCCCTTCTTGCGGATCGGCGTCACGCCCGCGCCCAGCCGGTAGGCGATGGGCGTGGCCAGAAGAAAGCCGCGCGATTCGATGCCGGCCACGATCTGCACGCCGCGCCCGATGAACGGCTCGGCCAGGCGGTCGATGGTCTCGGCGAAGACTTTCGCGTCGGCCAGCAGCGGCGTGATGTCCTTGAAGACGATGCCTTTCTTCGGGAAGTCGGGCACGTCCAGGATGCGGCTCTTGAGGTCGATCATTTCTTGCGGGCCGGCGCCGTGAACACCAGCTTGCGCGGGGCGCGGCGGATGAACTGCGGGCCCGTGGGAGCGGTCTTGCGGCCCTCGGGGATGGTCTGGCCCAGGATGTCGGTCTTCAGGCGCGGCCGGTCGAAGCCGGGCTGAAGGTTGGTGTGGCCGCGGCGGCCGCCGTCGTCCAGGTCGATGAGGCCCATGCGGTTGGCCACGCGGCGCAGGCGCAGCAGGGCGCGCTCCTCGATCTGGCGGATGCGCTCGCGCGACAGGCGCAGGCGCTTGCCCACCTCCTCCAGCGTCATCGGCGTCTGGCCGGTGAGGCCGTGGCGGAATTCCAGGATCATGCGCTCGCGCTCGCCGATCTCGCGCAGGGCCTGGTGCAGTTCGTCGTGGAGCTTGAGCACGCCGATGACGGTCTCCGGAGACTGCGCGGTGGTCTCCGCGATCATGTCCTCGACGGTGATGTTGTCGTCCTCGGAATCGATGGGCGCGTCGAAGGAGCCCATGCCCTTGGCGGCCTCGGCCGCGTCCAGCACGCCGCGCACCTGCCGCGCGGTCCAATGCATGGCGCGCGCCATCTCCGCCAGCGACGGGTCGCGGCCCAGCTTCACGTGCATCTTCTCCCACATCTTGAGCCACTTGCGCAGGGCTTCCCACGCGTGCGGCGGAATGCGGATGGTCTTGGACTGCTCCTCGACGGCGCGGCGGATCGACTGCTCGATCCAGTAGGAGGCGTAGGTGGAAAAACGGAAGCCCTTCTTCGGCTCGAACTTGTCGATGGAGTGCATCAGGCCCAGGTTGCCTTCCTCCACCAGGTCCATGAACTCGATGCCTTGGCGGTGGTACTTCTTGGCGATAGGCACCACGAGGCGGAGGTTGGCCTCCATGATGCGGGACTTGGCGGGCTGGTCGCCCTTCTTGGCCTTCTTCCAAAGCTCGTGCATCTCCTCGCGCGTGACCTGCGCGAGTTTCTGGATGCCCTTGAAGTATTGGCTGATTGTGTCGGTCGAAGGTTCCATTCTTCTCCTAGCGCCTGATCTCGAATCCGCGTCCGCCCTGCGGCGCGGCCTCACGACACTCGATATCGTCCACCGAC
>JAJXVH010000176.1 GCA_021782205.1 bacterium | reverse complement strand
CCGCGCCTTCGTCGCGGAGGGGCGGCGCGCGCGTGGCGGGGCTGGTGCTGGCGGCCGGGCGCGGCCGGCGCTTCGGCGCGGGCTCCAAGCTTTTGGCCGACGTGGACGGCCGCCCGGTCCTGCGCCATGTCGTGGAGGCGGCGCTCGCCTCGCGGCTGGAGCCGGTGATCGTCGTGCTGGGCGCGGACGCGGGGGCGGGGCTACAAGCGCTGGAAGGCGTCGACGATCCGCGCCTGCGCGTGGTGTTTAACCCGGCCTGGTCCTCGGGCAAGGCCTCGTCGTTCGAGGTCGGCCTGCGCGAGGTGCCGCGCGACGCGCCCGGCGCGGTCGCGTTGTTGGGGGACATGCCGCGCGTGGAGGCCTGGCTCGTGGAGCGCGTACTCTCCGAGTTCGAACTGTCGGGGCGTCTCTGCTTTCCCGTGCATCCCGGTCCGGACGGTCCGGTCAAAGGCCACCCCACGGCCTACCCGCGCGAATTGTTCGGCGAGGTGCGCGAGTTGGTGGGCGACGACACCGCCGCCGCCGCCGTGCGCCGCCACTGGGGCGAGGCCGTGAAGATTCCGCTGGAAGACGGTGCGACGCAGGCGGACATCGATACGGCCGCGGACTTGGAACTCCTGCGCGAGAAATCCGAGCCGGGCCGCTAGCCGGCGGCCGCGGGGTCGTATTCGACGGCGACGACGACGCCGGCCCCCGCGTTCGGGTCATCGAAAGACTGCCCGGGTTTAAGGCCGAGCAGGGCCTGGGCCAGCGGGGACATCCAGGAGACGAACTCACCGCCTTCCTCCGCCTCGTCCTCGCCGACGATGCGCACGGCGAAATCGGCGGCGCCCGCGCGGCGCAGGACGACGCGCGCGCCGAAGCGGACCTCGCCTTTCGGCGCGGCGGCCGGGTTCACCGGCAACGCCGACTCCAGGCGCGCGCGGACGTAGCGCAGGTCGCGCTCCAGAACGCGCTTGCGCCGTCGGCGCTCCGGGTCCTCCTGCGCGCCGGACAGAGCCGCCCATTGCGCGTCGAGCGCCGTCTCGCGCTCGCGCAACAGGCGCACGCCGCGCGGCGTCATGTAGTTCGGATGGGACGAGACCGGACGCTCGGGCGGGTCCTCGTCGGGTGCGGAATCCTCTTTGACGAACGCGCGGCTCATGGGATGCCTAGGCGCGCGCGGCGATCTTCGCGCAGGCTTCGTCCACGGACAGCGCGGACTCCGCGCCGGTCTTCAGGTCCTTGACCTGCACGACGCCGCGCGCGGCCTCGTCGGGGCCCAGCACCAGCGCGTAGGCGGCCTTCTTCTGGTCGGCGTATTTGAATTGGGCTTTGAGCTTGGCGGCACCCGGGAACACGTCGACGGACAGTCCCTTGGCGCGCAGGGACGCGGCGACTTCCAGGGCGCGGCCGCGTAGCTCGTCGGAGAACACGGTCAGGACCGCGTCCGGCGCGGACCCCGCCGGCGCGCGGCCGGCTTCTTCCAGGATCAGCATCAGCCGCTCGAAGCCGATCGAGCCGCCGCAGGCGGGAATGGGCGGGCCGCCGAATGTCTCGGTGAGACGGTCGTAGCGGCCTCCGCCGCCGAGCGAGCCTGACAGCGACGGGTGGCGGAACTCGAAGACGGGGCCCGTGTAGTAGCCCATGCCGCGCATGAGCGTCAAGTCATGGACGACGGCAACGCCGGGAGAGGTCGTATTCAGCGTGCTCGAAATCCGTTGGAGCCGGGCGGCGGCTTCGGGCAGGGCGTCTGCGTCCGGCGCGGCGAACATGGAGTGATGAACCAGCTGGCGCTTCTCTTCGCCGATCAAGGCCGCCAATTCGGCCGCGACTTTTTCTGGACCGATCTTATCGAGCTTGTCGATGATGATGCAGACTTGACCCTGCAGGTCCTCCGGGACGCCCGCCTTGGTCAAGATCGCGCGCACGAGGGAGAGGTCGTTGAGGTGGACCCTGACTCCCGAAAGGCCCAGCGCGTCGAAGACGGCGAGGATCGCCGAGATCACCTCGACCTCGGCTCCCCAGGAATCGGAACCCACGATGTCCACGTCGCACTGCGTGAACTCGCGGTAGCGGCCTTTTTGAGCGCGCTCCGCGCGCCAGACGGGTCCGATGTGGAACGCCTTGAACGGGTGCGGCAGAAGCGAGCCGTGCTTCGAGTAATAGCGCGCCAGCGGCAAGGTCAGGTCGAAACGCAGGCCCAGGTCGGCCAGTTCGGATTTATCCGCCTGCGCGCGCTCCAGCGCCTCGCCGCGCTTGAGCAGCTTGAAGGTCAGCTTCTCGTTCTCGCCGCCGCCCTTGCCGGTGAGCACCGCCAAGTCCTCGACGGCGGAGGTCGCCACCGGCTGGAAGCCGAAGGCGCGGTAGACGCGGACGATCGTTTCGATCGTCTCGTGGCGCAGGGCGGCCTGGTCCGGAAGGAAATCGCGGAAGCCCGACGGCGGGGCGGTGGGGATGGTCACGGCGGAGAGTCTATCAAAAACGCCGCGCGGCTCAGGCCGCGGCCAGCGCGCGCGCGGCGCGCGCCAGCTCCGCGGGCAGTTCCGCGGCGGCCTGCCGCGCCGC
>JAJXVH010000175.1 GCA_021782205.1 bacterium | reverse complement strand
GAGCGCTTCTCCGCCCTCGTGCGCGAGTTCCAGAAGAAGACCCAGTTCCTCATCGTCTCCCACAACAAGCGCACCATGGAAGCCGCCGACGTGATGTACGGCGTGACCATGGAGGAGAAGGGCGTCAGCCAGCTGGTCTCCATCGACTTCCGCAAGAAATCCGTCCCCGACCGCGAGGCGCACTCACTGAAGGTCGAGGCCCAGGGCCCGTTCGCGGGTCCGGAGACGAAGGCCGCGTCGTCGGACGCCGTGGCCGTCGCGGAGCCGGCGGTCGCCGAGGAGCCGCCGCTGGCCGCCGTGGCGGAAATGACCGACGCTCCCGACGCCTCCGAAGCTTCGAGCTCCTAAGCGACGGCGGGCGTTGCGAAAATTCCACTCAAAAAGAGGCGGGCGCGCGAGTGATCGCGCGCCCGCCTTTTTATTGGACCGGAACGATCAGGGATTGGGAAGCGAGTCCATTTCCTTGGCCCACCAGCGGACCTCGTCGGCCAATCCGGCCGCTCCGGCCTGGGCGGAGATGGCGCTGGGGGTGCCGTTGGTCACATAACCGCTGATATAGTCGAATTGAGGATTCGTCAGGTAGCCCGTGATGGTGTTCCTGTTCTTGTCGAACAGGAAGAAGATCATCACGTTCGGATCCGTCTCGCTCCGATTAAAATAGTGAAAATGGACATTGTCTCCGTCGTCATTCGCGTTGATCTGGCGGAACGTCATAGTCTCTCCGGGCCGAGTGACGGCGATGAACTGGGTGATGAGAGGATCGAAGGGCATGTTGATGCCGACTTTCTGGTTGTAAGCATCGAGCTTGTTCATCTGAGCGGCGGTTAAGACGGCGTGATCCGGAGTCTGCGCCGACGCCGAGACGAAGGCCGCCGGCACGGGCCGGGCGGCGCCGGGGGCGCGTTCTTTCAGGGCCGTGAGGGCCTGTTGAAAGGCGGCGGGGAGAGAATCCGGGCCGACCGCGGCGGCGATGAAGCTTCCCGGCGCGGTGGAAAGAAGAGCGGCCGAAAACATAGATGAGGTGACGAACGAAAGCACGGCGCTGTCTTTGCGGCTCAGCATCAGAAGGTCTCCTTGGTCCGGTGGCGTCCGGACCGTCCTAATGATACCGGCCGCGATTTTCGGCGTCATGAGGCAAGAGTCCTAACCGCACGGGGACATTCGGACCCAGATATTTGAGGATGGGCCTAATTTACAAAGCCCACCTTGACAGCGTTGGAGGCTGCCGCTACACTGCGGGCCATCCCCTCATATGAAATATCTCGCGATTTTAATTCTCCTTGCCCCAGCGCCGGCTGCGGCAGGAATCAATGCCGGAAACGGGTTTGACGGCAACATAACTCAGAGTCAGCCGGGCGCTCCGGCCGGCGGCGGCGCTGATTCAAAATCCGACGCGGGCGCAAGTCTCGCCGCGTCGCAAGGCGGAGCCGGAGCCGCCTCCGGCGCCGCGACTCCAAGCGATTCATCCGCACCCGGCGACGGCGCTTCGGTCGCTGCTGGAAAAAGTGCCGTTGTCGCCGGGGTGAGCTCGGATGCGGCTCTTCTGCCGTCGGACGCTCCGACGGGCGACGGGCGTGTCGCGGCGGACCTGGCTCGGCAGGCGCGGTTGAACGCTCGGACGGAGTCGACGGTCCATCAACGCGCCCGGCAGTTGCTGGCGGGACTGCGCGGCGACGCGGGAGACCCGCCGCCCGGCGCGGCGGTCGAGGCGTCGCCCCTGCCGCTGGCTTTTCTCGCTTCACCCGCGCCGCGCGAGGGCGTCTCGCCGGCCTCCGTGCTGGCGTCGGGGCTCTCCGGACGCGATCCCGCGTTTTCCCAGGGGGACACGCTTCTGCACCGGGCCGCGGTGAAGATGGGCTTGAACGATTTCGCCGGCGCCGACGACCTGCTGACGCGGCGCCTGGCCGCGGAGCCAGCCGATGAGACCGCGCTGCGTTTTCGCGCGCTGGCGCGGCGCTGGCGGAAACGCTTCGAGCCTTCGTCGAACGACGCGCGCTCCGCCCTGGCGCTCAAGCCCGGAGATTCGGGCGCGCGCGCGGTGCTGATCGAAGATCTGCTGGACCTGGGCCGCGCGCGGCAAGCCCTGGACGCGGCCGACCAGGCGCTGGCGCTCAACCCGCGCGACGCGCGCGTGCTGGCCGCGCGCGCGGACGTCTGGGCCAGCTTGGGCGAGGGCGCGCGCCGTTTGGCCGACTTGAAAGCGGCGGCGGACGCCGACGCGCAGTTCGACGCGTTGTACCGGCAGGCGTTGTCCGGCGGCGCGCCGGCGCGCCGCGGCCCCGGCTCCTTTCTGGTCTGGCTGGGCGCCGTCGGCACGGCGCTCCTCTTCTTCTCCTTCGCGCTGTTCCGGCGGCGCGGCGACACGTCTCGCCGCACGGCCATGCGCGCCGAGGATCGGGAGGTGCTGGCGCGAGCCGCTGGGCCGGCGCTGGCGCCGCAGGGCTTCCGCATTGAACGCACCCTCGGCGAGGGCGGCATGGGCGTGGTCTATGAGGCGGTCGATCTGGCCCTCCAGCGGCCCGTCGCGCTCAAGAAACTGCGCGCCGAGATCGCCG
>JAJXVH010000073.1 GCA_021782205.1 bacterium | reverse complement strand
CGACTAACGATAATCAGTGGCACCGGTGATAGCACAGCCTCTCGTCGTCGAAGCCGAGCGAAGCGTCGGCCGCGGCTAGACGGCGGCCGAATCTTCGGACGCGGCGGGCAAGGTAAAGTAGAAGCGCGCGCCCTTGGGGTCCGCGTCGCCCACGGCGATGACGCCGCCGTGGCGCAGGATCACCTTCTCGCACAGCGCCAGGCCCAGGCCCACGTTGCCGACGTGGCGTTTGACGTCCTTTTGGAAAAACTTGCGGAACACGTCGGCGCGCGCCTCGGCCGGGACGCCGGGGCCGGAGTCGCAGACCTCCACGAGGATGCCCGAGCCGTCGCGGCGCACGCCGATGGAGATCACGCCGCCCGCGGGCGTGTGCTCGACGGCGTTGTGCACCAGGTTGTCGAAGACCCGGCGCAGGAGCGCGCCGTCGCCGCTCACCGGCGGCGGGGGGGTCTGCGGCAGGCGCAGTTCCAGCCGCTGCTTGCGGCCGGCCGTCACCAGCTCGAAGTCCTTCGCGCAGGCGCGCGCCAGAACGTCCAGCGCGACCGGCTCCTCGCGCTGGAGTTCGCTGGCTTCCTCCAGTTTGGCCAGCTGCAGCACGTCCTCGACCATTCGCTGCAGGCGCGCCGTGGACAGCTCGACAAGCTCATAGGTGCGCTCGTGGTCGCGCTTGCCGTCGGCGCCGCGCGGCGCGATCTCGCCTAGAAGCGAAATGCCGGTGCGAATCACGGTGAGGGGGGTCTTTAGATCGTGGACCAGCATGGCCGACAGCTCGCGCTTCTCCGCCTCCAGGCGGCGGCGCGCCTGGTTCTCGGCCTTGAGGCTGGCGCCCATGCGGTTGAACGCGTCGACCAGCCGGCCGATCTCCGCGCCGCCCAAGCCGCCTCGGCCCAAAGGGCGGAAGCGCTCGGGCGCCGCCGAGAGCGTCTCGATGCGCGCCACCACGCTCTCGATGCGCTCGCCGGCGAACAGGCCGATCAGCCACGCCGACAGCGCCAGCGCCAGCGACGCGGTCACTCCCGCCTGCACGCCTTCGGCCGCGATCGCGCGCAGGCGCGCCTCCAAGGACGCGGTGCGAAAGCCCACTTCGACCACGCCGCGTCCGCGCGCGCCCAGGTCCACGGGCGCCGACACGTCGTAAATCCCGTCGGCGCTCTGCGCCGGACCCCGGCCCGGGTGCGGGCGGCGCGCCAGCAAAGAGGCGTCGTCGGAGCGCGCGACCAGCCGGCGGCCGCGGCCGTCGCGCACCACGACGGTGGCCACGTCGGCCAGGCGCACCAGTCCGCCCAGGTTGCGGCCCAGCTCGATGAAGCGGCCTTGGCGCGCCTGCGCCTGCACCAAGGCCCGCACCGCCTCAAGAGTGACCGCCCCCAGACGCTCGGTGCGCGCGTAGGCGTCGCGCCGCGCCACGCGCACGTTGCGCGCGACCAGGCCGCCCGTGATCAGGGCGCCGAACAAGGCGAAGACGAGGGCCAGTGAGTGGCTGAGGCGCATGGGAAGCCTGGCTCAGTTTACGAATTTCGGCTATACTGCGCCCATGCCCGCGACACCTTCAACTCCGCCCGCCGCCGCCGCTCCGCCGGTCGGTTTGGGAGAGCTCTTCGAGCAGTCCATGCACGCGCTCGTGCGCGCGCCGGAGACTTTCCGAGCCGCGGCCGCGCGTCCGGCGCCGGGCTACGCCCCGGCCTTGACGCTGGCGCTGGCCGACGGCGCGCTGGCCATCGCGATCAATCTGGTGCATTCCGCGATCTCCAACCCGCACTTCATGGATCGCTACTCCGGCCCGCTTCTGGCCGCGATCTCCGCCGCGGTGCTGGGCGTGTATTTGAGCCTTTTTCTCCTGCTGGCCGTCGTGATCTACGCGCTGGGCCTGGCGCTGGGAGGAAAAGGGGATTTCAACCGCGGCGTCCAGGCCGCGGCCGCGCTGACGTTGCTCGCACCCCTGCAGTCCGCGGCCAACGCCCTGCCCCACGCCTGGCCCCTGCCGGCGCTTCTGGCCGGCTGGATGGCGGCCGGGGCGCTGACCGGCTTGTTTTCCGCGTCGCTTCCCGCCGCGCGGACGTTGTGCGGCGTGCTGACCGCCGCCGCGATCGGCGGGCAGTTCTTCCTGCGCGCCGTCGCGTCGCGCGCCGCGGACCTGGCCGCCGCGGCGAGCGTCGCCGCCCAGGCCGCGCAGATCAACGCGCAGTTCTCCCGTGGATTTCCCATGACGGCGCCGTCCTCCGTCGGCTTTTCCAGCGTCGGAGGCAATCCCACGGCTGTGGGCTCCGCGCCCGCGCCGCGGGCCGTCTCCGGCCTGGATCTCCTGCGCGGGCCCGACGACGGCGAAGGCACCGCCGCTCCAGCCGCCCCGCAGACGCCCGCTCAGGCCGCGGCCTCCCTCAATACGCAGGCCCAGGCCGTCGAACAGAGCGCCGTGGCCATGCTCGATGCGTTCGGCCCCATGCTGAGCAACCCGGCGCTGACACAGCGGATGAACGCCCAGCAGAAAACTCAGTTCCGCCAGTTGACCGTCATGATTCAAAATCTGCGCGCGCAGATCGCGTCGGGCCGCGCGGTGCCTCCCGCCGAGATGAACCGGCAGATGATGCAGATTCAGCAGTTGGCCATGGGCCTGATGATGGCGCAAGCCACCGCGCCGCCGCCGGCCCCGCACCTGAAGCCGATGGCCAACCCATGAGCCTGGAAGGCAAGGTCGCGCTGGTGACGGGTGCCGCGCGCCGCGTGGGCCGCACCATCTCCCTGGCGCTCGCGGCCAAGGGCGCGCGCGTGGCGGTGCACTACCGCACCTCGGTGGCCGACGCGCGCCGCGTGGCCGCGGCGGTCAAGACCTTGTCGGGCGCGGACGCCGACGTGTTCCGCGCCGACCTCGGAGACCCGGCCGCCCCGGCCAAGCTCGCCGACGCGGTCGCGCGCCGCTTCGGCCGCATCGACATCCTGGTCAACTCCGCCTCGCTTTACGAAAAGGCTCCGTTCGGCGACGCCGCGCCCGAGGATTGGGACCGGCACATGGCCGTCAACGCGCGCGCGCCGTTCTTCCTGGCGCAGGCCTGCGCGCCGTGGCTGAAGCGCTCCGGAGAGGGCGTCGTGATCAACATCGCGGATTGGGCGGGACTGCGCCCCTACGCCGACTACGGGCCCTACTGCGCGTCGAAGGCGGCCCTGCTGTGCGTCAACAAGGCCCTGGCCAAAGCGCTGGCGCCCACGGTGCGCGTCAACGCGATCCTGCCCGGGCCCGTGCTGGCGCCCGAGGGCATGAGCGAGGGCGACAAGAAAAAAATGTCCGACGCGACCTTGCTCAAGCGCCTGGGGTCCGCGGAGTCCGTGGCGCGCGCCTGCGTGTTCCTGGCCGAGTCCGCCGATTACACGACGGGCGCGGAGTTGACCGTGGACGGCGGTCGGCTCATCGCCTGACCCGGGTCATGAGAATATCACGGCTCGTGCTGTTCGCCGCGGCCGCGGCTCTGGCGTCCGGCTGCGCGACGCTGTCCTCGAAGGGCGCCGGAGCTTGGGGGCGGGAGTATTCCGGCGTGCGCTGCGTGGGCACCGAGGACTACTGGGGCGCCCTGCAAGACGGGCTGAAGGCCACGCAATTGATCTACTCGGGCACGGACTACCTTTTTTCCGCGGCGGCGGACACCGCTTTGCTGCCGTTCGACCTCATCGTGCACGGCGTCAAGAAGCTCACCGGCGCGACCAAGGACCGCGCGCCGCTCTGCAACGACAACTCCCGTCCCGGCTAAACGCGTCGGAGGGGAATCTGGACCTCGGGCGCCGATGTCTTGAAACGCGCGCCCTTGAGCAGCTTTTCCCACATCTTCGGGTCCGCCCAGTCGGCCTTCACGGCCGGAGAGAAGACCACGCGCGCCAAGTCGATGCGCCCCATTTCCAGGCTGTCGGCGTCGGCCTCGAAGCACTGCGCGCAGCCGGTCTCGGTCTCGTGCAAGGTCACCGAGTGCACGCGCGCGGCCTCGTCGCCGTTGGCGCGCTCGGTCGCGGCCAGCAACGCCCGCGCGCCCACGAAGATCACGCGGGAGAGCTGTTCGGCCGTGGGGGAGACGGGGAAGCGGATCCAGCGCCGGGAATGCTTCGCAATGGAGCGGCGGAACTCCGCGGACTCCCGCTCCCAAAACAACGTCGCGTGATCGAAGCCGTCCAGGAAGTCCTTGACATGACGCTTGAGCAGGCCGAAATCGTAGACCATCTGACCGCGGTCCAGGCGCTCGGCCGAGAGCTGGAGCTCGCAGCGGAAGCTGTGGCCGTGCAGGGAATACTTGCAGCGGTCCGACGAGCAGTTGCGCACGATGTGCGCGGCCTCGAAGCGGTACAGCTTGCGGATGATCATCGCTCCCTCCGTATCTCCACGTACACCTCGCGCGTGCGCGGCATGACCGCGGGTTTTTTATGCGCGCGCACCGTCGCCGCCCGCGCCGCTGGCGCGGCCTTCAGCGCCGCCTGCGCCGCGCGCTCCGTCAAGGTCTCCAGCAGCGCGCACTCGCCCGTTTCGGCCTGCGTGCGCACGGCCTTTTCCACCGCCCAATAGTCCGCCGCGCGCCGGAAGTCGTCGCGCTCCGCCGCGGCCGCCGCGTCGACCTCCAAGCCCACGTCAATCAATATTTTCTGCCGCCGCGCGCGCTCCTGAGCGCTCACGCCCACGCGGCAGCGGCAGTCGACGCCCATCAGCCAGACGTGGTCGCGATTCATTGCGACAGTCTATCAATCCGGACAGGCGCGAGGCGAGGCAGGCATTATGATAAATTGCGTTCAATCGGGGGGGAGAAAGCATGAAAGACAAAATCTGCCTGGTGACCGGTGCCACCAGCGGGATCGGCTTCGAGGCCGCGCGGGAGCTGGCGCGGCGCGGAGCGACCGTCGTGCTCACCGCGCGAGACCAGACGCGCGGAGAGAACGCCCAAGACGCGATTTTCCAGGCAACCGGCCGGAAGGCGGAACTCTTGACGTGCGACCTGGCCGACCTGGCCTCGGTGCGCGCGGCGGCGACGGAGTTCAAGGCGCGCCACAACCGACTGCACGTCCTGCTCAACAACGCGGGCGTCTGGCACCGGACGCGCCGGATCACGAAGGACGGTCTGGAGGAAACGTTCCAGGCCAACCACCTGGGGCCGTTCCTGCTCACCACGCTCTTGCTTGACGTCCTCAAGGCCTCGGCTCCGGCGCGCATTGTCAACGTGAGCTCCGCCCTGCACTACCGCGGCCGGCTGAACTGGGACGACCTGCAGATGGAGAAGCGCTTCGACGGGACCAAGGCCTACTCCAACTCCAAGCTGGCCAACGTCCTGTTCACTCGCGCGCTGGCCCGCCGCCTGGCCGGAACCGGCGTCACGGTCAACGCGGTGCATCCCGGCGTGATCGCGACCAGCCTATCTCGGGACATACCCAAGTTCATCCGCGCGCTTCTGCCCCTCGTGCTGTCCACTCCCGCGAAAGGCGCGCAGCCGCTGGTACATCTCTGCGCCGACGCCAACGTTGCGGGCCTCACCGCACGCTACTTCGACAAGCTGAAAGAGAAGAAAGCGTCCTCTCTGGCTCTGGACGACGCGGCCTGCGAACGCCTTTGGAGCATCAGCGAGACGCTGTCTCGCCTCGGAGTTTAGTCGATTCGCCCGATGCGAACCAGTTGGCCTTCGGCACGAACCTGGGCCCAGCGGTTCTTATTGGCCGCCTCGGTCTTCGTCGCGTGCCTGGCCGCCGGTGAAGTCGCCCTGGGTTTGCTCGGCGTCAAAAGAAATTGGCGTTATGCCTCGGGCTGGGCCGCGGACGATTTTTTTTGCCGCTACGTACTCAGGCCCGGGGTGTTTACCACCGACTGGGGCGGACGCTTCCGGATCAACAGCCTCGGCACGCGCGGCCCGGAGCCGGATCATTCTTACGTCCTATGCCTCGGCGACTCCTGCACCTTTGGAACCGGCGTAAAGGAAGATTCCGCCTATCCCGCATTGCTGGACCCGCGGCCGGGCGCCGTGATCAACGCCGGCATTCCCGGCTACAACAGCTTTCTGGGCTGGCAGTGGCTGCGGCATTCGCATATTCTTGATCGGCATCCGCGACTCGTCACCATATATTACGGCTGGAACGATCATCGAAAAGCCGCCGCGCCGGAAAGGGTATTTTACTATCTGCGTCGGCTCTCCCGGCATTCGAGGCTGGCGGGCGTTTTGCTGCAAGCGCAACTGAGCATCTGGAGCGAGGAACCGAATTGGCGGCGCGTGCGCTGGTGCCCCGTCGTTCCTATCGACGAGTTCAAATCCAATCTCACACGGATCGTCCATGCGGTGCGCGAGGCCGGCGCCACGCCGGTCTTGATCACCGCGCCTTACGCGAAGCAATTATTGCCGGAATCGGCTCCGACCGACGAACTGCCGCGACATGCAGAGTATGCCGAAGCCGTTCGCCAAGTCGCGCGCGAAACAGGAGCGGGGCTGGTCGATTTGGAAGCCATCATGGACGCCCCGAAGTTCGGCAACCCCAGCCCGTATTTTCACGACTTCGTCCATCTCAACGAGCGCGGCCACAGGCTTTTGGCGGACCTGCTCAAGCCATGGGTCGCCTGCGCCAAGAACGGGACCTGCGCCGATGCTGCGGGCCCCGCCCGAACGCCCGAGCCCATCCGGGACGAAGAATCCGCATCGAACATTTCCCGCTGAACGCCGGCTAGCGAACTGTTTCGGGAGGCGGCGCGTGCCGCTGTTTCCACGCTCCTGCCCCGTTCCCATCGGGCCGGATTCAAATTGTTATAATCGGCCTATGAGCACCGAACAGAAGAAGGTCGTCATCATCGGCTCCGGCGCGGCCGCGTACACCGCCGCGATCTACGCCGCGCGCGCCAGCCTGGAACCGCTGGTGTTCGGCGGCGTGGCGATGGGCGGGCAGTTGATGATCACGTCGGACGTGGAGAACTTTCCGGGCTTCCCGGAGCCGGTCAACGGGCCCGAGTTGATGGAGCGCATGCAGAAGCAGGTGGAGCGCCTGGGCGTGAAGATCGTGCGCGAGTACGTCTCCAAAGTGGACCTGTCCAAGGGACCGTTTGTCGTGGAATCCACCGAGGGCACGAAGGCCAGCGCGCTGGCGCTGATCGTGGCCACCGGCGCCAACGCCAAGTGGCTGGGCATCGAGTCCGAAAAGAAGCTCATGGGTCACGGGGTGTCCGCGTGCGCCACGTGCGACGGTTTCTTCTTCAAAGGCAAGGAGGTCGTCGTGGTCGGCGGCGGCGACACGGCCATGGAAGAGGCCAACTTCCTGACCAAGTTCGCGACGAAGGTGACGGTCGTGCATCGGCGCGAAGCCTTGCGTGCCTCCAAGATCATGGCCGAGCGCGCGCAAAAGAATCCGAAGATTTCCTTCATCTGGAACTCCGCGGTCCACGAGGTGACCGGCAACGGCCACGTCGACGGCGTGAAGCTGAAAAACCTGCAGACCGGCGCGGTCTCGCCGCTGAAGTGCGACGGCGTGTTCGTCGCCATCGGCCACCAGCCGACGACGGATTTCCTGGGCGGCCAGCTGAAGCTGGACGAAAACGGCTACGTCGCCGCCGACGACCGCACCCGGACCTCCGTGCCCGGCGTGTTCGCGGCCGGAGACGTGATGGATTCTCGCTACCGCCAGGCCGTCACCGCGGCCGGGACGGGGTGCAAGGCCGCCTTGGAGGCGGAGCGCTGGCTGGCCGATCAGGGCCACCACTGACATGACCGCAGACACGCCGCGCCTCGCGCTGCCGCCCTGGCTGAAGGTCGGACTTGCGACCGGGCCCAACGTTGCGCGGCTGAAGACGGCGTCGCGCTCGCGCGGGCTGTCCACGGTGTGCGAGGAAGCGCGCTGTCCGAATTTGGCGGAGTGCTGGGGCGGCGGCACGGCCACGTTCATGGTGATGGGCGACACGTGTACTCGCGGCTGTCGCTTTTGCTCCGTCGCGACCGCCGCGAGGCCGTCTGTGCCCGACCCGCAGGAGCCGTCGAAATTGGCCCTGACTTTGAAAGAAATGGCCGTCGACTACGCCGTGCTGACCACGGTGTGCCGCGATGATCTGCCCGACCAGGGCGCCGCGCACCTAGCTGCGTGCCTGCGTGAAGTGAAGTCGGTTTGCCCTGACATGAAGCTCGAAATGCTCCTCCAGGATTTTCGCGGCGACAAGCCTCTCTTGGAGCTCGTGCTGGACGCCGAGGCCGACGTGATCGCCCACAACGTCGAGGTCGTGGAACGTTTGACCTCGTCCGTGCGCGACGCCAAGGCGGGCTACCGCCAGTCTCTCGACGTTCTGGCCCATTCCAAAAAGTATCGGCCGAAAACGCCGACGAAAACGTCGCTGATGCTCGGTCTCGGCGAAACCGAAACCGAGTTGATTCAGGCATTCAAAGATATTCGTTCCGTCGGCGTCGACATTCTTACTCTCGGCCAATATCTCAAGCCCACCGGCTCGCGCCACCACCTTCCCGTCGAGCGCTTCGTCCCGCCGGAGGAATTCGATCGCCTGGGAGAGTTGGCGCGCAGCCTGGGGTTCTTGTACGTCGCCTCCGGCCCGTTCGTGCGCTCCTCCTATCGCGCCGCGGAGCTTTTCTTGAAAGGCCGTCTGGAGAAAACCCTTGCCGCTTAAGACCGTCGCGACGCTCGCCGTTCAGCGCCTGGAGATTCTCGCGGCGGACGGCACCGTCGACGCCAAGCTGATGCCGAAGGTCAAGGACGACCTTCTGCTCAAGATGTACCGGCTCATGTTCCAGATACGCGCCTTCGACGAGCGCGCGATCCTGCTCCAGCGCTCCGGGCGCCTGGGCACCTACCCGATGATCACGGGGCAGGAGGCCACGCAGTGCATACCGCCGTTGGCGCTGAAATCCACGGACTGGGTGGTGCCGACCTACCGCGGCGGCGGCGTCTACTTCGCGCGCGGCATGCAGATGCGCCACGCGCTCCTCTACTGGGCCGGCGACGACCGCGGCACGCATTTTCCCGACGGCAACAACGACATGATCTTCTCGATCCCGGTCGGCACGCACCTGACGCAGGTCGCGGGCCTGGCCTGGGGCGAGAAGTTCAAGAAGAAAGGCGGCGTCGCGCTGACCTACTGCGGCGACGGCACCTCGTCGAAGGGCGACCTGCACGAGGCGCTGACCTTCGCCGGCCAGTTCAAGCTGCCGGCGATCTACGTCATCGAGAACAACGGCTGGGCGATCTCGGTGCCGCGCTCGCGCCAAGCCGCGAGCCAGACGCTCGCGCAGAAGGCATGGGGCTACGGCGTGGCGGGCCTTCAGGTGGACGGCAACGACGCTCTGGCCGTCTATTCGGCCGTGACCGACGCGGTGGCGCGCGCGCGCCGGGGCGAGGGCGCGACCGTCATTGAGTGCGAGACCTACCGGATGAGCCACCACACCACGGCCGACGACGCCTCGCGCTACCGCTCGGACAAGGACGTGGAGGCCTGGCGCAAAAAGGACCCGATCGTCCGCTTTAAGAAATTCCTGACCGCGCGCAAGCTGTGGAGCGACGCGAAGGAAAAGAGTTTGACGCAAGAGACCAAGACCTGGATCGACGGCGAGGTGAAGGCCTACGAAGAGACGCCGCCGCCCAACCCCCTGGACATGTTCGCGAACAATTACGAACGCGCGACCTGGCCTTTGGTCGAACAGCGCGCCCAATTGGAGGAGCTGCTGAAGTTCAAGGGCGGCGCGAAGATTTTGACGGAACTTCCGCCGACGGAAGGGAGGTTTCCGTGAAGACCGAGGCCGCGGCCAAGACCCGCACGCTGAACCTGGTGACCGCCGTCAACGAGGCGCTGGATTTGGCTCTCGCGTCCGACGAGCGCGTGATGATCCTGGGCGAGGACGTGGGCCGAAACGGCGGCGTCTTTCGCGCCACCGACGGCCTTTGGAAGAAATACGGCGACGAGCGCGTCGTCGACACGCCGCTGGCCGAGATCGGCATCATGGGCAGCGCCATCGGCCTGGCCGTCAACGGCATGAAGCCCATCGCCGAGATCCAGTTCGACGGCTTCATGCCCTCGGTGTTCGACCAGGTGGTCTGCCACCTGGGCCGCATCCGCAGCCGCTCGCGCGGCAAGCTGTCCGTGCCCCTGATCCTGCGCGCGCCGCACGGCGGCCTCATCCACGCGCCGGAGCATCACTCGGAAAGTCCAGAGGCCTACTTCTGCCACACGCCGGGCATCAAGGTGGTCATCCCGTCCACGCCCCGCGACGCGAAGGGGCTTTTGCTTGCCGCCGTCGAGTCCCCGGATCCCGTCGTGTTCTTCGAGCCGAAGCTTTTGTATCGCTCCGCCGTCGGCGAAGTGCCCTCCGGCCATTACACCGTGCCCATCGGAAAGGCGCGGCTGGTTCAGGAGGGCGCCGACCTCACGATCTTGACCTGGGGCGCGATGACGGTCACGGCCCAAAAGGCCGCGGACAAGCTCGCGCAGGAAGACGGAGCGTCCGTCGAGATCGTCGATCTGCGCACGCTCGCGCCGCTGGACCTGGAGACGATCCTGTCCTCCGTGGGAAAAACCGGCCGCTGCGTGATCGCCCACGAGGCCCCCAATACCGGCTCCTGGGCCGCGGAGCTCTCCGCGCTGATCGCCGAGCGCGCGCTGCTCAAGCTGCTGGCTCCGGTGGAGCGCGTGGGCGGCTGGGACATCCGCATGCCTTTGTTTCGTCTCGAGCAGTATTATATCCCCGACGCGGATCGCGTCGTTTTGGCCGCGCGCAAAGCGCTGAGCTTCTAGGAGATCGACATGAATTTTGAATTCAAGCTGCCCGACATCGGCGAAGGCCTGGTCGAGGGCGAGATCGTGAAGTGGTTCGTCAAGGAGGGGGACACCGTCGCGGAAAACCAGCCGCTGGCCTCGGTGCTGACCGACAAGGCCGAGGTGGAAATCCCCAGCCCGAAATCGGGCAAGGTTTTGAAGCTGTTCGGCAAGCCCGGCGAGAAGATCAAGGTGCACGCGCCGCTGGCCACGTTCGAGGTCGGCGGCAACGGCGGCGCGCCCGCGCCCGTCGCGGCCGCGCCGGCCGCGTCTCCGGCCAAGTCGAACGGAAAAGCGGCGACGGCGGAAAAGCCCACGACGGCCGTCAAGGCCGCCGCAACCTCGGCGCCGCCGGCGTCCGCCGGCGGCGGATTCGTCTTCGTCCTTCCCGACATCGGAGAGGGCCTGGTCGAAGGCGAGCTGGTCAAATGGCATGTGAAAGTCGGCCAAAGCGTGTCGGAAAACCAGCCGATTGCCGCCGTGCTCACCGACAAGGCCGAGGTCGAAATCCCCTCGCCGAAGACGGGCACGATCGCCGTCCTGCACGCCAAGCCCGGAGAGAAGGTGAAGGTCCACGCGCCGCTGGTCACGTTCTCCGGCGTGGCGGGCGCGGGCGCCGCGCCGGTAAAAGCGGTTGCCGCCGAAGCGCCCGTCGCCGTCGCCGCGCGGGCGCGCGCCGCCGCCAAACAGACGGACGTCTCGGCCACGCCGCGGGTGCGGCAATTGGCCAAGACTATGGGCCTCGACATCACTTTGATCGCGGGCACGGGACCTGATGGACGCGTTTTGGAAAGCGACGTGAGGAATTTCAAGGGGAACGCCGCCGCACCGACCGTCGCGGCCAGCCCCGTCAACGCGACGCCGGCCGTGCGCGCGCTGGCCGCGCAGTTGGGCGTCAATCTCGCCGCGCTCAAAGGCACCGGCCCCGGCGGACGCGTGTCGGAGGGCGACGTGCGCGCCGCCGCGCCGCAAGGCGCGCGCCCCGCGGCCGCAAGCCCCGCGGTGAAGACCGCGCCCGGACCTCTGTCCCTGTCGCCCGCCGC
>JAJXVH010000072.1 GCA_021782205.1 bacterium | reverse complement strand
CGATCTGGCCCGCGGCGGACGCTTGGCCACGCGCAGGCGCAGGCTCAGGGCGAAAGCCGCCGCCGCGACCGCCGCCTCCAGCGCCGCCGCGACGTTCAACGTGCCGCGCAGGCCGAACGCCTCGATCAGCGCGAGCGCGGTCAGCGCCGCGCCGGCCGCCGCGCCGCCGACGTTGGCGGCATACAGCGCGCTGAAGGACTCTCGCGGACTGCCGCCCTCGCGCCGGCGCGCGGCGGCCAGCGCCAGCGGAAACGACGCGCCCATCAGCGCGCAGGCAGGCAGAAGCGCGGCCCAGACCGCGGTAGCGGAAACCGCATAATCGCCCGCGCCCCCCCAGGCGCGCGCACCTAGCGCGGCGTCCAGCGCCGCGCGCGCCGCCGACGCCGCGGCCGGGACCAGTCGCGCCGACAGCGCCACGGCCAGTTCCGCGCACGCGTACAGCCGCAGCAGACGGCCCGCGTCCCAATCACCGAGTCGGCGCGCCAACCGTCCCGACCACCAGCCGCCCAGGCCCAAGCCGGCCATGAACGCGGCCAGAAACGCGGACACCAGCGGCGCGGCACAGCCGAAGCGCGCCATCATCAGCCTCAGCCAGACGGTTTCAAGCGCCAAGCCGGCGAAACCGGAGGCGAAAAAAAGCGCGATCAGCGCGTTCACGCGCGCTAGGTTAGCTTATTGGGCGCCAGGCCGCGGCGGAAATTGATATCCTCGCCGCCCGTGCATCCCCGCGCCAGCCCCTGGACCGAGGCCCGGTCCGTGCTTCACCTCGCCGTCCCGATCGCGCTCACGCAGATCGGGATGGTGCTCTACGGCACGGTGGACATGCTCTTCGTCGGACGCCTGGGCTCGGGCGCGATCGCTTCGGTGGGCCTGGGCAGCATGACGTATTTCACCATGTTCGTCGTGGGCATGGGCGTGGTCATGGGCATCGACTCGCACTCCGCCAAGGCGTTCGGCGCGGGCAAACCCGACCTGTGCGGCCAACTGCTCGTCCACACGCTCGCGCTGGCGCTGGCCGTCGCCGTACCGCTGTTCCTCACCTGCTCGGTCGCGGGCCCGGCCTTCCGCGCGCTCGGCGTGGATCCCGGCGTGATCGACGGCGCGGTCGCCTACCTGAACATACTGCGCTGGGGAGTGTTCCCGGGCTTGTGCTTCGTCGCCTGCCGCCAATACCTGCAATCGATGAGCGTGACGGCGCCTCTGGTCGCCGCGATCGTCGTGGGCAACGCCGTCAACGCCTTTCTCGACGCGGCACTGGTGTTCGGCCGCTTCGGCGCGCCCGCTCTGGGCATCCGCGGCTCCGCATGGGCCACGCTCGCCGCCAACCTGGTCATGCTGACCGTGGCCGCCGCCGCGGCGCACGGCCGACTGCGCCGCATCGACTTCCGGTTCCGCGGCTGGCACCGCCGTCTGTTCATCGATGTATTCGCGCTGGGCTTTCCCGCCGGGCTGCAGATGCTCATCGAGGTGGCGATTTTTTCCTTCGTGACGGCGCTGGTCGGACGCATGGGCGCGCGCACGCTCGCCGCGCACCAACTGACGCTGAACCTCGCCAGCATGACCTTCATGGTGCCGATGGGGCTTTCGCACGCCGCCGCCGCGCGCGTGGGCCAGGCCCTGGGCCGCGGCGAGCCGCGCGTCGCGCAGGCCGCGGGCCGCGCCGCGACCTTGATGAGCATGGGCTTCATGGCCGTCATGGGCGTCGTTCTCGCTTGCGCGCCCGCCTTCTTTCTGGGCCTGTACGGCGCGGGCCCCGCGGTGATTCTCATCGGCACGCCTCTGCTCTATTGCAGCGCCGCGTTCCAGATCTTCGACGGCGCCCAGGCGGCGCTCAGCGGCGCGCTGAGAGGCCTCGGCGAAACTCGCCGCCCGATGGCCGTCAACCTGATCGGTCATTGGCTGATCGGACTGCCCATCGGTGCGACGCTGGCATTCCGCTACGGCTGGGGCGCGACCGGCCTGTGGCTGGGCCTGGTCGCGGGCCTGGCCGTCGTCGCGTCCCTGCTCTGGCGCGAGTGGGAGCGTGCGTCCGACGCGGCCGAAGCCGCCTAGACTTCCGTCAGTTCTGCCGTGCAATTACTTGTGAGACGAGAAGGCCGCGCGGAGCCGGTCGGCCAGAACTTTAAAATTCTGCGAAAAGTCATCGCCGGCGGAGGAGACCGCCCGCTTCAGCCGCGAGAGCGTGTCGTCGGCGGTCTTGTCGCCGGTCAGTTCCTGCAGACGCTTGCCCAGCCGCTCGGCCGCGCCCTGGCTTTCATGCCCCGTCCGCGCCGCGATGGCGTGAAGGCGGGCGCCGAAGGATCGGGAGTCGTGGTGAGCGCGCGACGTCGTCTTGCGCCGATTCGTTTTGGCCGCCGCGGCGGGCGCGGCGCAGATCAGTGCCGCGAGCAGGACGGCTCGCGCCGCGCCCAAGCGCTTCAATCAACGACCTCGACGTCCACGCCGGCGGCGCTCAGACGCTCGCCGGGCACGACCGCGTCGACGCGCAGCATCGCCAGAGCGTGTTGGCCGCGGGCGCTGGTGATGCGCCCGACCGGCGCGCCGTCGCGCAGGACGTCGGCCCCGGCGGCTGGCGCCGCGGCCAAAGAACGCAACCGCGCGAGCGCGCGGTTGGCGTGGCCGCGGTGGACCATGCGGGAGACGGTCTCCTGGCCCATGTAACAGCCCTTGGTCAGGCTGATCGCGCCGCGCTGACGCGCCTCCAGCGGCAAGGTGGCCGCGTCCATGTCGACGCCGAACCAGGGCAGGCCGGCCGCGATCCGAAGCGCGTCGAATTCCGCGGCCGTCAGCGGCGCGGCGGAAGCGGGCGAAGCTTCGTCTAGAAGAAGCCTGACGGGCGCGTCCAACGTCCGCCACGGCAGGCCGCCCTGGAAGCCTTCTCCGAGCACCAACGCGGCGCGCGGGCGCCGGCGTTCAAACGTCGAACTCGAAAGCATGATCCGAGCCTGGAACGTCTTGAAGAAGCCTTCGGCCGCCGCCGGACGCGTCACGGCCAGAAGGTCATCGCCGCGGTCGTACAGCTCGAAATCGGCGACCAGCAGGCCTTTGGGCGTCAGCACGCAGGCCGGCGTCCAGTCTCCGGTTTTCAGCGCCGCAACGTCGGCGGTGACGAGCCCTTGGAGAAACTTCTTGGCGTCGACGCCGCGGAAGACGAAGAAGCCCCAGTCCGTCACGTCCAGCGCGCGCAGCTTCATGAGCTTTCATTATAGCCGATTGGCTAGAATCTCCTCATGCCCCGCGCGATCGGCTTTCTTTTCGACATGGACGGCGTCGTCTGCGACAACATGCCCGCGCACGAGGAAGCCTGGCGGATCTTCTTTCGCGGTCACGGCCTGGAGATCGACCCGCGCGACTTCCGAGAAAACACCATGGGCATGCCCACGCGCGAGGTCCTGCGCTACTACTTCAAGCGCGACGTGCCGGCCGCGGAGGCCGAAGAATTGGCCGCGTCCAAGGAAACCCTGTACCGCGAATTGTATCGGCCGACGCGGGCTCCCGCGGCCGGGCTCGTGGAATTTTTAAAGTCCGCCCGCTCGCAGGGCCACAAACTGGGACTCGGCACGGGCTCGAAGTCCGACAACGTGACCTTCATCCTGGACGGCCTGGGCCTGCGCGAACTCTTCGACGCCGTGGTCGACGCGAGCATGGTGACGCGCGGCAAGCCGGATCCGGAGACCTGGCTGACGCTGGCCGAACGTTTGGGCGCGGCCCCCACGGACTGCATCGTCTTTGAGGACTCCCTGCTGGGCGAGGAGGCCGCGCGGCGCGCGGGCATGGCCGTCGTCGCGGTCGCGACCTCGCACCGCGAGGACGAATTCCGCCACGCGGCGTTCGCCGTGCGCGATTTTCATGGGCTCGCCCCGGACCGCATTGCCGCGCTTACAGCGCCGCGCTGATCGGTTCAGTCCGCGCGCCGCGCGGCCTCCTCGCCCAAGCGCGCCAGTCCGTCGATGAGACGGCGCAGTTCGGCTTCCTTCAATCCGTCCTGCCCCGACATGAACCGAAGAACGAACAGGGCCTGATTTTGGCCTCGGCCAAGACAGTCCCCGTCGTCCTTGATGCCGAAGCCATGGACGTAGAACTCTCCGTCCTTCAGCATTGCCGCATAGAGCCGTTCGTTGACGCGATAGAGCCGGGCCGGGTCTGCGGTTCGCGCGTCCATTGTTCCGACGTAGAAAAATGGCACCGCGTTGACATCGGATTGCGCGGTCACCAGATGGAAGCGCGCGTCGCGGCTCAGCAGTTCGCGGAAGGCCGCCGCTAGTTCGATGCGGCGATCGATCATTTCACCGAGCGCGCTCCGGCCGAGATGCTTCATCAAAAGATACAACTTGAGCGAGGACCAGCTTTTGGAGCCGATGTTCGGCGTGAGCTGTCCCAAGGCCCATGGGTCGCGCATGATGAGAGTCGAAGACGTCCAAAATCCGCTCAACTGCGCCGGCTCCCGGAAAAGGAAACAGCTCAAGGTGTAAGGGACATTGAACACCTTGTGCGGGTCGAGCGCGATCGAATCCGCGCGCTCGATTCCGCGCAGTTTCTCCCGGTGCTTGTGCGAAAAAATGAGCTGCCCTCCGTTGCACGCGTCGACGTGAATCCAGCACTTCGGCGCGCGGCGGCGGACGACGTCGATCAGTCGCTCCAGAGAATCGAGGGTCAGCGTGCGGCTGTCGCCGGCGTTCGCCACCACGCAAACCGCGTCCTCACCCCTCTCCAGCGAATCTTTCAGGGCCGCGTCGAGAGCGCCCAGATCGTAGCGGAAATTCTTGGTGGGCACCTTGACCAGGCTGTCGGTGCCCAAACCGATCAAGCCCACCGCAGCGGCAACGGAGTAATGAGTGATGTCCGCGGCGACGAAGATACGCGGCCGAGCGCCGGGGGGCAAGCCCTCTCGGGAGAAGCCGGGGTAGGAGTTCTTACGGGCCATCAGCATGCCGTACATGTTCGAGCAGGTCCCGCCCGTCGTCGCCACCCCGCCCAAGTCGCTCACGCTCGTCGGCGTCGCGGGGCTCGCGTAGCCGACCAATTCCCGCAGCCAGCGGATGACGCCGATCTCGACGAATGTCCCGGCGCGAGCGCAAAAGTCGGAATTGATCAGGTTCTGCTGACAGGTCGCTTCCACGATGCTTCCCATGAGCCCCGCGACGCTGTTGCCGGCGTCGTTGAAGCCCATGAACATCGGCGACGACCAATTGATCGATTCCCGCAGGAGTCCGTCCACGAACTCCATGATGTCCGCGGACGAACAACCCTTTTCCGGGAGCGGCACGACATACTTTTCCAGGAGTTGAGAAACGCTCCGGTGGTGGCCGACACGGTCGCGCGTTTTAAAATCCAAGGCGAGCGCGAGCGTTTTTTCAAGAAGGGCGCCGACTTCCTCGCGGCACCCCGCCTCAAGAAAGTGCGGATCGAACGCATCCATGGGTCAGTGCGCGACCGGCGCGCTAACGGACCAGCGCTCCGGCCAAGCCCTGCGCCCGCAGAAGGATCGCGGCCGACGAGGGAGCCGGCCGCGAGAGCGGCGGGACAAGCGCGGCGGGCGCGGACGGCGCGTCCAGAAACGCGTCCATCCGGGAGATCATCTCCGCGTAATGCGGGTTCGTCTCCGGGCGCGGCACGTCGGCGTGGGCGATGCCCTCGCTCTTGGGATACGCGATCAACTCACGGCGCACGCCGGAGGGCAGGTCGCCCATGAAGCGGACCACCGCCTCCGGGCTGACCGTCGTGTCGTCCATGGACTCCACGGCGAACACGCCGATGCCGCGACGCGCGATGTCGGCGTCGATGCTCCAGCGCCGCAGATCGTTTTCCTGAGTCAGGTAGACCAACTGGCAGACCGCCTCCGTGGCCATCTTCGCATAGCGGTAGGGGTTGGTCTCCGGCGCGTTCGGGTTGTTGCCCTCCCAAGGCATCACTTTCTCAATAACGTCGTCCACGCCGGGGATGTCGCACAGGTCCACCTTCGCCGTGTCGAAGCCGATGGCCGGGGAGAAGAGCAGAAGATCGCCCCACGCGATCGGGTCGCGATCGGAGCGCTCGAAGTTCTCCGCCAGCGCGTCCAGGCTCAAAGCACCGCCGGTCGAAAATCCCGCCATGGACACTTTGGCTCCCAGACGTCGCGCCAGGCTGAGTCCGAAGCGCACCTCGCGCCGCCACTGCGCTTTCTTGATGTGGAGCAAACACTCAGGATGGGTGCCGTGGCCCGGCAGCAGGACGGACACCACGTTATAGCCCCGCGCGTACAGCGCGTCGCCGATCGTCGCGACGTAGTAGGGCGAATCCGTCAGGCCGTGAACCAAAAGGACCGACTCCGCCGTGGGAGCGCCGTGCACGCGCAGGAAGGGGAGGTCCTCCTCGGCGCGGATGCCCGGCTGCTTGCTGGCGCGGTATTCGGCGAAGCGGGCCACGGCCTGCGCGTAGTCGGCCGGGGCGTCGGGCAGGGGGCCGTAGTCCGGGCAGGAAGCGGACGCGTTGGACGCGGCCAGAACCGGACGCGCGCCGGCCGCCAGCAGCAGACTCGCCAGCGCCCAGCGGATATTCATGCGCGTTATTATAATCTATCGCCGCCGCCAAAAATCTCTCGGCGCGGGATTTTGCTAGGATGCCGCCGTGAAGCTCGTCACTTTCGAGGTCGCCACGCCTCTGGGCCCCGTCGAGCGCCTCGGCGCGTTGCGCGAGGGCCGCGTCGTCGACTTGAACCTGGCGGCCGCGCGGCGCTACGCGCGCGACGGACGCTCCCGCCCCGCGGAGCGCGCTGACTTTTTCGTGCCGGCCGACCTGCTGGGACTGCTCGACACGGGCGACGAGGGTTTGGCCGAGGCGCGTCTGGCGCTGGAAGCCCTGAACGGCGAGCCCGCGGGGCCGCGCGGCGAGCGCCTGGTTTGGAATGACGGCGAGGTCCGGCTCAAGGCCCCCCTGCCGCGCCCGCGCGGCCTGCGCGACTTCTTCGCCTTCGAAAACCACGCGAAGGCCGGAGCGGCGCGCCGCAATGAAGAGATTCCCGCCGCCTGGTACGAACAGCCGGTCTTTTATAAAGGCAACCCGCGCGAGATCTACGGCCCAGGCGACGAAATCCCCTGGCCCGCGTTTACCCGCAAGCTTGATTTCGAATTCGAGATCGCGGCCGTGGTCGGCCGCCCGTGCCGCGACGTGCCCGTGGAGGACGCGCTCGCCTGCGTGGCCGGCTACATGGTGATGAACGACTGCTCCGCGCGCGACGTCCAGAAAAACGAGATGCTCTGCCGCATGGGCCCCGCCAAAGGCAAGGATTTCGCCACCGCGCTGGGCCCCTACCTGCTGACGTCCGACGAATGGCCCAAAGGCGAGATCCCCCCGCTGGCCGTGCGCGTCAACGGTGCCGAGTGGAGTCGATCCGACGGCGTCCAACCGTACTGGCGCTTCGACACCATGCTGTCGCATGCCTCGCAAAACGAGACGCTGCGCCCCGGCGACCTGCTGGGCTCGGGCACGTACTTCAAGGGCTGCGGCCTGGACCAGGACCGCTGGATCAAGCCCGGCGACGCCCTGGAGCTGGACGCGGGGCCGCTCGGGGTGCTCAAGAACGTCGTCGGCGCGCCCGCGGGCCGCGCCCATCTGGTCTACGGGCGAGACGGCCGCCGCGCCCAACGGGGAATGCCGGACTGAAGAAAATCATACGCCCCGTTGAACCGGCCGACGCGCCTGCGCTCGCCGCCGTCTATGCGCCGTTCGTCCGCGACGGCGCCGTCTCCTTCGAGACCGAGGCCCCGGACGCCGCCGAAATGGAGCGGCGCGTGCGCGCGCAGCGTGAAAGTCATCCGTGGCTGGTGTTCGAGGAAGACGGCGACGTCGTTGCCTACGCCTATGCCTCCGAGCACCGCACGCGACGGGCGTATCGCTGGTGCGTCGAGGTTTCCGCCTACGCGCACGAGCGCGCGAGGCGACGCGGGATAGGCCGGGCGCTCTACGCCTGCCTCTTGGAGCTCCTGCGCCGCCAGGGCTACGCCAACGCGTACGCGGGCATCACCTTACCCAACCCCGCAAGCTTGGGCCTCCACGAAGCGATGGGATTTTGCATGGTCGGCGTCTATCCCAAGATCGGCTTTAAGCAGGGCCAATGGCATGATGTGGCCTGGCTCCAGTTGCGCCTGCGCGACGACTCCGTGCCGGCCGAACCGCTCCCGACGCAGGCGCTCTACGCCCAGAACGATCTCGCCGCGCTGTTCGAGCGTCACGCCGCCGGCGCGCGCGAAGACTAGACGCGGACCGACCGCGTCTTCATTTCACCCCGGGTAGCTCAAGACGGCCGCGCACTGCTGGGGAGTCATGTCCGTGCTCATCATGCGCCCGGCCGCGCGCGGAGTGTCGCCGTCGCCGGCATTCATGATGTTGGGCACGCTCAGCGTCACGTGCTCCAGGTTGCCCAGCACGTGAGCCATCTCGTGCGCGAAAAGGCTGTAAGATCCGGGCGCGAACACGCTCGCGTCGTAGCCCACGTCCGTGTCGGAGGGAACAAACGACAGACCTCCGATCTTCGCGATCGAAGCGCCGTAGACCGGGGTCAGGTTGCTGATCGCATCGGCGTTGAAGGATTCGGCGTAGCCTTGGCGCAGGAGCACGACCATGGGCCGCGCTGCCGGCGGCAGGTCCTGAAGCAGGCCGAATTCGAACGGCGGATCGTAGGGGCTTGAAGAGGCGTAGTCCGCCAGCCGGGTCAGGCCCGCCGCGTTGAACCGCAGTTCCAGCAGGTGCACGCGGCTGAAGCCCAGGCCGCACTGGGAGAAAACCGCCAGCGCCTTGGGCAGTTCCAACGCAAGCAGGGGCGAGAAATCCTCGCCGTTCAGCCAGGGGCTGCCCACTTCGACGCCAAGGTAGAGCGCGAGGGTCTTGAGGGACGGCGAGGAGTTGGAAACGACGAACGAGCGCACCTGGCTGACCTGGTAGTCGGCGCCTTGAAAACCGTCGAGCGCCTGCACCTCGGGCGGCGGCGTCGTCTCCGACAAAACCGGCGTCTCCGCGGCCCGCGCGCGCGCCGCCAAACAAAGGAGCGCGCTGAACGCCGCGCATATCATGTTCTTCGCCACCGGCTCGATTCTAGCAAGCTTATAACCCCCCGCGCGTGCCGGCCGCGACGCGTGAAGCGGACCTTGACGCCGCGGGACGCGCGCCTTACACTCAATTCAATGAAGCGCGTGGCCGTGGTGGACGACGACGAGGACATGCGGCACATGATGGCGCACGTGCTGAGAGAGCACTTCGAGGTGGAGACCGCCGAGGACGGCGAGGCGGGTCTGGCGCTGGCCCGGCGCTGGAAGCCGGACCTGGTGGTGCTCGACTTGCTGATGCCCAAGATGCACGGTTTCGAGGTCTGCCGCAGTATCCGCGGCGACGACGCGCTGAAGGCGACGAAGGTGCTCATCAGCTCCTCGAAGTCCTACACGCACGACGTGAAGACCGCCGTCGAGGAGTCGGGCGCGGACGGCTACATCATCAAGCCCTTCCGCATCGCCGACTTTCAGAAGCGCGTCGCCGAGCTGATCGGCGAGAAGTGATGCGGGTACGCTTCTGGGGCGTGCGCGGCTCGGTGCCCTCGCCGGGGCCCGCGACCGCGCGCTACGGCGGCAATACGCCCTGCGTCGAACTGCGCGCCGGAAACCGAGTGCTGATCGCCGACGCGGGCACGGGCATCCGCGCGCTGGGCGACGCCTTGGTCGCCGAGCGCGCGGGCGCGCCGGTCGAGGCGCATCTGTTCATCGGGCACACGCACTGGGACCACATCCAGGGGCTGCCGTTCTTCGCGCCGCTCTACCGCGCCGAAAGCCTGATCACGCTCTACGGCGTGCCCGGCGCGACGAAGCCGTTTCGCGACGTGATCGCCGCGCAGATGGCGTCCGCTTATTTTCCGGTGCGTCCCGAGGACCTGGCCGCGCGTCCGACCTACGTCGAATTGCGCGGTCCCGTTCAGGTGGGCGAGACGCGCGTCACCTATCACTACCTGAACCATCCCGGAATCACCGTCGGCTTCCGCTTCGAGCATGACGGCCGCTCGGTCTGCTACCTGAGCGACCACGAGCCCTACGCCCGCCTCAACGCGCGCGGCGAGTTCATGGACAAGGAGGACGCCGCCGTGGCGCGCTTCGCCGCGGACGCCGACCTGCTGATCTGCGAGTCGCAATACACCCCGGACGAATACCGCCGGCGCCGCGGCTGGGGCCACAGCACGTTCGAGGATGTGCTCGATCTGGCGGCGCGCGCGAAGGTCCGGCGCCTGGCCCTGTTCCATCACGACCCCGCGCACGACGACGCGGCCATCGACGGCATCGAGGCCGACTGCGCCCGCGCCAGCGCCGCGCGCGGCGGGCCGCAGGTGTTCGCGGCGCGCGAAGGTTTGGAGCTGGAGCTCTAGGCGCGGCGGCAGACCGCGGCCAGCGCCAGCGCGGACAGCGCGGCCAGCAGAATGCCGGCGGTCAAGGAGAAGGGAACGTAGTCGAAGCTCACCGTGGAGCGCCCCGCCGGCACGGCGACCGCGCGGAAGGCGTAGTCCGCGCGACGCAGAGGGGTCAGCCGTCCGTCAACGCGCGCCCGCCAGCCCGGATACCAGGAGTCGAGCAGCAAGAGCCAGCCCGGACCGTCGGATTCGACGGCGACGACGACATGATCGGGCCCGTCGCGCACGATCCGCGCGGCGCCGCGCGCGCGCGAAGACGTGGGCAAGGTGAACCAGTCGTCGAGCAGGACCGCGCGCGCCGGATCGAAACGCGGGTCGCGCACGGCGCGAAGAGCGTCGGACTCCGCGACGGGCAGAGACTCGGGCACGAACAGCGCGCGCGCAGCGGGCGCGTCGGCGCGATAAACTCGCAGGTCGCCGTCGTCGACGCGGGTCCAGCCCGGCTGAGGAGCGGCGGTTTCGGCGGGGTCTTCGGCGTAGGCGGAAATCCCCAGAAGCCGCGGTGCCGCCGGCAAAGTAGACGCCGAGCCGTAGAAGCCGAAGTCTCCCGTCGCGCCGCGCACGAGGCGCTCGTAGCGCGCCAGCGACGCGAAATCCTGGCCGCGCGCGTCGCGCAGTCCCAGCGCCATGCCCGTGTCCGGCGGCAGGGCCGAGCCCAGCGCGATCACGCGCGCCGAACCCGCCGCGTCCGCCAGCCGCGCCAGCGACGGCGTGGGCGGGTAGAGCCAGGCCGCCGGGGCGCTGGGGTTGACGCCCGCGGCCAGACGCAGAAGAAACAGCGCCGCGACGGCCGGGGCCCAGCGGCGCCACGCGGGCCGGGCCACCAGCGCGGCCGCGGCGACGGCCTCCAGGACCGCGACCAGCAGCTGGCCGGCCGCGAACCCGCGCGCGCCCGCAGGCAGAAGGTCCCAGACCGCCGTGTAGACGAACGCGCACGCCGCCGCCAACGACAACGCCGCGCCCAGCAGAACGGCGGCCGTGCGCCGGTCCTCCGCGCGCGGCGCCGCCTCCAGTCCCAATCCCGCCAAGGTCGCGCCGCCGAAGCAGAACAGCATCAGCAGGCGCGTGGGGTTGGCCGCCGAAAATCCGGGCAAAAAGCGCCACAGCCAGGGCAGAGGCGGCAGTCCCACCGCGGCCGCCAGGCCGAAAGCCGCGAGCCCGGCGTGAAAGCGCACCTCGCGCTCGCCGCCGCGGCGCAACAAGGCCAGCGCCGAGAACATCAGCGCGGGGAATCCCAGCCAGCCCGCGCGCTCCAGGAAGTTGCTCGTGAAATCCAGGCCGAACGCCGCCTGCAAGACCGGGTGAGAGCGCGCCGCCGAGCCGGCCGCCAGCGGCAGGGCCAAATGCAGGGGCAAGGACCACGGCAGGCGCGCGCCCCAGCGCGCGAGCGCGGCCGACGACGCGGCCGAGGAGCTCAGGCCGAGGTATTCGAAGTAAGGCAGCAACGCCGGCGCGGCCAGCCCCGCGCCCGCGAGCGCCGCCAGGCC
>JAJXVH010000071.1 GCA_021782205.1 bacterium | reverse complement strand
CACCCGCCACACCATCGCGCTGCTCTCGCCCTACTGGCCGGGCGCCGCAGCGCACGAGGCCGCGCAGGCGGTGATGCTCGCCGCCGCCGCCCGCGGCTGGCTGGTGGAACCGCGCGCCGACGGGGTGCACGAAAACGTCTTTGCCCGCCTCAAGACCATGCGCGCCGACGGGGTGATCATCTGGCTCCTGGAACAGGAGGACGCGCGGATTTGGGACGTTCCGGCGCAGTTGGACGCATTGGCGGCGGCCCGACTGCCCGTGCTCACGTTTACGCGACGCACGTGGTTGGCCGACGACGGGGCGCTCGATGAAATCGGCGCGTTCAGCCGACGACTGGCGGGGGGACTGCGTCTGTCGGCGCTGGCGCTCATTTTCGTGGCGCTGGCCGGGCCGCAGTGGGGCGTGGAGCTCGTCAAGACCAGCGCTTCCGCGCGCCAGGTCGTCGTCGCCGTGGACGTCTCGCTGTCCATGCGCACGCCGGACGTCAAGCCCTCGCGCCTGGAACGCGCCAAGGCGTCCTTGTCGCTTCTGCTCGACCAGTTGCGCGGCGCGCGCGTGGGCGTCGTCGCCTTCGCCGGCGACGCGCAGGTGGTCTGCCCGCTGACCAGCGACATCGCCGCCGCCAAGGAACTGCTGGGAGCGCTCGACGTCGGCGCGGTGCCCGTGCCCGGCACGGCCATCGGGACCGCGCTACGCGTCGCGGGCCAGATGCTCGGCAAGTATCCCGGCACCAGCAGCGTCGTCCTGCTCACCGACGGAGAGGATCATCATTCCGATCCCGTCGGCGCCGCCCGCGAATTGGCCGCCCAGGGTGTGCGCGTCTACACCGTCGGCATCGGTACGTCCGAAGGCGAGCCGATCCCTCTGGGCGGCGGCGGCTACAAAAAAGACTCTCACGGCGCGACCGTGGTCAGCCGCCTGGGCGAGGACACGCTCGCGACGGTCGCCAAGCTCACCGGCGGCGCCTATTACCGCACCAGCGCCGGAGAGGACGAAGTCGCCGACATCGCCTCCCGCCTCAACGCGTCGCAAGCCGCCCACGGTCTGGGCGGGACCGCCACGCGCTGGCAGGACCGCTACCGTTGGCCGCTGTCCCTGGCCTTCGTCCTGCTTCTGGCCGAACTTCTGCTGCCCTTGCTCGCCGAGCCGCGTCCGGCGTCCGCGGCCGACGGCCGTACCGCGGCACCCGCGCGCGCCGCGGCCGGAACCTCCGCGGCCGTCCTCTTGGCTGCGCTCGCGCTGGCCGCCCCGGCCCGCGCCGGGATGCTGTCCAGTCCGCTGCGCGACGCCAACAAGAAATACGACCAGGGCCAATACGACGACGCCCTCGCGCTCGACAGCCGCGCCTCCGAGGACGCCCCCAACGACCCGCGCCCCGTCTTCAACGCCGGCGACGCGCTCTACCGGCTGGACCGCGACTCGGACGCCGCCGGGGCCTTCGCCTCGGTCGCCTCGCGCCGCGACGCGCAGGCGCCTCTGCGCGCCGACGCGCTCTACAATTTAGGCAACGCCCGCTACCAGGCCGAGGACTATCCGGGTGCGGCGGACGCCTACCGGCGCGCGCTGACGATTTCGCCCGAGGACGCGGACGCACGGCGCAATCTGGTGCTCGCCGTCCTGCGCTCCCGTAATCCGCCGCCGAAGAAGAAGCCGCAGGACAAAAAGCAGAAGCCCAAGCCCGATCCGAAGCCGAAGCCCAAGCCGGACCAGGACAAGAGCGGCGGCGGCGGACAGAAGCCGCCGCCGACTCCGCCGCGCCCGCAGGATCAGATGAGCCGCGAGGACGCCGACCGCGTGATGCGCGCCGTCTCTGAGCGCGAGAAGGCGGCCCAAAAGCAGGCGCCGCCGCCGACCGCGCGCTACGGCAACCGCCCGCCGCCGAAAACGACGTCGGAGGAAGACTGGTGAAAAAGCTCTTGCTCACGCTCGCCGCGTGCGCCCTCGCTGCGCGCGCCGGGGCCGGCGTCGTCGTGACCTCCGCGCTCGACCGCACGCGCGTGGCCGCCGACGACCAGCTCGTACTCTCGGTCACCGTCACGGGCGATCAAGCCTCCGTGCCCGAGCCAAAACTGCCCCCGATCGAAGCCTTCAGCATCTACGACTCCGGCCGCAGCCAGAGCATCAGCATCGTCAACGGCCACATCGCGTCGAGCGTCGTCTACACCTACGTGCTGTCGCCGCGCTCGGTGGGGCATTTCCGCATCCCGCCGATCGGCACCGACGGTGCCGCCCAAGCCAGCACGCCGCTGGACGTGGACGTCGTCAAGCCCGGCGCCAAAATCGCGCCCGACGCGGCCGCGCCCGCCGCGGCGGCCGCGCCGGACGAGAATGCCCCCGCGGCCGGTGATCCGTCGGACACCAACGCGACGGCGGCGCCGACGGACGCACGGACCGGACGCACGCCCGCGGCCATGGTCGTCGCGACGCTCGACAAGAGCCGCGCGGTCGTCAACGAGCAGGTCACCTTGACCGTGCGCTTTCTCTATTCCCAAGAGGCCCAGTTGCTGGGCAACCAGCAATACGAGGCGCCGGATCTCACCGGCTTCCTGAGCATGGACCTGCCCCCGGTCCGCAACGGCACCACGATCATCCACGGCCGCCCCTACGCCTACTCGGAAATCAAGACCGCGCTGTTCCCCATCCAGTCCGGCCGTCTTAAAATCGGATCCGCCGCGGTGCACGCGCAGGTGGCCCGCCCCGGCGGTGACCCGTTCGCCGCGGGTTTTTTCAACAGTTTTTTCGCCAATCCCCAGGCCGTGGTTCTGCATTCGGATCCGCTGACGCTGCGCGTCGACCCGCCGCCTCCGGGCAAGCCCGCGGACTTCACCGGCGTCGTCGGCCGGCTCGCCGCGCGCGCGTCCGTGGACCACGCCGACGTCAAGGCGGGGGAGGCCGTCACGCTCACCGTGGATGTCTCCGGCTCCGGCAACGTGCAGTCGATTCCGGAGCCGCCCAAGCCCGACCTGCCCGCCCTGCGCTTTTTCGACACGGAATCCTCCGCGACGACCGACAAGGCGGGCGACCGCATTTCCGGACGCAAGACGTTTCGCACCGTCCTGGTCGCGCGCGTGTCCGGCGACGTGTCGCTGCCCTCCTTCCGTTTTTCCTACTACGACCCGCAGAGCAAGGCGTACGCCGTCGCCGCGACGTCCCCGATCTCCCTGCACGTCGCGCCCGGCGCGCCAGGCGCGGTGCCGGCGGCTCCAAGCCCGGCGCAATCCGCGCCGGGCGTGACCGCCTTCGGCGAGGATGTGCGCTACCTGAAGACCGCGCCGCAGCGCGACCCGATCTCCGCGGCCCTCGTCGCGTTCGCCGACCTGGGGCCATGGCACGCCCTGCCCTTCGCGGCACTGGCCCTCGCCGCTCTCTTTGATTGGCGTCGCCGCGCCGCCGACTCCGACCCGCGCGGCCGGCGCTTCCGCGACGCGCGCCGCCGCGCCGAGCAGCGACTGAAGGCGGCCTCCGCCCTGCCCGACGCACAGGCCGCCGACGCCGCGGCTCACGTCGACGAGGCGCTGGCCGCGTTCGTCGCCGACAAGCTCGACGTGCCGTCGGCGGGGCTGACGCTGAAGACCGCTCTGGACGGGCTCAAGTCGCTGCGCCGTCCGCCCGCCGAACCCACGCTCGCGCGCCTGAGCGCGGCCTGGGAGGAGGCGGACCTGCGGCGCTTCGCGCCGGGCGGCGTGGACGGCTCCGACGCCCGTCGTTTCGCGGGCGAAATCGCCGACTTGATCCGGACGCTCGACCAGGAGATCGGCCGATGAAACTCACCCTCGCCGCCGCGCTCATCCTCGCCTGCTCGCTCCGTCTCCACGCCCAGCCGACCGGCGCCGCGCCGGACGGCCTGGCCGCCGCGCGCGCCCTTTACGACGCCGGCCGCTACGCGGACGCGGCTGCGGCGCTCTCCGCTCTGGCCGCCGCTTCGCCGCGCGACGCGGCGATCCAATACGACCTGGGTGACGCTTTGTTCAAGGCCGGCCGTCTGGGTCCCGCGATCGTCGGCTTCGAACGCGCCTTCGAACTGGACCCGCGCGACTCCGATGTGCGCGAAAATCTTTCCTTCGCGCTGAGCCGCGCGGGCGAGGAGTTGGTCCCGCCCGGCACGCCGCCGGTTCTGTTCCGCCTGTTCACCGAACTCTCCGAGCGCGAACTCGCGGGCCTGCATTGGGCCGCGGCCTGGGCGACGCTCCTGCTGGCCGCGGCCGCGCTGGCCCTGCCGCGGCGCCGGGAAAGCCTGCGCGCCTGGACGGGGGGAGGCGCCGCGCTGTGGGCGTTTTTCGGCTTGTGGTGGATGGGCTTGCGCGCCGTGCTTCCGCCGGGCCGCGGCGTGGTGATCGCGGCCAAGGCCGAACTGCGCCACGGGCCAGGCGAAGGCTTCGACGTGGCCTTCACCGTACCGGAGGGCCGGCGCGTGCGCGTGCTGGGTTCCTCGGGCGCGTGGCTCGACGTGGGCCTGCTGAAGGAAGGCGCGCGCGGCTGGATCGAGGCGTCCGCGATCGAGAGGCTTTAACCCGCTAAGGGTTTTCCGGCTCGACGGGCGTGACCGGCACCGCCGGCGGCAAAGCCGGAGCCGCAGGCTTTGGCGCCAGCGCCGCCGTGACGGGCTTGGCGTCGGGCTTCGGCGTGACCACCAGCGCGGCGGTCTTCTTCTTTGTCGCGGAACGCCGCTTCGGGCGTGGCCGCGAACGCCGCGCCTTCTTTTTCACCGGGGCCGGCGCTGGCTTGGGCGCAAGCTCGACCGACGAGACCGCGGGAGCGGGGGCGACCGGGGCCGCCTGCGCGCCCTCCTCAGGCAGGGCGCCCGGAGCGGCGATCGGCGCGCCTCCCGGCTCGGCGACGGGTCCGCCAGCCGACGGCAAGGCCCCGGGCGGAGTCAAGGCGCCGGCATCATCGGCGCGAGCGGCCGCGGGTAAAACGCCGGCCACCAGCACGGCGACGCACCAACTGAGAACGCTCTTCATGCCTCGGATTTTACCACAGCCCGATGACGAAAACATGTCGCGGCTTGACGGCTTCCGCGCGATGGGATACGCTATCGCGGTGAGGGAGCTGCTGATCTACGACGGCGAAGCCGCGGCACGGCCCGCGTTCGCCGCGCGCGTGGCGCGTGTCTTCGCCGAGCACCTGGCCAAGAACGGCTTGCGGCTGACCGGACAGCGGCGCGCGATCCTGGACATGCTGATCGCGTCGGACCGACATCTCAGCCAAGAAGAGATTCATCGCGCCCTGCGCGGCCGCGGGGTGGGGCGCGCGACGGTTTTTCGCACCTTGAAGACGTTGCAGGAGTGCGGCTTGGCGGCACCCGTGGTCGGGCTCGACGGCGTGTCGCGCTTCGAGATCAATTTGGAGCGGCCGCACCACGATCACCTGATATGCGTGGAGTGCGGGCACATCCGCGAGGTGCGCTGGCCGCGCCTGGAGAAAATCCAGGAAGAGGCGTGCCGTCGCGTCGGCTTCACCCCGCGCTGGCACCGCCACGAAGTCTTCGGGCTATGCCGAGACTGCGCGCGCAAAGCACGGCTTTGAAACGGCGCGCGCTCGCCGCACTGCCCTTGCTCTTGAGCGCGGTCGCGCTCCACGCGGGCCTGGAGAATGTTCCGCGCGCCGCGGCGGGGCTGGCCGCCGCTTGCGCGGCGCTCGCGTTCCTGGCCGCCGCGCCCCCCGGACAGTCGCCCGCGCCGTGGCTTTCGGCGACGGCCGTTTTTTGCGCCGCGGCCGCCGCCCGACTGCTGGGATTGTGGATCGCCGATCCTTCGCTCGGCTTCGCCCTCACCGCTTCGGCCTTGGCGGCCGGGGCCGCGTTCGGCTCCGCGGGCACTGCGCCCGACGCAACCTCCGTGCCGACTTGGGTCGCCGCCGCGGGACTGCTGACGGCGGCCGAGCCGGCCCTGCTCCGGTTTCTGGGAGAGAACTCCGCCGAGCCGCGCCGCTTGTTCTATCCCTGGGCCGGAAACGCCTGGTTCCTGCTGGGCCAGCCCGTGCTCCTGCTGGCCGCCGCCGCCGCCTGCGTCGCGCGCGCCGCGCGCGGCTTGATGAAACCGCGCACAAAAATGACCTCGGCCGCGCCGTTTTTCGGCGCCGCGCTGGTGACCGCTCTGATCCCGCGCTTGGAGCCGTCCAGCGCGCTGGGCTTGGGCGGCGTCACGCTGGCGCTGATCGCCTCCTTGCGCGCGAGGCCTTGGGCCGCAGGGGGCCTGCGCCCGTTGCGCGCGCGCGCGCTCGTCGCGCTGACGGCGGCGGCGCTGGTTTTCGCCGCCGCTTCGTCTTTCGCTCTTTTTGCGGCCTGGACGTCGCGCCTTGATTCGCTGTATCCGGGGGGGGGGTTTCTCGGCACGTTCGATGACGGCGTCTCCGTCTGGAGCGCTTATCGCTTTTCGCGAGGCGAACGCGTGCTCCTGCACGACGGCGTGATCCAGCGCGACGACGCGGGTGCCGCACTGCTGTCGCTTTCCCTGGCGCTCGGCCAGTCCCCACGCGGAGCGGATTGCTCCATACTGCTGGCGCGTCCGCCCGGGCCGCAGACCGTGTACGTCGCCTTGGGCGCCGGGTGCCGATTGGCGGTCGTCGACGGCGGCTCGGCGCAAGCCGCCGCCCTGAATGCGGCGCTGGGAGCAGGCTGGCGGACGCACGTCAGCACGGATGCCGCCGCGGCCGACGCCGCGTTGGAGGTTCTGCCTCTTCCGTGGGACCGCGCCGCTCGCCGCGAGTTCCTATCCGCCTCCGCGCTGGCCGCCCTGCGCGCCCGATTGGCGCCCAACGGCACGGCCGTCCTGCTTCTGCCCGCCTTCGACTTCTCGGACGCCTCGCTGACGGAAATCGAAGCGGCGGCGGCCCAAGCGTTCGGCCATGCGCGCGCGGCGACGCTGCCCTCCGGCGACGGCGTCGTGATCGCCGGTCCGGCGTCTTCGGTGAACGACGTCGACATGCTCATCGACGACCTCCCGCCCAAGGCCAAGCCCGCCGACGACGCCTTGCTGCGCCGAGCCCTGACCGCGGTGCACTGGCGCCCGCTCACGCCCGCGAAGTGATATAATCTCGACGGTGAAGCGCTTTCGCTTCGGCTGGTACGGCGATGGGGGCCTCGGCGAGGAGATGATCCAAGCGATCTTGTCCGGCCGAAAGTCCGCGACCTCCTGCCCGGCCTACGACCCGGAGGACGCCGACATCAAGGCCGGCGACGCGCTCGCCCTGGTCGACAAGCACGGCCGCGAACGCGCGCGCCTGGTCGTGGTGGTCGTGGAACTGCGTCCGTTCGGAAAATTCGACGACGCGCTGGCGCGTTGCGAAGGCGTCACGCTCGCCGAACTCAAGGATAAATTGAACTTCGCCAACGGCCGCAATATCCGAGACGACGAGGAGATGCGCGTCGTCTACTTTCGCGTCGCTCAGGCCGGTCCGGAGCGCCGCCCGTGAAGCTCCATGTCGTCACCTTCGGCTGCCAGATGTCCGCGGCGGACGGCGGAGAACTGGCCGCGCCCCTTTTGGCGCGCGGTTTTCGCGCCGCCGCCGAGCCCGAGGATGCGGACGCGATCGTGCTCAACACCTGCACCGTGCGCCAGCACGCCGAGGACAAGGCCCTGTCGCTGATCGGCCGGCTGCGTCCCTGGAAGGAGCAGGACTCCGGGCGGGTGCTGATCGTGGCCGGGTGCGCCGCCGAGCGGCTGGGCGGCTGGATTCGCGAGAGATTTCCGTATGTCGATCTGGTGGTCGGCGCCAAATCGATCGACGACTATCCGCGATTGGTGGAAGAGGCTCTGGCCGCGAAGTTCGACGCGCGTGCCGAATCCGCCGGCGCTTTCAACGGCGCCGCGGCCGCGATCGGCCCCGCAGCACCCATCGGCTGGTCGTCGGCGGTGGTGGCCCCCGTGACGATCATGCGCGGCTGCAACTACTCGTGCTCCTACTGCATCGTGCCGAGCGTGCGCGGACGCGAGGTCTACCGCCCCTATGAAACCGTGCTGGCCGAGGCGCGCGCCAAAGCCGCGGCCGGCGCGCGCGAGATTCTCCTGCTCGGCCAGACCGTCAACAGCTGGCATGCGCGCGGCGAGGACGGCCGGGAACGCCGCTTTCCGGAGCTCCTGCGCGCCGTGGCCGCAATCGACGGCGTGGCGCGCGTTCGCTTTGAAAGCCCGCATCCGTATTTTTTCGATGATGAATTGATCGCGGCCATGAGCGGCGTGGCCGGAGCCGGCGACCATGTCCATCTGCCGGTCCAATCCGGCTCGGGCCGCGTGCTGGCGGGGATGCGGCGCAATTATACGTCGTCATCCTTCCTGGCGCTCGTCGAACGCGTGCGCGCCGCCCGTCCCTCAATTGAACTGTCCACGGACATTATCGTAGGATTCCCGACGGAGACCGAGGATGATTTCTCGCGCACTCTGGAGCTCGCGGAGCGCCTGCGCCCGACGTGGACGTACGCGTTCAAGTATTCTCCGCGCGAGGGCACCGAGTCGGCCGCGATGAGCGACGACGTGCCCGCGGACGTGAAGGAAGAGCGGCTGTCGCGGCTCAACGCGGTGTGCGACCGCTTCGCCGAGGACGCGCTGAAGGCCCGCCTCGGCCGGACGGTCGAGGTTTTGGATGAAAACGGCGGTTACGGACGCACGCGCGACGGCCTGCGCGTGAAGTGGGGCGGACCGGGACGGCCGGGACGGCTGACGACGGTGCTCGCGACCGGTGTCGCGAAGCGAACTTTGCTGGGGGAATGCCAATGAGCGAAAAGAAATCCGGCGCCGAGCGCCGCCGCCACCGCCGCTTCAGCGTCGTCGAGGGGATGATCGAGCCGATCTCCCTGGAGCTGTCCGGCCTGGGCCACCACGATCAGCCCGCGATCATGACCGACCTGTCGGCCGGCGGCATGTCGCTCCTGATGTTCTGCGCCCCGCCGCAGACGAAGAGCTTCGAGATGGTGTTGGCGATCCCCGGCCTTGAGAAGGCTCCCATCGAGGCGTCCGTGGTCCGCGTGCACCAGAAGGGCGAGACCTACAGCATCGGCCTCTCCTTCACGAAGATCGCCAAGAAGATCCAGGAACTCATCGGCTCGATGGCCGACGACAACGCCGACTGCGAGACGCGCGTGGCCCTGCGCCTGCCCGAGGCCTGCGTGCCGGACTGCAAGTTCCACACGCTGTGCGCCAAGCCCGTCAAGGCGCCGCACTGGAAGAAGTAGGGGCTTGATCGTCGTCGCCGGCCCGACCGGCTCGGGCAAGACGGAGCTGGCCGCGGCTTTGGCGCGGCGCCTGGACGGCGAGGTGATCTCCGCGGATTCGCGCCAGGTCTACCGCCATCTGGACGCCGCGACGGCCAAACCCTCCGCGGCTCTGCGCGCCGAAATCCCGCACCACCTCGTCGACGTCGCCGAGCCCGCGGAAAGCTACGACGCGGGCCGCTTCGCGCGGGAAGCGACGGCCGCTCTTGGCTCCATCGCCGCGCGCGGACGGACCGCCGTCGTCTGCGGCGGCACCGGACTGTATTTGCGCGCGCTCATCGAGGGTCTCTCGCCCCTGCCGCCGCGCGACGCGGCCCTGCGCGCGGATTTGGAAGCGCGCGCCGCGCGCGAAGGCCGCGCGGCCCTGCACGCGGAGCTGTCCGCCGCCGACCCGGCCGCGGCGGCGGGAATTGACCGGGAAAACCTGCCGCGCGTGATCCGCGCGCTGGAAATACTGCGCCTGACTGGAACGCCTGCCTCCGCGCACTGGTCGCGCGGCCGCACGGGAGGCGTGCCGGCGGACGCCGTGCTGATCCTGACGTTGCCCAACGACGCGCTGGCCGCGAGGCTGGACGCGCGCGCGCGCGCGATGTGGCCGGCCCTGCTCGCGGAGGTCCGCGCGCTGGTGCCCGCGCGCTTCACCGGCGCGGAGCCCGGATTTACGAGCGTCGGCTACCGCGAGGCGCTCGCCGTGCTGCGCGGAGAGATCCCGGAGAGCGCGGGACGAGACGCGATGATCACGGCGACGCGCGCGTACGCCAAGCGCCAGCGCACGTGGCTGCGCGGCCAGCTGGAAGGAACCGAACTGGACGCGTCGGGCCCGGCCGAGCGCACGCTCGCCGCCGCGCTCGCGGCCCTGGGGCCTCTGGCCCGGAGTGCTACGTGAGGGCGCGCCCCGCGGAGACGCGCGCGCCGCGCGAACGCGCCCTGCTGGTCGGCGCGGGCCCCAAGACGCAGACCGCGCTGATCCGTTCAAGCCTGGACGAACTGCGGCGGCTGTCGGACACGGCCGGCGCGATCGTGGTGGGGGAGACGACGCAGGCGCTGGCGCGCTTCCATCCGGCCACGCTCGTGGGCTCCGGCAAGGTCGCCGAGATCGCGGGCATGTGCGCGGGCCTGCGCGCGGGCACGGTGATCTTCGACCTGGAACTCTCCCCCGGACAACAAAAGAATCTGGAGAAAGCCCTGCCCAAGCGCAAGATCGTGGACCGCACGCGGCTGATCCTGGACATCTTCGCCTCGCGCGCGCGCACGAGCGAAGGCACGCTGCAGGTGGAGCTGGCCCAGTTGTCCTACATGCTGCCGCGGCTGACCGGAGCCTGGCGCGAGTTTTCCCAGCAGGCCGGCGGCATCGGCACGCGCGGACCCGGAGAGCGCAAGCTCGAGTACGAGCGGCGGCACATTCAACTGCGCATCACGCATCTGCAGAAGGATCTGGAGCGCGTGCGCGCCGCGCGCCGCCTGCGCCGCGAACGCCGCGCCGGCGTGCCCGTGCCGCAGGTGGCCCTCGTCGGCTATACCAATGTCGGCAAGTCGACCTTGCTCAACCGCCTGGTCGGCGAGCAGGCGACGTACGCCGACGACAAGCTGTTCGCGACGTTGGATCCCACCGCGCGGCGCGCGCGCCTGCCTGAAGGCGGCTGGGCGGTGGTCACCGACACCGTGGGCTTTATCCAGCGCCTACCCACCACCTTGGTCGCGGCGTTTCGCTCGACGCTTGAGGAAGTGGAGGCCGCCGACGTCCTGCTGATCGTCTCCGACGCCTCGTCGCCGGAAATGGAGAGCCAGCGCGCCTCGGTCGCGGCCACCTTGGCCGAACTCGACACCAAGGACATCCCGCGCGTCGAGGCGTTTAATAAAGCCGACCGGCTCTCGCCGCAGGAACGCGCGGACCTGCTTCTGCGCCATCCCGGCGCGATCCTGCTCTCCGCCGGCACGGGGGAAGGCGTCGACGCGGTTCTAACGCGGGTCGAAGGCGCGCTGTCCTCGCGCTGGCTCAAGCGCGAGCTGGACGTGCCGCCGGAAAAGGCCGCCGCGGCCGCGCGGCTTTATGAAAGCGCCCAGGTGCTCGGTTACGAGGCCGCGGGCACGGCGACGCGCTACCGACTGCGCGTGACCGCGGAGAACTGGCGGCGATTGCAGGCCCTGGTCGGCGAATGCTAGGATTGTCTTGGAATTCATGGGCGATTTGCGCGTCGCAGGCCTCCTCATTCTCGCCTACCTGTCCGGCGGCATTCCCACGGGCTACCTGGTCGTTCGACGCCTAAAGGGCTACGACATCCGCACGCGCGGCTCCGGCAATCCCGGCACCGCCAACGTCTACCGCAACGCCGGCGCTTTGGCCGGCGCCATCACCTTGGCCGTCGACGCGCTCAAAGGCTACCTGCCGGTGTGCCTGTGCCGCTGTCTTTTCCCCGGGCATGAGGCGCTCGCCATCGCGGCCGGAGCCGCCGCGGTGTTCGGCCACAACTGGACGATTTTTCTCGGCTTCAAGGGCGGCAAAGGCGTGGCCACCTCGGCGGGCGTGTTCTTCGCGCTTCTGCCCGGACCGATGGCGGTCGGCGTGGTCGCGTTTGCGGCGGCGGTGTTCGTGTCCGGACACATCTCGGTGGGCTCCATGGTGGGCGCCTCGGTCCTGCCGGTGGCCGCGGCGGCGCTGGGCGCGCCGGGAATGGACGTGGCGGCCGCGGCGGCCTCCGCCGCTCTGATCGTCTACAAGCACATC
>JAJXVH010000070.1 GCA_021782205.1 bacterium | reverse complement strand
GCCGAGCCGTCCGCGGACGCCGGCGCCGACGGCGCGCGCCGGTTCGACGGCGCCGCGTTGAGCCCGGCGCTGGAGCCGGCCACGTCGGCCGTGCCGGAGCCGGCGTTCGCGCAGGCCGAACGCCCCGACGAAGGCGAGAACCTGCCCCAGCGCCCGCAGTTGAGCTTCCAGCCCGCCGCGAAGACCGCCCTGCACGCGCTGGAGCCGGGCGCGGCCCTTTACGGCGCGATGAAGCTGGTCAAGGACACGCCGTTCAGCCGCGACTACTGGAATCAGTATCGCAAGGGCGCCGACATCGACATCGTCATCCGCGGCGAGGCCGCGTTCGGCCGCCCGACGAAAATCACCTTCGCCGTCACCAAGCCCATCGGCAAGCTCACGCGCGAGGATTTTGAAGGCACCGTGCCCGCGCATATGCTCCAGGTCGGCGTGAAGAACCTGCGCCGCCAGCTTATCGCCAGCCTGGAGGAGAACCGCAAGCGCTGGAGCCCGGAGCAGCCGCAGGTGAGCCTGGACAGCAAGGTCCGCGTGGTGAAGTTCCAGTCTTACTTGGAATTGTTCCGCCAGACCAACGGCCCGAACGCCGTGCCCGCGGCGGAGGGGCCCGCCGAGCGCGCGCCGCTCAAAGTCAAGGCCGAGGGGGCGCTGGCGCGCATGTCCTACGTGCTGCCGCGCGCGGTCTATTTGGACCTGGACATGTTCGACGGGCCGATCTCCAAGGACCTGCTCGCCGACATCGCCAAGCTCCAGCGCACCGGCGTCTACTTCGTCGCGCTCAGCCGCAAGCCCTACGCGCAGGCCGCGGGCATCAAGGACAAGCTCGTGCGCCAGCTGTCGGCCTACCAGCTCTCCGTGCTGATGCCCATCCGCTTCCTGATGGTCACCGACGACGGCGCGGTGATCTCCGAGCTGCCGCGCGGCGGCTCGCCGCAGCCGCTCGACGTGCTGCGCTTCTCGCCCGCCGAAATCGACGTACTGCGCGACGCGGCCGGCCGCGCGGCCGAGCAGGCCGGCGTGGCGCCGAGGCACGTCGTCGAGATGCGCCAGTCCCCGCTGGAGGATCCGGGCGATAATCCGTTCCGGACGGACAAGCCCGCGCCGCGGCCCGACCCACGCGTGCGCTTCGTCGTCGACCTGCCGAAAATGAGCGAGGCCGCCTTGACCGAGTGGCGCGCCGCCTTCGACGCGGGTCTGGCGGCGCACGGCCTGAAGCCGCGCGTGACGTCGGAAAGCCTGCGCACCGGCGGGACGCGCGTGACCGTGTCGCGCACGGACCTGGCTGGCGCCATGCCGCGCCTGGCCGAAGCGCTGGGCGAGAAATTCGCGCTGTACATGAACCCCGGCGACGCGCTGGTGCTGAGCCGCGACCCGGCTCTGCTGGCCGCCAACCCCAAGTCGCTGGATTTCGGCGCGATCACGGGATTGCACGGCGCGGACCTGGCGGAAAACGCGTTGGGCCTGCTGCTGGGCGAGCATCGCGACAACGTCGACGGCGACCTGTCGGGCTCGGCCACGCGCATCATCTCCTTCTCGCGCGACCGGCACCGCTACCTGTCCGAGGCGTTGATCCAGGTCGATCTGGAAGAGCAGAACATCAACTTCTTCTCCGGCCACGTCGTCCATGCGGCCGAGGACTGGCTGATCTATCAGCTGCAGAACGGCCGCGTGCCCACCAAGGACGAGTTCGCCCGTCATCTGCGCGAGCACTGGAACGCCGGCATGCGCGAGTTCAAGGCCGTGGGCATGCCGCCCGCGCACCTCTCCGAAGGCTGGCTCAACGCCTCGCTGACGCGCGCGCTCAGCATGTACGACATCGTGGTGGCGACCAAGAAGCGCGGCGAGGTCCTGGTCGGCTCGGAGATACCGAACTTCTTCGTGCTCAAGGACTATGAGCGGCGCACCGGAAGGCTCAAGCGCCGCTACATCCTGCACACCATCTTCGACTTCATCGCCCTGCGCCCGGATCCGAAGCGGCCCGGCCACGCGACCTTGGTGATCTACGACTTCAAGACCGGCCCGGCCAAGACCCGGCCCAAGCTCAACAAGGACGTCCAGGTGCTGACCTACGCCTTGTTCGCGCATGAAAAATGGGTGGGCAAGAAGTTCCCGGCCCCGTATTTCGCGGGCGACAAAGGCTACGTCATCGACGACGTGTCGGTGGAGTTCATCTACAACAAGAAGCTTCAGCCCACGGACGTGACGCGCTGGAGCCTGGACGGGGTGCGCCGCAAGATCATCGGCACCTTGAACCGCATCCACGCCGCCGAGCAGAAGATGTACGGCTACACGCCCGGCGGCAAGCCGGCCGTCAAGAAGAAGGCGGCGGAACCCGCGAAGAAAAAATCCGCGGCCAAGGCGTCGAAAGTTCCGAAAGTCTAGGACCATTGCCGCAGCCCTTCGGCCCCGAGGACCCAGTTGGATTTTCTTTGTCCGGCTTATAGTATTCATATGAGCTTCGCCCGGCGCGCCGCTGCATTTGCCGTGGCCCTGGCCCTTGTCGCGTTCGCGCCGGGGCTGGCGCCGTATGAAGCCGCCGCTCAGGTGTTCGAGGGCGCCGCCGCTGCGTCACCCGGCGCGGGAGCTTCCGGCGCCGCGGCCTTCGGCTCGGGGCCGGCGGCGCTTCCCGTCCTGCCGCCGGCGGCCGCGTTGGCTCCGGCGTTGTCGTCGATTTTGCCCACGGGCTCCGCGCCCGCCGTTTCGGCCGGCGCCGCCGCGGGAGCGTCCGCGCTTCCGGCGCTCGCGCCGGCGGCCGCGCCCGCGCTGACCGCCCTGCCCGTGTCCGCGATCACGTTCGCGGCGGGACCGGCGGCCGCTCCTTCCGTGCCGACGTTCGCCGTCGCGAATCCGGCCGTCGCGGTTTCTCCGGTTTCCGCCGTCGCCGACGCGGCCGTTCCCGCTTCCGCGCCGACGCCCGCTTTGCCGCAGTTGTCGGCCGCGGCCCAGGATTTGGGCCAGGCGCAGGCCGGCGCGCAGCCGGGCCTGCTCGATCAGTTGTTCACCGGCGCGCGCCGCGCGCTGGGCCTCGACGCCGCGGTCCCCGCCGCCGCGACGTTCTCGGCGCCCGCGGCGGAGCCCGCCGCCGCCCCGGTGCCGGGCCTGGAGCGCGCGACGGCGCCGGTGCCGTTGAGCCTCTCCGGCACGGGCCTTCAGCCGGGAGAGCCGCTGCTGTCGGCGGCGTTCACTCCCCAAGCGCTGGAAAGCCGCGCCGTCGATTCGACGCTCCCGCTGGACCAGCGCCAATCCGCGCTCGCCCTGCTTTCAAGCGCCTACAACCCCGGCCTGCGCGGACTTACGGCCGACGGAGTTCAGGTCCTGCAGCGCGTCGCCGCGGCCAATCCCCAGGGCGGCGCCGACGACTACGAGATCCACCGCGCCGCCCTGCGCGCGCTCGCCGAGCAGGGCGTCGTCGAGAGCCTGAGGCCGATCTCGCGCCTGCAGGCCGACCAGATTCTCACCCGGCTCTCCGCGGACAAGCCCGCCGCCGCGGTGTTCGACTACGACGACACCTTGGCGCCTTTCCGCGAGCCGATCTCCCCGGAGGTCGCCGCGGGCCTGGCCGCCGCGCGCGACGCGGGCGTGCGCGCCGCGATCCTGACCGACCGTCCCGATCAAAAGAAAAGCGAGCGCGACGTGACCATCGTCGACTCGCTGGCGGCGATGACTCCCGCGCAAAAGGCGGGGCTCCTGGTGGGCGCCGACAGCGGCGCGCGCCTGCTGGCCTTCGACGCGGAAGGCGCGCCGACGCCCGCGCGGGACGCGGGCCTGCGCTTCACCGACGCCCAGCGCGCGGCCATCGCGGCGGCCTCCGCCGCGACCGCGGAAAAATTCGGGCGCTACGAGTACAACGGCAAGGAAGAAAACCTGGGCGACTTCAAGTGGGTGCGCTTCCTGCCGCTGGGCATGCCGGCGCAAACGGTTCAGGACGCCGCGGCCTTCCTGCAGGCTCAGCTGGACCGCGCGGGCGCGAACGTCGCCGTGTCCGGACGCCAGGCCGCCGATCCCAAGAATCCTTCCTATCTGACCATCTCCTTGCTGGACAAGTCGGTGGGCATCAAGGCCCTGCGCGCCGCCTTCGCCAGGGACGGCGTGGAGACCGCCGCCGCGGAATCCATGCTGATCGTCGGCGACTCGTTCTTCGGCACGCGCACCGTCGACAGCGACATGTCGCGCGCCGCGCCGGGAGCCCTGACCATCGCCGTCGGCGGCGTGGCCGATCCACGCATCGACAACGCGTTCGTCTGGCCCACGAAAGGCCGTGAGGCCTCGCTCGAACTGCTGACCGCGCTGGGCCGCCCGGTCGCGCCGACCGCGCTCGGCCGTCTGCGCGCGCTGGCCGCCTCCGCGCTGGCGCGCCTGGGCCGCCTCATCGGTTGGGACGCGCCTTCGCCGCCGGCTCCCGGCCCGGACGAGCCGATCAACGGCAAGACCCTTTCGGGGCTGATCCTGCAGAGCGTGCCCAGCATGGCCGCCTACATGCTGGTGACCCTGGCCTTTGTCGCGGTCGCCGTGCCCGTGGTGGGCTGGCCCGGCTACGGCATCCTGATGTCGCTGAGCCCGATGGCCGGCATCGCGGCGGCCAACGTGATGGGCCAGGTGGTGCGCAGGATGTCGGCGCGCGACGCGATGGCGCTCAACACGCTGCTGCGCGTGGCCTCGCTGAGCGCCTTGCCTTTGTTCCATCTGTTCGGCGTCGTCAACTTCGGGACCTTGCTGGTCGGCGCGCTGGCCGAGGGCTGGTTGTTGTCGTCGATCATGACCACGCAGAGTTCCTTCCTGCGCGTGCTGTTTCCGGCCAAGCAGTTGGGCAACATCAACGGCGCGATCATGCTGATGTTTCCCGCCGTGCAGACCGTGCTGGGCCTTTTCCTGGGCGTGGGACGGCTGGCCGACGTCGTCTCGCCTTACGCGATCTTCGCGGGCGCGGCCGCGATCAATCTGGCGCTCGTCCCGCTGATCTGGAAGATGATCCCGAACATCAAGCTCATGCAGGACGCGCCGGCCGCCGACGCCGCGCCGAAGCAGCCCCTCCGCTTGCGCGCCGGCGCCTTCGCGCGGCGCTACTGGAAAGAGGCCGCCTTGCTGGCCGCCGCCGTCGCTTATTTCGCGGGCGCGGCGTGGCTGAAGCCCGCGTTCGCCACGTCCTTGCCCATCGCCGGCGCGCTGGTCTACTGGATCACGCGCACCGACGCGTTCCGCGCCCTGCGTTCGGGCGCCTCGCGGGAGGTCGCCGACGGCGAAAAAGCGGCGGCCACCGACGCCGAGCGCGCCGTCTACCGCCGCCGCCAGTTCAAGACCGTGATGCTGCTGGCGCTGAGCACGCTGATGTACTACCCGCTTTATCTTGTCGCCGCACCCCACATCGCCGAGCTCTTGGCCGGCTCCGCGCACAAGATCGAGCTGACCAGCCAATTTCTAGGCGCGCTGTTCTTCGGCGGCATGATCTCCATCTCCGGCCGCACCAAGCTTCCCGACGTGAGGATTCCGTTGCCCGGCGGCCGCTCCTACACCGTCGGCGCGCACCGCATCATCCAGGCCGCGGTCGTCGCGATGGCGGGGCTGTGGATGTTCACGAAGATGTTTCCCGGCAGCGTGCCCATCGCGCTGGCGGGTGCCGCGGCCGCGGCGGGCCTGATCGCGCTGGCCGGGCGCGTGACCGACCGCGGCTGGATCAAGATGGTCGGCGTGGGTTTCGCGGCGGTCTGGCTGCCGTTCGTGGTCTGGACGTGGCCGGCTCTGATTCCTTTCCTGACCGTGAAGATGGCCATGTCGCTGGCCATGCTGGCCGCGGGCCTGGTCAGCGGACCCAACGGCGTGAGCCTCTACACGTATCTCTATCGCAGCACGCAGGCGCGCGAGAGCAGCCGCGTCGGCGGCCTTCAAGGCGCGTTCTTCAACGCGGCCATCTCCGCGGGCTACGCCCTGCTGACCATCGCCAGCGGCTTCTTGAACCCGGCCTATCCCGCCGTGCTGGCCGCCCTGGGCGTGGTCAACCTGCTGGTGGGCGCGGCGTTCTGGCGCGCGCCGAAGTCCTTGCCCGGACTGGCGCCCACCATCTTGGAGCGGCGCTCGAAACCAGCGCGGGCAGCGAACGACAAGAAGTAGTCTTTCCCGTCGTGCCGTGCGGCCTCGGCGGCGAGCAGACGCAGGATAAAGACCTATTCACTCGGGCCCACCTTGGACGGGCCGTTCGTCTTCGCACGAGGGGTCTTTCGCCTCAGGCGCGTGCGTGAGGCTGCGCCTATACTCATCACGTCGTTTGTGTGACTCTGTAGCTTGGGGGATCGGCCCCGGGGCATCCACGACCCGACCTTAATCGGGTGAGACCAGAGCCGGCCTGCGCGAGAACGCGCCGGCGCGGATATATCTCGCAGTCTCATGGAGTCTGGATGAAGTCCGCCGATCTTGCCCTGGCCCTGTCGTTCGTCTGCGTCGCGACGATGTCGAACGCGGCGTCCGATGTCGTCGAGCGGATTCCAGCTTTACAGGCCTTGATTCAGCGATCTCAGGACGTTGCCCCCGCGGCGGTTGCCGAGCCCGTCTCCGTTGCGGTGACGCAGGGTCCGGCCCAAGTAGAGTCTCGATGTCCGGAAGGCTTCGCGGACGTCGATCACCCGGAGATGTGGCGGTGCTTCTCCGATGCCAAAGGCGTCATTCATCACTGGGCGACGATCTACGAGGTCCAGCGATTGCATGACAATTTTTGGTGGGGCGCGAGCTCCAAAGTGGAAGAGAGAATCGTGTCCGGATACGCAGCCATACGTGCGCAACAGCTGCAGTTCGACGACTGGCTCAAGCAGAACGGCTCCGGTTTGAAAATCACCGCGATCCGGCCGAACGGCGAACTCACGCTGGGCACCCTCTTGATCCCGTATTATAAGAGCGCTCCGGCATACGACCAGGCGAACGACGCCTTCCGCATGAAATGCGCCATCGAGGAAGGCGAAAAAAGTGACGAGCCGAACCGCGTGCCGTGCACGAAACCGGAGAGCGTGACGATGAAATCCGGAGGAGTGTGGTACACGACCGTTGGGGACTATCCCAACGAACGGATGGCGAAGTGGGGCAAAGCGCTGGAAGCTGTCTCGATTGCGAGAGTAAGCCTTTTTGATTACGTCCAGAACTACTTCCACGCTGCGGCTGCGCACGCGACACGCGACGGGGTCGATTGCATGAGCGTAGATTCGGATTCGGAGAACGTCCCCAGCGCATATGGAGGAGACTGTTCGATCGAGCTGGATGCGACTCCCGCGGCAGTTCTGAACACGATCGGTGTTCTGGCGAAAAACTTGGCCGACTCGATTCTCCGGGTTCAGCAGCTACAGGACGAATACGGGAACTCCCCCGGTAATCCCGAAAACGCCGCGCCACGGCCGGGCCCTGCCATCGATTGGGTCGCGCTTCCTGGGGGGACGTTTGACATGGGCGGCGGCCCCGGGGTGCTTCCACGTCGGCTTGTCGACGTCCAAGGCTTTGAGATGTCAAAGGCGCCGATCACCGTCGCGCAATACGCGGATTGCGTGCGCGCGGGCCAATGCACCGCGCCGGCGACGAGCGCGGGAGACAGCGGCGAATGTAATTGGGGCAGGCCGACGCGAGTTCGTCACCCGATCAACTGCGTCGATTGGGATCAGGCCGTTCAATACGCCCGTTTTCAGAATGCCCGTCTGCCGAGCGAGGCGGAATACGAGTACGCGGCCAGAAGCGGCGGCCGCGACCAGCGTTACCCGTGGGGCGACGATGCGCCGAACTGCGGGCGAATTCCCGGCGGCTTCAATTGCGGCGCTTCCCTAGAGCACTCTGCGCCGGTGTGTTCGAAGCCAGACGGCAATACCGCTCAGGGGCTCTGCGACATGGCGGGAGAAGTGATGGAATGGGTCCAATCGGCTGAAACCGCGGGTTCAGAGCGGATCGTCCGTGGATCGGCATGGTGGGAAGAGATGTCCGCCGATTCGTTGGAGGTGTCCCGCCGCGGTAGTCGTTCATACGACCAAGCCTACTTCGACGTCGGTTTCCGCCTTGCGAGGTCCCCGCGATGAAAAAAGCACTGCTCGTCGTCTGGTCCTGCGCCGCGCTTGCGGCGTTGCTGCCGAGGGCTCTCCTCGCGCAGACGATCAAGCCCGATCCCGACCCTGGTATCCCAGGCGAGGGCTATGTCGATTATGTGGGTCATTACGGCGAGGTCTTAAAACTACAAGGCGGCTGGCAGATCGACGCGTCGATGCATGGCGACGTGGAGGTTATTAATCAATATTCCGGGTTCCAATTCGGTGCGGGAGATTCCATCGAGGAGTTCAAGCCGAAGCCGGAGGATTTCGTTCCGGAGAATTTCTCCCGCTACGACATGATCCAGCTCCTCATTATGCCGCCCTCCATGAAATCTCTCCAAGAGCTCAAGCAGGCGAAGATCGAGGACCTCCGCGCGTCCGGGGTCGGCTTTACGGTCCTCGATGATCCGTGGACCTGTTACGGCTGCATCACGAGGCATTGGTCGCCGGGAAGCTTCGAGATCCGGGTCAGCACTCCGTACCTGCTCGACCAGCTATACACCGCCACTACCGAGCATCTCTTGATCCTGACTGGCGGCGTGGACACGCCGCCGTCGTCGGTGATCATGGGGCATTACAATTCCATGAGGACAGCTCTCGGCGATTGGATATTGCCGGAGCCCGAGGGTATCGCCCCTTATCCGTCGACTCCGCGGGAGATCATCAGGCGGGGCATAAGCTGGCGCAAGATGGTCGCCAAATTATTTGTGATCTGGATGACGGTCAGCGGTTTTGCATGCCTGTTGGCGGGAATCCTTGCGGTCGTGAAGCGTTGGGATGCGCTCCGGCGCGCAGGCGTTTACCTGCTTCTGTTTTCCCATATTGGGGGTCTTATCGGAGGTTTTCTCGGCCTGCTCTGCTGGCCGTTTATTTGGTTCGCGCGTCACTTCCCGGTCGTTATCATGACTGCCTGTCTCTTCATGCCGGCTCTTGCTTCGCTGTTCGTTCGGCTGCGCGGAACTGGCGCGGCTCGCCGCGCCATTATCGGGTTGAAGACATGGACGTTTGTTGCAGTCACATTTTGCGGCTATGCCGCTCTGGCCTCGAACTGGGGCGGCGATTTCGCGCCCGGCGTCCCCAGCTTCGCGGTGGTGTGTTGCTTCGTTCTCTTTGGAATCGGCGGGATCGTCTTTGGATTGCTCGACTCCCCGGCGGAGACGAACGCCGACGGCCGGGCGCTGTTGGCGCTGGCCCTGCTGTTTCTCGCCGCCCCGAGGACGTGGGCGCAATCCGATTCGGTGCCCATCGAGAAATCCGTTCCTAATCCTATCTCCGGGGGAGTCGAATACGACGCAATGGCGCGGTTGACGGCGCGAGGAAAGACGCGGGAATCGTACGACAAGGAAGCACGAACGAATCTTGGGAAAGCGCAGGTCCTCTACGCTTATCAGCGAGTCGAGATCAAGGGGATATGGTCGAAAGAAGACACAAATAATATCTTCCCCAATCTTTTCGACAAGCAAATCGAACCTTCGCATATCGGTGACAAGGATTATTCGGAGGTCATTCCGGATCCCGCCGCGATCCAGAGCATGAAAAATTACGGGAAAGATCTCTTGGATCTGCATCAGGACGTCGCCCAACAGATAAGCGAATCGGCAAAGAGTGCGGTCAAGGAACTTCATGGAAAAGAGATAAACGAGATCGTCGCGCACAGTTGGGGCGCGGAGATCGTCTACAACGCGATTTTGAGCGGTGCCATTCTGCCTCCGCGACGGCTGATCGTCGCCGGTATGCCGGATCGCGACCTCCCGAAATGGGCGGCCCTGAGCAAATACACCGGCACGGAAGTCGTCGTGTATACGAACGCGGACGATCCGGCCGCGGGAACCGCGCGTGTCGTCGGCAGCCTTGTCAACCGGGACGTCCCCAGCAAGGAATTCGAGGCTCAATGGGAGAACGCCTGCAAGACGATCCAGTGCAATGCGCACCAACGGCGGGCGCCCGATCCTGTCTACAAGTCGGACTACCAGGGCAAGACGCACAACCGCCTCGCTTATTACCAGGTGATGCTCAAGGACGGCACTATCCCGGCGGATCAAGCCGATGCCAAAGAGCTTGGGGTGAAGCAGCAGGATATGATCGACGCGGAGCGCGACCGCTTATACGGCGCCGCGGTGGACCGCGAGGTCCAGACGATCCAGCAGGAGCAGGCCGCCGGCGACGCCGGTTTCTTGTCCGGCCTCAAGGACATCCAGTCGCTGGCGGAGGATTCCAAGAGGACCTTGACACAGGACATCCACGAGGACGAGAAGGAAAAAGAACGCGCCGCGCAAGCTGAAGCATACCGCGTCGCGCACCAGAATGACGCCGACGACGCGATGCGGGCGGCTCAAGAGGCGCGGAAAACCGCGGCCTACAACTACATCAAGGCGGCGGCTGGCCTGGCTTGCGCCAAGCCCTCGGAGTTCAGCCGGCAGATCGACCAAGGCAAAGTCGTCGGGGTGTGTGCGGACATTGATTCCGTGACGCTCCGCCTCAAGATGGACGACGACCAGAATGAAGACGGCTGGAAATCCCTGAGCGTGCACTTGAATTCCTGTCAGGAAGACGTCATCCAGCAGCTTATCCACGCGAGCGGCCCGGTGCCTTCCCGCACACTTGTTCTTTGGGCTTCTCAATATCGCCGGCAGCATCCGGCGCTGAGCACTCGATTCGCCACCAGCCTGGGAGATTTCTTTAAAGCCCTCGGAGATTTTCTCGGATCTGTCGGCGACACTGACGGCGATCCTCTCCCGGACACGGGCGCGGCTTCGAACGGCGTCGCGGGAAACGCGCGACGCTACGGCTACGTCGGCCGCTACCCGCCGACTCAGCACTCCCCGGACAGCTGGCCGTCGCTCAATCAGCTCCGCGGCATGGCCGGACAGTGACCGGAACGGGTCGCCGGTTCGTATAATTCCTATCCCATGCCTCCTCCCCGGATCGCGTCGCTGGACTTCCTCGACCCTCTCCCGGCCTCCGGCGCGGGGCAAGCGCGCGTGCGCGTGGGCCTGGACGTCGGCCGCGAGTCGGTGTTCGTCGCGGCCAGCTATGATCGTCCCGCCGCGTGGACGCAGGAGAATCGGGGAGGCTTCCACTTTTCCCAACCCGTTCTTTACGTGCGCCGTCTCGACGAGGCGACCGTGCGCGCCGCCGCCGCGGCCATGGCCGCGGAACTGGGGGGCTTCTGGCTGCGCTACTATCGCTCCGCGGCCGGCGCGGCCTCGCGCGTGGGCTTGGGGACGGCGGCGCTCGACCACGTCGAAGGCGGCTGCGGCGTGGTGGAGGCCGTGCTTAAGGATGGCCGCGAGTTCTCGATGCTGGCGGCCACGCCCGCGTGGTGGCGCGCGGAATTGGAGCGGCGCGGCTTGCCTTATTATTTCGGGCCGCAGGTCCTGTTTCTGGCCGCGCTCGACGCGGCGCACGCCCGCGCCGCCGCCAAGGCCGTGGCCGCGGCCGACGAGCAGTTGTTCTGCCGCTACGACACCCCGCGCAAGACCTTGCCCGAGGTCCTGGACGCCTTCGCCGCGGCGCGCGGCGCGCGCTGAGCCTTTCGGCCCACGCGGCCTCGGGACGCTTGCCGCAGCGCTCGTGGGACCTTGGCCTTTCTTCGCGTCGGACGCGAGGTGCTAACATCATCGTGATGAAGCGACTCTTGAGCACGCTGGTCTGCGCCGCGTTGGTCGCGGCCGCCTCTCCGCCTTCGGCGTGGGCGCAGGTCGCCGAGGCCGCCTCCGCGGGCGCGCAGACGTCCGCCGTGTTTTCCGCGCCGGCGGCGCTGGCGCCGGCGGTTCTGCCGTCTCTGCCGACGTCGCCGATCGCCGCGCTTGCGCCGCTGTCGTCTCCCGCGCTGGGGGCGCTTGCTCCCGCGGCCGCCGTCGCCCATGGCGCGCGCCCGTTCGAGCTTTCGCCGCGCGCCTTCGCGCCCGA
>JAJXVH010000015.1 GCA_021782205.1 bacterium | reverse complement strand
GTAAAGGAAAAAGGGGAAGGCCCACAGCGCGTCGGACGCGTGCGAATAGGGCTGGGCAAGCAGAACGAAGCCCAGAAACGGCCCGAGCGCGTTCTCGCGCCGCGCGCACGGCCACGCCAGCGCGGCGGCGGCCACGGTCAGCGCGGCGCGCAGCGGCCGCGCCAGCCAGGGCCGCGGTTCCAGCCCCAGCGACAGAAGGCCTTTGAGCGCGGCGACGAACAGGCTTTGGTTGTCATAGCCGACGAAAGAGTGAGCGTGCGCCGCTGCGCTGGAAAGCCAGGCCGTCATCCAGCCCGCGCGCCAGCTCAACGCCGTCAGCAGAACCGCCGTCGCCGCCGCCGCGACGAACGCGCGGCGCTTGCCGCGCGCGGCCGCGCGCAGGGCCAAAGGCGCCAGCCACTGAGGCTGGAGAGCCAGCGTGCCCAGCGCGGCGCCGCCCGCAAGCTCATGGTCGGATTCCAGCAGGCGCAGACCCGCCAGCGCGGCCGCGAACAGCGGCAAGGTCATCTTGTGGTAGCGCCAGCAGAGCGCGAAGCCCGGCCACAGCGCCAGCAGAAGCGCGTCTTCGGGCGTGAAGCCGAGACCCAGGATCAGGGCCAACGAGACGGCCAGCAAAAGCGCGTTCCACAGCGCGTAGGACGTTCGGTAAGGCCGGGCGGCCAGCGCGCGGAACAGCGGGATGGCGACGGGCGGATAGGCGGACGCCGCGCCGCGCGAGAGATTCGGATTGGCCGCGCCGTAGGCGGCGTTCAGGCAGGCTTGGTAGGGTGCCGGCGCATAGGGCGACGCGCCGGCACTCGCGGCGGCGCCCGCGCAGTAGTAATAGACGAAGTCCTCGGCGTCCGCGCTCCAATATCGCGCGGCGAGCAGAAGCACCGCCGCGACGGCCAGCATGCGGGCCAGGCCGCGAGACGCGGCGCGTGACGCAGGCGGTTGGCGGAGCATCGGCCGTCACACTACAAAAACAAGACCGTCTCCGCGCGCCGGCACGATGGCTTCGGCGGCCGATATTTGTTTTTATAACGCACCGCGCGGTCGCAAAGGAGAATGCCGATGATGACTCGAATCGCCGTCTGCCTGGTGATTTCGTCGCTGGCCGTCGCCGTCCGCGCGGAGGCGCCGCGCTTCAAGGTCCTGCACGCCGCGGACCTGGCCGCGGAGCTGCAGTCGGCGACCCCGCCGGATGTCTTCGACGCGAACGCGGCCAGCGTGCGCGAGCACGCGGGCGTCATCCCCGGCGCGCGCCTGCTGGCGTCGTATAAGAAATACAACGTCGCGCTGGAATTGCCCGCCGACAAAAAAAGCGCGCTTGTGTTCTACTGCGCCAATACCCTGTGCACCGCGTCCCACGTCGCCGCCGAGCGCGCGATCGACGCGGGCTACACCGACGTGAGCGTGATGGTCGACGGCATCTTCGGCTGGAAAAAGGCGGGCCAGCCCAGCGCGCCGATCCCCGGCCAGGCCGAGTCCCTGGCTCCGAAGGCCGTGGCGGCTCTGGCGCGCGACCACGGCGCGGTGATCGTGGACGTGCGCGAGGGCGAGGAGCGCTACGAGGTGGTGCCCGGCGCGCGCTGGATGCCTCTGTCCAAGGCCGACGACGCGAAGTCCTGGTCCGCGTTCGCCGGAGCCCTGCCCAAGAACCAGACCGTCGCGTTCTACTGCGCCTCCGGCGTCCGCGCCAAGATCGCGGCCAAAAAGCTGGCGGCCCAGGGCTACGCGACGGCCTACTTCGAGAGCGCCGACCAATGGAAGGCCGCGGGCCTGCCCGTCGCCAAGGGACCGGCGCAGTAGCGCGTCGCAGATTTCCGGCCGTCGTTGTCGCTGACGGAGAAGATCGGCCTGATCCAGGATCTGGTTTAGCGCGGGCGGCCGACGTCCCGCCGATCGAGTTCATCCGGTCCGCGCCAGACCGGAGCGGAGGGCCCCGTCTCGCGGCGGTGGCGTGCGGCTTCCGTGGCCAGAGGTCCCGCCGGAATCTCGCCCAGGCGCAGACCCTCGCGGAAGGCGGCTTCGTCCTTGGGCTTGAGCCAGCGGTACTCATGCGCGGCCAGCCAGCCGGCCGGCACGGCGTTACGTCGCACGAAGATCAACGCGCGGTCGTCCCAATAGACCAGCGCCCAGCGCTGGCGCGGCATATAGTCGCTATACCACGGACGCGCGAACACGCGGCGCGAGCCGTCGGGATAAATTTTGGTCGACGGCCGCCAGGCGTCGAGACTGCGCACCACCGCGCCGTCGAGGCGTTCGTCATCTAGGAATGTCTGCCAGAGTTCCGGGGTGGCCTCCGCGTTCTCGGCGGCGACCAGGTATTCGTGAAACAGGTAGCGACCATCGTCGTAGACCCGGTACCACGGCCGCAGGCGCCAGCCCAAGTAACCGCCCCATTCCCAGCGATTGTAGACGCGCAGAGGCGCGAAGACGGGCTGTTGCGCGTCGAGAAAGCGCGCGGCCGACGGAATCACGAGCGCATCGTCCACGGGCGCGGTCCAGGCTAGGCCGCGGCAGAACCAGACCAGAAACGCGGCGTCCAGGGCTAGCCACGCGCAGGGCGCGGCGCGCCACAGCATCCGGGGACGCGGGCGCGCCCAACGCCAGAGCGCGGCGGCGCAGACCACGAACGCCGCGTCGAAGTAGGAGACCAGGCGGCCGTGGCGCTGGGCGGCCGCGGCCAGCGCCAGCGCGACGACGGCGAGCTCCCAGGGAAAATCGGCCTGGCGCCGCGGCGCGGCGCGCGCAGCCGACGCGACCGAAACGACGACGATCAGGAGCTTCAGCCAGAACAAAGCTTCCAGAGGATGGCGCAAGGCGATGGGCCGCCATTCGAGTATGTAGCGGGAGAGTTCAGCGGCGGCCGCGCCATGGGCGAGCAGGACGCGATAGGGTCCCGTGCCGTAAGGCGTGGCGAGCGTGCCGGCGGCCGAGCAGATCGCTAGCGCCGCGGCCGAGCGCACCGTCTCTCGGCGGCCGCGCGCGGCCAAAACTAACGCGCGCACCGCGAGGGCCAGCAGGCCGAAGGCGAAGCCCGCGTGCAGGCTTGCCCACAGCGCGAAGGCCGCGAAGTAGGCCCCCGCGGACCCGGCCGCGGCGGGCCGCTCGGGCTCACCCAGCAGAAGAGCCAGCCCCAGGACGGAAAATAGGTCCGGGCGCAAGTCCGCATACAGGAGCGCGCCGCAGGCCCAGAGAGAGAGCAGAAGCGCGCGCGCCGTCGCGCCCGAGCCCGCGCGGCGCAGCGCGCGGTTGAGCGCCGCGGCGATGGCCACGACCAGCAACGCTTTCAAGCCCCATAATCCCGTTGGGCCGCCCAGAGCGCGGGCGAGCACGAAGAGAAGTTGGGACAGCCACTCGAAATCGACCCAAGGCTTTCCGGCGGCGGTGAAGGAGAAGGAATCGACGCGCGGCAAGGCGCGGTGCGCGGCGATCCACGTCCCGGCGTGAAGGTGCCAGAACAGGTCCGGGTTGCGCAGGGGCAGAAGCGCGGCGGGCAGAACGGTCAGTAATGCGGCCGCGCGTAGGAAGCTGTCGTGGAGTTCGCGTTTCACGGCGCGGCTCGTCTGGGCGCCAACCCGTAGATGTAGACGGCACCGCCGTCGGAAGTCAGGGGAGTGGTATAGCGGACTTCCCGCAGGCGGCGCGTGCCGGGAGGGGCCGCAGGGCTGAAGCTCAGCAGGGCGCGCGGCTTCTGCAGCGCGAGCCAGTCAAAGGGTCTGATCGACTCCAGCGGCCGCGTCGCGCGCAGAAGCGCGAGATTGTGATCGCCTATGTGCGCGCCGTCCCAGCTTAGGCCGCCGCGGATCTCATCGGCTGAGTAGCCGAGGTCCTTCGCGGCTGCCCCCGCCCGCCACAAGGCCGCGTTCCAGCTCAGGTCGTCGCGCGCTCCAATCACCGACAGTAGGCCGAGCAAAGACGCGCCGACCCAGGCGGCGCGCAGTCGTCCGCGCGCGCGGCCCAAGCCGACGGCGATGGCGCCAGGGACCAAAATCAGCAGGTAGCGGTCGTAAAACGAATAGCTAAGCAGGGCTGGGGCGAAGGCCAGCAGGGAGGCGGCCGTAAAAATAATAGTGCCGCTCTTCACGCCGTCGATGCCGACGGCCGCGAATGCTGAGAGCGTCGCCAACGACAGCGCTCCGCCGGCAAGCCACAGGGGCCGCGCGTTCCACCAGCCCGCGATCTTGAACGCGGCGCCGGGCACGGCGATTACGCCCAGACCATGGGGGCCGAGTTGGTCGCCGAGCCAAGGCGGCGCGACGTGTGCCGTGTACGCGGCGAGCCACAATCCGGTCGCAGCGGCGGCCAGGAGCAGGTGCGTGCGTGTCGGGCGCGGCCCCGCGCGCAGGCTCAGCGTCATGCAGACGCCCAGCGGAAAGACCAGCCAGCCCAGGTAGACTGCCGTGGCGGCCACTCGCGAAATCGTGTCGGCGGCGAGCCGGAGCGGGTCTCGCAGGCGCACCAGGCTCTCGCGCGCGTGATACCAGGCCGCATACGTGACGCCGTGTGCGCGTGTGAACCAAAGCGCGTACAGCGCGAGGGCCGCCAGCGGCGGGAGGAGCAGAATCCCCGCGCGGCGAGCCGAGCGCATGCGCAACAGCAGCAACGCCCCGACGAGCGCGGGTGCGAGGCCGATCTGGCGCGTCAACGCGGCAAGCGTGGAGAACATGGCGGCCGCCCAGAGCCAGCCTCGCGAACCGGCGAGGCCTTTCAGTACCGCTAGGCAGGAGAGCAGGAAGAGCGCCAAGAATAGAACGTCGGTGTAGAACGAGAGGCTTAGGATGAAAAAAAGCGGGTTGAAGGCGAGCAAAGCCGCGCCCAGAATCCGTTCGGTGGGCGGATGCTCTAGCTCCGCGAGCAGGCGCTCGAAGGCCGCGAGCGCGAGCGCGGCGGCGGCCAGCGTCGCCAGGCGCAAAGCCGTCAGGCTGAAGCCCGCGGGCAGGCAGAATAGCGCGCCCCAAAGGATGTGCGTGATCCCGGCGGGAGCGGAGAATTCCGAAAGCCTCAACCGTCCGGTCGAGAGCAGGCCGTGGACGCTGCCCGCGTATTGCCAGTCGTCGCCGATGGGAACATCGGAGCCCGCCGGAGCGGCGGCGCGCAGAAGAATCAGCCACGCGCCGAGGGCGAAAAGCGATAAAGCCGCGGCACCTCTGTCCGTCGCGGCCTGCTTCGGCCTCACGAGGCGGCGCGCCGCGGCGCGAGGACGAGGGACAGCAGGCTGGCCGCCGCGAGCGTTCCCGCGCGTATTTCCCATGCGGGCAATCCCGCCGGCCAGATCAGCGCCACGGCGGCGGCCGAGGCGACGACGGCGGCGTAGTAGTCGACGGGAAAGCCGTACAGCTTACGGCGAAACCACGGCACCGGGCGGGTGCGCAGGGCGGCCAGGCCCCAGGCGGGATTCCAGGCGAACCATTGCAGGTCCCACGCCGCCGTCAGCAAAAGATAGGACGACAGGCACTTGGCCAGCAGAGAGCGCGACCATCCGGCGTAGACCAGGGGCAGGTGCATCACGGCGATCAGAAACAGTGACAGCCACATGTGGTAGCCGGTGATTTCCTTTCCATTCGTCAGATTCAGCCACCACTCCGGGCCCCAGCGCCAGGTGGGCAGGCCCACGGCCCAGCCCCTTGGACCCTCGATCTCGATTTCGACGCGAGCCAACAGCCAGCACAGCGCGAACAATGTCAGGCCCTCGCGCGCGGCCTGGGCGGCGTCGGCGGTCATGCGTCCATTCTAGCGCTTTGACTTCTTGCGCTTCTTCTTTTTGGCGGGGCGTTTCTTGGCCGCGCGCTTTTTGGCGGCCGCCTCGCGCGCGCGCCGGGCGGATTCCGCGTGCTCCCATTCGGCGCGCAGGCGGGCGGCCTCCCGCGCGCGGCGCTCTTGCTCCCGACGCGCCTGCGCGTCGCGCAGAGCCTGTGCGCGCGCGGCGGCGATGAATGACGCGTAGCGCTCGCGCAGGTCCTGCGCGGCGCTGGTATCCACGCCGCGCGGGGTATAGTCGTCGATCAGGCTTGCGACCGCGGTGTCGTCGTCCAGCCGCCAGGATTCCAGCGGCAGGGCCACGTAGGTCGAGAGTCTTTTCTCGAACTCCCGGGTGTCGATGCGTCGGATGGGCGCGGCGGCGGCGAATGCCCCGGTGATCAGCACGGCCGCGGCGGCCGCCGCGGCGGCAACGCGCGCGCCGCGGCGGCGCGCGCTCAAGAGCGGAAGATTTTGAAGTCTCGCGCTGGCCCACATCACCGCGCCCGACGACGCGGCCAGTATGGCCAGCCCCAGCGCCGCGAGAGGGATGCGGCGATTCGGGCTCTGATAGAGCAGGCTCAACACGACGGGCACGGCGGCGGCCGCGGAGGCGGAGAGCTTCAGGCCCAGGCGCATTGCGGCGCGGCGTTGAAACGCGCCGGCCTGGGCGCGCAGAGCGGCGACGGCGGGGCTGGACGGGGCCAACGCGGCGACCTGGGCGGCGTGGTCCTCGAACGCGGCCAGATCTCCCTTCTCAAGGCACGTCGCGGCTTCCGCGGCCCGACGCGAGGCGAGCTCGGCGAAAGGGTCGTCCAGGGCGACGACGCGGTTCTGGTAGTGGGCGACCCAGGCGCGATACGCCTTGCCCTCAAAATCGTACACGACTTCGTAGATCGGAATCTTCTCGACCGACAGGGACTGGAGTATGCGCCGCGAGCGCGGGCCCAGGCCCGCGGCCGGCACCAGCGCCAGCGCGCGCGCGAAGGCCTCGCCGGCGGCGTCCGAGGGCTTCTTGGCGGCCAGCGCCGCGTCGTCGCCTTCCATCTCGAACACCGTCTCGCCCAGCTTGCCCGTGGGTGGATTTTCCGGGAACACCTGCTCGGGCACGGCCGGATCGCGCACCAAGCTGCGGTAATAGGCCAGGATGTAGGCGACCTGCACGGAGAAGCCGCGCACGATGCGACGCGTGCCGCCGCACTGGGCGCACAGCGGCGCGCCGCGGCCCTCGCACGCCGGGCATGGCATCACGTGCGTGTTGGAGCAACGGGTGCAATCCGGCGCCGCCGCCTCGGCGCAGTCCGCGCAGGCGAACTCCTTGGCTCCCGCGCATTGCGGGCAAACGTCGTGGTTGAGCGCGCCGTCATGGGCCACCGAACTCAGTACCTTGCCAGACCCCGCGCACAGCGTGCACGCGATGCGGCCGCGTCCGGCGCAGGTCGGGCACGATTTTCGTCCGGCGTTCGCGCAGGCCGAGCAGGGCGCGGTCTTGGCGCCGCGACAGGTCTCGCAGACCCCGGCCCCGTTTTCGCCGGAGCAGCGGTTGCACGCGACGGGCTCTCCGGGATCGGCCGCCGTGACCAATTCCTCTTGCTCGGCGAACTCGCGCGTGAGTCGGACGGGCAGAGACCACGGATCGGCGCGGTCGGTGGCCGGCGGCGACGCTCCATCTTTAAAAGCAAGAGCCTTATCCACCGGCTCGCCGCGCACGTCGAACAGGCAACGCAGAAAGCCCGCGTAGGCGGTCCGGTCGCGCAATGAGACGATGGAGATCGCTTTGTCGAATTCGGCCGCGGCGTCCCCAGCTGCGCGCCGGGCCCAATCTCCCAGCGCCGTGCGGACGAACGCCTCGGCTTCAGAGGGCTTCTCGGCGGCGGAGGCTTCCACGCCGTGACTGTATCCGGGAACGCGGTTCCGGTCAAGACCTAGGAGTTCGCCCTCTCGCGGCCAGGGCGTCAATCGTCTGGTCCTCTTGTCCAACACGCCGAGTTAAAGCCACATCTCTCCCGGTTCTAGAAGTTTTCGTATTGCGGCTTCCAGAGGCGCGAGAAGCCGATGGAGATGCCGGTCATCAGGCTGTAGCCCCAGGTCGGCTCGACCTTGAGCTGGAACCAGGAGAAGTCGACGAAGGGGGCGACGGTCAGGTATTTGTAGATGGGGATGGAGAGCTTGGCGTTGACGTCGCCTTCGACGCGCAGGTCGCTGCTGTTGTCCGTGCGCGTCAGGACGTAATAGTTGTTCCAGAACTCGGCGTCTAGATGTGCGCCGCGGGAGCCCAGGGGCGTGGAGAGCACGGCGCGCGCGTGGGCTCCCACCTGCGTGTCCGGCGGGGTGCGCGACATGTCGCGCTTGGCCACGCCCGACAGCTCGATGGTCTTGAACACCGAGCCGTCGTAGAACTCCAGGCCGGGAAAAACGCTGGCCACGTTTTCGAGCGGCAGCCCCGGCAGAGGCTGGAACTGGCTGTCGTATTCCGCGCCGATCGAGGGGCCCCACGACTGCGCCAACCAATGGACGGGGACCGCGCCGACCTTCTCGGTGCCCAAGGTCAGCAGCATGATGCGGTCGTCGGTGACGTTTGTCGCGGCCGGCTGGCCGTTGGGCGCGACGCGGTCGCGCGAGTAGGCCATCTCCACGGTGTTCGTCCACTTGTAGTCGTCGCGCAGGTAGTCCACGTCGGTCTTCAGGTCGCCGCCGATGTAGAGCTCGTCGCCGCCCTGCACGCGCGTGTTGATCACGTTGGCGAAATCGGAGCGCGCGTAGGTCTTCGTGTCGCGGATGTTGAGGCTGATGTCGCGGAAGTTGACGCGCCACAGGCCGGGCTCGGCCAGAGATCCGCCGCTCATCCAGTCCCGCCAGGTGGACGTGGACGCGCCCACGCGCGCGCGCAGTTCGTCGAGCGCCAGGCCCGCGACCGTCGGCGTGCCGGCGATCACCTCGTAGGGCTGGGGCAGGCCCAGCGCGTCGGCCGCCGCGCGCGAGGTCGCGATCAGATAGGTGTCCGCCGCATCCAGCGGGGCGCCGCGCACGCGTCCTTTGGCGTCCAGGCCGGAGACGACGAACGCGGGACGTCCGGTCGCAGGAAGGTCGCCGGCTTCGCGGCGGCGCTGTTCCGCGGACTCGTCTTGCAGTTTCTTGAGCAGCGCGCCGGGCACGCGCGCGCGCACCGCGTAGCCGCCGCCGGCCAGCCACGCGCGCACCAGGCTCTCGGGCACGGGGCCGACCGTCTGCACCGGCAGGGGCGCGTCCAGGAGCACCCCGGCCTCCGCGCCGGAGCGCTGGGCCAGCAGGGCCGCGGCCAGCGTCCAGAAGTCGCGGTCGCCGTAGGACGGCTGGCCGCCCCGCTCGGACGGCGGGAACACCGCGCGCGCCGCGGGCAGGACGGCGGGCTCGGTGGAGCGTCCGGCGGCGAACAGCTCCAGCGCCGGTTCCGGAAAGTCCGGCAGAGGGTTGATCGTGTCGTCGAGCAGGACGGCGCGCTGGGTCACGGTCCAGTCGGCTCGGTCGTCGTCCGGCGCGCGGTCGACGTCGACGACGTTCAGCGCCGGAGCGTAGGCGCGCAGCGGCGGCAGGGGATTGGCGAAGACGGGACGGTCGTCCTGGCGGATCGTCGTTGCCGGCGGCGGAGACGTGATGAGAAACGGCGCGTCGTCGGCAATCAGCAGGTCGACGCCGCGTACCGAGCCGGCCAGCCGGGCCTCGTCGGCGGCGCCCAGGTCGCCCAAGGCCACCACCACGTCGGCCTGGCGGCGCAGGCGCGGGATCAGGCTCTCCAGCGTGGAGACCGGATCGGCCACGGTCAGTCCGGAGATGCCGACTTGCGCCAGCAGTTTCCCGGCCCAGGCGGGCGTCAGGCCCACCAGCGCCACGCGCGTGCCCGACGCCTCGAACACCGCGTACGGCGGCAGGACGGTCGCCGAGGACGTCGACGCGGCCGGAGCGCTCGACGCGGCGACGGCGGTGGCCGTCGAGTAGAACAAGTTCGCGGACAGGAAGCTCACGCCGTACGGGCGTTCGCGGCGGTAGTCGGCCAGGTCCTTCCAGTGCTCCAATTCGGAACCCGACACCGCCGCGTATTTCAGCCCCGCCTTCTCCAGCGCGTCCAGCGCCGTGCGCCCCGACGCGTCGGACGCGGGCGAGCCGAACGTCCCGCCGCGCGCCACGCCCGTCAGCGGCCCGTTTTCCGCCTCGCGCTGGGCCGCCGCGGCCAGGCGGCCCAGGCCGCCGTAGGTGCGGCTCAGCACGAAGACGTCTTCTTGCGCGCCTTTCCAGCGCAGGCGATAATGCGCGGCCAACGCCGTGCGCCAGCGCCCGGACGCGGGCTGGTCCAGCAGGGCGCGCACGGTCAGCAATTCTCCGCCCCCGTCCAAGAGCGCGGTCGCGGCCTGGGCGTCGTGCGGCGCGAGGACGGCCGAGTCGGGCCGCCGGTACGTCGCCGGGTCGGCGGCGGCGGCCGTGATCGCGTCGGCGAGGTCCTGATTGGCGGGATAGACGAAGGCCACTTCGGACTCGGATTCCAGGGCCAGCGCCGCGCCGGCGCCTTGCGGCAAGTCGGAACCGGCGGGCAGGACGAACTGGTGGTCGCGCCCGGCGAAGGAGCAGGACACCTCGGAGACGGACTCCAGCGCCGCGTCCGTCCCGGCCGCGCGCAGCGCGCGCTCCAGCGGACGCTCCAGGCGCTGGGTCAGGCGCGTGGGTTCGTCTTCGATCAGCGCCAGGCGCACGGGCGCGGCCGCGGCCGCGCCCGCGGCCAGCGCCGCGGCGAGGACCAGCAGGCCGCGGAGAGCGCGGGAAATCCTCAGGCCGCGGCGTCCTCTTTCTTGCGCCGCGCGGCGCGGAAGGTCAGGCCCTTGTCGCCGACGTCGGCGGCCACCGCGTCGCCGTCCTTGACCTCGCCGGTCAAGAGCAGGCGCGCCAGAGGGTCGACGACCAGGCGCGCGATCGCGCGCTTGAGCGGACGCGCGCCGAACGCCGGGTCGTAGCCCTCGGCGGCGAGAAAGTCCTTGGCCGCGTCGCTGACGTCCAGCGTCACGCGCCGCTCGCCCAGGCGGCGGCGCACCGAATGGAGCTGCACGTCGACGATGCGCCGCAGCTGGGACTTTTCAAGAGGCGCGAACTCCAATATCTCGTCGATGCGGTTGAGGAACTCCGGCCGGAAGCGGCTCTTGAGCTCGTCCTTGGGCGCGTTGGAGGTCATCAGCAGGATGGAGTTGGTGAAGTTGACGGTGCGGCCCTGGCCGTCGGTGAGGCGGCCGTCGTCCATGACCTGCAGAAGGGCGTTGAACACGTCTGGGTGCGCCTTCTCGATTTCGTCGAGGAGGATCACGCAATAGGGGCGGCGGCGCACGGCCTCGGTGAGCTGGCCGCCCTCGTCGTAGCCGACGTAGCCGGGAGGCGCTCCGATCAGGCGCGCGACGGCGTGCTTTTCCATGTACTCGGACATGTCCAGGCGGACCATGGCCTTGTCGCTGTCGAACAGGAACTCGGCCAGGGTGCGCGCCAGTTCCGTCTTGCCCACGCCGGTGGGGCCGATGAGCAGGAACACGCCGATGGGGCGGTTCGGGTCGGAGAGCCCGGAGCGCGAGCGGCGCACGGCCTCGGCGACGGCCGTGACCGCGGCGTCCTGGCCGACGACGCGCTCGTGGAGCTTCTCCTCCATGCGCAGGAGCTTGGCCGACTGCGCCTCTAATAGCCGTTCGACGGGCACGCCGGTCCAGCGGCTGACCACGCCGGCGACGTCCTCCTCGCCGACCTCTTCCTTGAGCAGTTGGCGGTCCTTTTGCAGGGCCGCGAGGTCCTTTTGAAGCTTCTCCTGCTTCTTGGCGGTTTCCGGAACGCGGCCGAAGCGGATCTCCGCGGCCTTGGCCAGGTCGCCGACGCGCTCGGCGTTCTTTTCCTCGGCCTTGAGCTCCTCGGCCTGCACCTGGACCTGGCGCAGTTTCGTGATCAAGTCTTTTTCCTTCGTCCAATGGCCGCGCAGGTCGGCGGCTTTTTCCTTCAGGCCCTTGAGCTCTTTTTCCAGCGTTTTCAGCCGCGCGACGCTGCCCGCGTCGCTTTCCTTCTTGAGGGCGGTGGCCTCGATCTCCAGGCGGCGGATGGCGCGTTCGGACTCGTCGAGCTCCTGGGGCAGGGAGTCGATCTCCATGCGCAGGCGGCTGGCGGCCTCGTCGATCAGATCGATGGCCTTGTCCGGCAGTTGGCGGTCGGGGATGTAGCGCGACGACAGGGTCGCGGCCGCCACCAGCGCCGCGTCGCGGATGCGCACGCCGTGGTGGACCTCGTAGCGCTCTTTAAGCCCGCGCAGGATGGCGACGGTGTCCTCGATGGTGGGCTCGCCGACGTAGACGGTCTGGAAGCGGCGTTCGAGCGCGGCGTCCTTCTCGATGCCTTTCTTGTACTCGTCGAGCGTGGTGGCCCCCACGCAGCGCAGCTCGCCGCGCGCCAGCATGGGCTTGAGCAGGTTGGCGGCGTCCATGGCGCCCTCGGCCGCGCCCGCCCCGACCAAGGTATGCAGTTCGTCGATGAACAGGATCACGCGCCCTTCCTGAGCCGCGACTTCCTTCAGCACGGCCTTGAGGCGCTCCTCGAACTCGCCGCGGAACTTGGCGCCCGCCACCAAGGCGCCCAGGTCCAGCGCGATGACGAGCTTGTCCTTGATCCCTTCGGGCACGTCGCCGGCGACCACGCGCTGGGCCAGGCCTTCGACGATGGCGGTCTTGCCCACGCCGGGAGCCCCGATCAAAACCGGGTTGTTCTTGGTCCGGCGCGCCAGGACCTGGATCACGCGCCGTATCTCCGCGTCGCGGCCGATCACCGGATCGAGCTTTCCGCGCCGCGCCGCCGCGGTCAGGTCGCGGCCGTATTTCTCCAGCGCCTGGTAGGACGCCTCCGGCTCCTGGGAGGTCACGCGTTGGGAGCCGCGCACCTGAGTCAACGCGGCAAGAATCCGGTCCGATGACAAGTTCGCTCGCGAGAGGATTTTTGCCGCGCCCTTTCCATTGTCCATCAAGCCCAGGAGGACGTGTTCGGCCGAAACGAACTCGTCCTTCATGGCCGCCATCCGCTCCTCGGCCTTGGCCATGGCGGCGTCCAGGTCCGGCGAGGCGTGCATGCGCCCGCCCGACACCTGCGGCTTCTTGGCCAGCGCGCGCTCCGTCTCGTCGGCCAGCGCCTTGACGTCCGCGCCCGCTTTTTTAAGCACCTCGCCCACGACGCCGCCGTCTTGCGCCAGCAGCGCGCCGAGCAGATGCTCCTCGCCCAGCTCCTGATGGCCGCGCTTGCGCGCCGACTCCTGCGCGTCGGAGAACGCCTGCTGCGTCTTTAAAGTCCAGCGATCGGGATTCATGAGGGGACCTCCGTTCCGCGCCGCGCGCGGCCTTGATCCTATTTATTGCGCAACGGAACTTCCAGACCCGCGCGACGCGGTGGACGGGACGCTCGCGCGCAGGGCCGCCAGGTCGGAGGCGATGCGCAGGGTCTCCTCCAGCACCGCGTCGGGCGCGTCCGGGGCGCGGGCGGGGCCGTCCTCGTCGTCGGCCGGGTCCGCGGCGGAGGCCGCGGCGACGGACGCCGTCGCGGTGGAGGCGGCGACGGCGGGCTTATGTCCGTCAAGCGAGGCGAGCGTGATCTCCTCGAAGGCCAAGGGCTTGACCTTGGCGTCCGCGCGCTCCTTCTTGCGCGCGTCCTCGCGCTCCTCGTCGGTCTTGGCCTGCGCGATGCGGGTTTTTTCGTTGAGCGACAGGGATTTGTCCTTCTGGCGCTTCTCCCAGCGCTCCAGGTCTTCCTTGATCCAGCGGAACTCCTGGGAGGCGGCCACGCGCCGCGCCGAGTCCTTGTCCAGCACGGGCACGCGCCCGTCGACGGCGCCGGAGCGCGCGTAGTCGGCGGGTTCGATCTCGTCGTAGGGCAGCGCATGCGGTTGGGCGGACTCGGTCATGTCCGAGACGTCGCCGCCCGAGGGCAGGTGGATGTCGGGAATCACGCCGCGATTCTGCGTGGAGCCGCCGGAGACCCGGTAGAACTTCTGCACGGTGAGCTTCAGCGCGCCGGGCTTGATGGACTGGTAGGCGGGCGGCAGGTAGTCGGACAGCTCCAGCACGGACTGGACCGTGCCCTTGCCGAACGTGGACTTGTCGCCGACGATCACGCCGCGGCCGTAGTCCTGCATGGCGGCGGTGAAGATCTCCGCGGCCGAAGCCGAGCCGCGCGAGGTCAGCACGACGAGAGGGCCGGGATAGGCCGCGGCGTCCTCGCTGGCGCGCAGCACGCGGATGGTGCCGCGCGCGTCCTTGACCTGCACGACCGGGCCTTCCTTGATGAAAAGGCCGCTCAGAGAGACCGCTTCCGACAGCGCGCCGCCGCCGTTGGCGCGCAGGTCGACGACGATCGCGTCGGCGCCGCGGCGGCGCAGTTCGGCCAGCAGGCGCGCGGTGTCGCGCGTCAGGCTCTTGGCGTCGTCGCCGCCGCGCATGTCCGCGTAGAAAGAGGGCAGGTCCAGCACGCCGATCTTGGCCGGGCGCGAGCCCTTGACCGGCACGGTGTAGAGGCGCGCCTTGGCTTCCTGGTCGGTGAGCTTGATCTCGTCGCGCACCAGGCTGACCGTCGCGCGCGCCGCGGGGTCCAGCGCGTTGGCCGGCAAGATGCGCAGGCGCACGACCGTGCCCTTCTCGCCGCGGATCAGCGCGACCACGCGGTCGAGCTTCATGCCCACCACCTCCACGAACGGGCCGTCGCCCTGGGCGACCGCCTCCAGCCGGTCGTTGGGCTTGATCTTCTTGCTGGTGTCCGCGGGGCCGCCGGGAACCAGGGACACGATCTTTGCGTAGCCGTCCTCGGAGCGCAGCACCGCGCCGATGCCCACCAAAGAGAGCTTCATGCTGATGTCGAAGTTCTCCTTCTGCGCGGCGGCCAGATAGTCCGAGTGCGGGTCGTAGACGTGCGCCAGCGCGGACAGGTAGTCCTGCAGAATGTCGGAGCCGTCGTACTCCTTGTAGCTGCGCAGGAGGCGTTCGTAGCGCGTGTCGATGGTCTCCTTGATGGAGAGTTCTTTTTCCGGAGCGGCGGCGGCCGCGCTGCTGACGGCGGGGGCGGCCGCGACCGCGGGGGCGGCGATCGCCGCGCTGCTGATGGCCGTCACGGCCGGTGCGGCTGGCGCGGCGACCGCCGCGGTGCTGACGACCGTGACGCCGGCGGCGGGCGCTTTCGCGGCGGAGGCCGCGGCCTTCGCCTCGGCGGCCTTCATGCGCGCCAGACGCTCCAGCAGGACCTCGTGCTTGATGCGCAGGCGCCAGAGGTTTTCCAGGTCGGCGTGCGTCGCGGGCCAGGGCGCGTCGTGGCGGTCCAGCACGACGCTCTCGTTCTTGGTGAAGTCGAAATCCCGTGAGGTCAGGCGCTTGACCAGGGCCACGCGCTCCTCCAGGCGCTTGAGCACCAGGTTGTAGATCTCGTAGGCGGCTTCCACGTCGCCGTTTTTGGCCAGGCCGCCCAAGGTCGAGCCGTATTTCGCGGTGAGCTCGTCGACGTCGGATTTCTCCAGGATCATGTGGTTGTAGTCGAAGGAATCCAGGTACATCTTGAGGAACTGCTGGGACGTGGCCTCGTCGATGGGGTGGTGGGCGTAGTGCGTCTGCTCCAGCAGGCGCGTGACCAGTTCCGAGACCACCGAGCCGCCGTGGTAGCGCTCCACCTCGGCCGTCGCGGGTCCGGCGGCGACGGCGGCGGCCAGGGCGGCGGCGGCGAAACGTCGCAGAAAAGATCTCATGGTGCGCTCCTTGGGGTGCTTGGGGACGGGGTCCGGACGAATTGGTTCACGAAGTCTACGTCGTTTTGTAGCGTCCAGTCGAGCCGGGACGCGTTGCGTTCGACGACGGCGAGCAAGGCGGAGGCTTCCTCCGGGGAAAATCCGGCCGCTTGAAAGTCCGCGTTCAGCGCCGAGCGCGTCGCGGGCTCGGCCAGGACGCGGCGCCACTCATGGACGGCGGGCGCGAGATCCTCCATGTGGTTGGGAGCCTCGCGCGTCAGCCACGGCATCTCCAGTGCGATGCCTTCGTCGGGGATGCGCGAGGCGACGGGGGAGATCAAGTGCAGGGACTGCTCGAAGTCGATCAGCGCCGGGCGGCGGCCGTCCGCGAACAGGACGTTGCCTTGGTTCATGTCGCCAAGCCCCAAGCCGCGCGCCAGCACGGCCAGCGCCGCGCGCTGCTCCGGCGTCGTCGGCGCGCGGGCGTACGTGCGCTCGCCCGGTTGCAGTTCCATCACCAGATAGGACTCGCCGCCGCGCTTGACGCCGAAGGCCGAGGGTGTCTCGAAATAGCGTCCGAAGAACCGGCGCACGACGCGGCGCAGGGCCAGTTCCCGGCGCACGATGTCCCACGAGGCGATCTTGACGACGACCGGCGTCCGGCCCGGCGGCGCGACGGAGAAGACCTGGGTGTTGAGCTTGCCGGGATCGTCGGTGTGGAGCAGCCGCCGCGGGGCTTTGACCGTCAAAGGATTGTAACCCAGGACGCGCGCGATCTCCGCGGGCGAGACCGCGCGGTCGGGAAACTCCGCGGGCGCGGGGTCGGGGCCGTAGAGCACGCGCGGAGGCGACGGCAGGGCGCGGTCGTAGGCGTCCAACGCCGCGTGCGCCGACGAGAAGCGCGGCTCGGACAAGGCGGCCGAGACACGCGCCCAGTCCGCGGAGTCGGGGCCCAGGCGTCCGCGCACCTCGGCCAGGAATCGCCCGTCGTCGACGCCGGCGGCGCGCGCGGCCGGCGTCAGCATTTGGGACAGGACGTCGCCGGGCTTCCCCAAGGAAAGCCCATCCAGCGACAGCAGATCCCAGCGCGAGCGCCAGCGGTTGAAGGCGAGGTTGTCCGGGCTCAAGTCCGCCGTCGCGCCGCCGCGCAGGAGCTTGGCGGCCAGCTCGGCCCAGCCCTGTTTCTGGGAGTTGCGAAAACCCAAGGACAGGGCCTCCGCGGCGCTCTCATCGCGCCCGCCCGCGCGAACCAGGACGGCGCCGTCCGGGGTGATCTGCGCGGCCGTTTCCAGAGGCGGCACGGCGGCGTTCAACGCCTGAAAAAGCGCGGCCTGGCGCGCGGCGGCGGGCGAGGCCGCACGGAGCGCCGCGGTGAAATCCCCGGTCCGCGTCGTCCAAATTTCGGCGTCCCCGCGCCTTCCTAAAGAACGCTCCAGCACGAAGCGCTCGCCGCCGACGCGCACGGTCGTGCCCGGGCGCGGAGCGCCGCCTTCCGCGCGGCGAAAAAACAGCGCGCGTGTTTTTTGCCAGAGGCCTGACGGGGTCGTCTCCTGGGCGTCGAACAGGGCGCGGCCGGGGTCGGTCGCGGCGGTGGCGGAAACGACGGACCCTCCTGTTGCTGGACGCGCGGCCGGGGCCGACGCGGCGGCAGGCGCCGCAGGCTCGATCGTCGCTTCCTGCGCCGCGGCCGCGGCGGAGACGGCGGCGGCCGCGGAAGGCAAGGCGGGCGCCAGGAGAGCGGCGGAGGGCGCGACCGTCGGCGCGGAGAGCGAAAGCGAAACCGCGGCCGGCGCCGCGGCGGGCGCGACGGCGGAGGCCGAAGGCGCGGCGTCCGGGACGGAGAGATCGACCGACCCGGGCCAGGCCGGTGAACACGGCGCCATAATAAGGAAAAAAATTCCCACGGACGTCCTCATGCCTGGAATATAACAGGGGCCCGCGGAGAGCGCCAGGGGGCCGTCCCGGACGTCCTGGGCACAAAAGGCAAGCTTGCCTGGGTCCCCAGGACCTGGCGGAGAACGCCAGCGGGGGGCATACTTTCATAATGGTGTTCCAGGAGTCATCGCGATGAAGAGTTTGAAAGCGACGGTCTGTTGCGGCGCGGCGCTGGCGCTGATCGGCGCCGCGACGCCCGGCGTTCAGGCGCAGAATTTGGAGGACGCTCAAGTTTCCGCGGGCGCGATGTTCGACAACACCGCAACGCAGAACGCGTCCGTCGGAAATTCCGCGGTCCCCGGCGGACCCGGCGGCCAACTCGGCCCTGGAGTCTTGACGGTAGATGGCTCGTCCACCCATCTCAGCCGCGACGCTGCCGCGCCTCCGTCGCCCTCTCCGCTGATGCATAAAGTCGACGCGATCACCGGAGTCATCAAGGACAACTGGAAGCCTTTGGCCATCGGCGCGGCCGCCGGAGCTTTGCTTGGCGTGGGGTTGGGTAGCGCCGTCCCGATCGCCGGGCCGGTGGTCGGCGGCATACTGGGCGCGGTGATCGGCGCGGGACTTTTCGCGGGTTTTGGCGGAGACGACAAAGGCTCCCGCCTGGGCATGACGATGACCGCGGCCGGTGCCGGCGCCATGCTGGGCATGGCCTGGGGCAGCATGTTCCCGATCGTCGGCACGGCCATCGGCGGCATTGCCGGAGCCGTGTTCGGCGGCATATTGGGATTCTTGGCGACGAAGTAGGCGCGCCGTCGCCGAGGTGCCGAGGCCTTGACCGTTTTACGCGGCCGCCCTATACTGGCGGGCGATGAGCGCCCCTTCGAACGAAGAGTTGGAGAGACGCCTGCTGGCGTTGGAGCGCGAGACGTATGGCTTGCGCGCCGAAGTGGAGCGACTCAAGGGGCGCGGTTCGGGTTCAGTTCCCGTCCCCGCGCCTGACGTGCCGCCGGCCGCTCGTCTTCCGGTGGGACCGGCGGCGAAGGTCGTCTTTACGCCCCAGATATCCGCGAAGTCGGCGCCCATTCGCCGCTCTTGGGCGTTCAACGAGAAGTTCGTCGGCGAAACGCTGACGCAATACGCGGGCATGGTGGTGCTCGCGCTCGGCGTGATCTTTTTTCTGATTTGGACCGCGGCCTATGCAGGGCCCGCCGTTCGTGTCGCGATCGCTGCCGGGGCGGGGGCGGCGCTGGTGGCGCTGGGCGCGCGCGCGGCGACGCGGCCTCCGTACGACCGTCTGGCCGGGACGTTGATCGGCGGCGGGTGGACCGTGCTGTATGTGACGGTGTACGCGGCCTATCACTTCGAGGCGACGAAGATCATCGGCTCCGCCACCGTGGAGATGGGCCTTTTACTGGCCGCGGCGGCGGGGCTGACGGCGCACGCGGTGTCGCGCCGCTCGCGGCCGTTGCGCCTCTACGCGGTGGGCCTGACCTATGCGTTGATGTTCCTGTGCGGTCGAGACGTGGCCGACTTCGATTTTTTCATGATCCTGTTCGCCGCCTCGGTGGCCGTCGCGGCGGAGACCGGAGAGGCTGACGTGTTGGCGGCGTCCTTGTGCGGCTACTACCTGAACTATGTTCCGGTCTATTTAAACACGGTCGCGACCACGCCGTCCGTGGGCGCGGCCACGCGCGCGGCGTCGGGATTGGCTCTGCCGCTGGGCTGGTTGGCCGGACCTTTCCTGCTGGTCGCGGCGTTGCCGCTGCTGCCCAAGGCGAGGCGCAATCTTTTCCCGTCGACGGAGAAATTCTCCTGGGGGGAGGCGGCGTTGTGCTTGAACGCGGGGCTGTTCGCCCTGACGGCCAGCGCGTTGGTGCGCGGCTATTTCGGCGGCTGGCAGCTGGCGCGCGCGGCGCCGCTGGCGCTGCTGCTGGCGGTTGCCTCACTGATGCACGCGCGCCTGCTGTCGCGGCGTTCGCCGGCGGCGGGGCTTGAGGGCGCGCTGGCGCTGGCGTTGCTGGCCGCGGCCATGATGGGGCTGCCCGATCCGATGTGGCGGCTGATGGGCTGGATCACGCTGTCTTGTACTTGGGTCTGGGTCGGCCTGCTGATGGAACAGGCGGTGTGGCGCGCGGCGGGGCTGGGTGCGGCGCTGATGACGTTCGCGCTGTTCTTCTTTGCTGCGGCCCAGGGCGCGGCCGAGCGCCGCGCGGCGGGGCTGGCGATGGTGCTGTTCGCCGTGGTGGCCTATCTGTTCTCGCGCGTGTACCGTCTTTGGCTGGAGTCGCCGGAGGAATGGGAGAAGCCTGCGACCTCGCTGTGGGTGCACGTGGGCTCTCTGGCCCTTCTGCTAGGATTGTGGAGCCTGCTCGACGCGGGGCCGCTGTTGTGCGTGCTGGCGGCGCTGGCCATCGTCGCGGAGCAGGCGGCCGCGCGTTTCGACCGCGCGGATCTTTGGCTGCAGGCGTCCATGCTGGAAAGCGGGATGTGCGCGTATTCTTTTTTCGTCGATTATGGTTCGGGTGTGAGCGTGGCGGGGCTGGCACCGCGGCTTTGGACGACGGGGGTGGTGGCGGCGTCCTCGTACTATCTCTATTTCGACGGCCCGGTGAGCGAGGCCTTGGCGGGGCGTTGGACGCGCTGGACGCGCGCGCAATCGAGGCGCGCTTTATCATGGCTGGCGGCGGGGGCGGTGTCTTTTGCCGTCTATCAGGAATTCGACGCGCGCCTGCGCCTGCCGGTCTGGGCCGCCGGCTGTCTGGGCCTGCTCTGGCTTGGGCGCGCGCGAGGAAACGAGGACTTCCGCCGCCAGGGCGCGGTGCTGGCCGGGGCGGCGGCGGTGGAGGCCGTGGCGACCTATCTGCTGGCGCCGAAGCCCCTGTTGTCGCCGCTGGGGGCGTGGAGCGCGGCGCTGTATTGGGCGGCGTGCGCGGCCCTGCTTGCGGGGCTGGGGCTGCTCAAGAGCCGACGTTGGGGCGAGCCGACGGCTATGGATGAGCGCTCCGGGCGCGCGCTGGGTGCTTTGGCGGTCGTGCTGGGCGCCTGCTTTCTGGCCAAGGAGTTGGACCAGACCGGTCTGACCTTGGCCTGGACCGGCCTGGGCCTGGCGGCGCTGACCGCGGGCCTGGCGCTTGATTGGGCGGAGCTGCGCTACCCGGCGCTCGTTTTGTTGACGCTCTGCGTGGTCAAGGCGCTGGTGTTGGACACGGCCGGCTTGGCCCTGCCCTACCGCGTCGCTAGCTTCGTCAGCCTCGGCGTGGTCCTGCTGCTCGCGTCGAGCCTGTATGCGCGCGCCGGCGCGCGCGCCGCCGTTCCCGCTTCCGATGAAAAAAAGCCTGCCGTGGATCCTGGTTAGCGCCGCGCTGGGCGCGGCGCTGCTGTTGTCGCGGCGGGCGGGGCCCAGCCGGGAGAGCCTCCTGCCTTTGTCGCGCGGTCTGGCCGAACAGGAAAAAGCGGTCGACCGCGCCGCGGCCGTCGCGTTTCCGCTGTCCGCGGACGAGGAGCGGCGCGTGGGCGAAAGCCTGGACGCCGAATTTCGCGCGGAACTGCCCGTCGTGAGCGGTTCGACGGCGACAGCGCGCGCGGAGCGCTGGCGGCGATTGGGGCAACGGGCGGAGACGTCGCCGTTGGTCGTCCGTTTCCGCGGGCGCTACGTGTTCCGCGCGCGAGAAAGCCCTGAAGTGAATGCGTTCGCCCTGCCGGGAGGCTTTGTCTACGCGCTGGACCCTCTGCTCGTCAAACTGGGAGGCGATGATGACGCGGTGCTGTTCGTGCTGGCCCATGAGATTGGACATGTCGAACTGGGTCATTGCGCCGACGCCTTTCGCCTGCGTCCCGGCGGCGGCGATCCTCTGCGGGATATTTTAGGCGGAGCGCTGTCGCTTGGCCGCTTTTTTGCCGCGATTCATTTCAGTTCCACGCAAGAGCTGGAGGCCGACGCCTACGCGGTGCGCCTGCTGCGTTCCCTCCACCGCGACCCCCGCGCCGGCCTGCGCGTTTTCGACGCGCTGGGCCTCAAATCCGACGCCGACACCAAGCGCGACCCCGGCGTCGTGGCCGCCGAAGCCGTCTCCGGCTATTTCCGCACCCACCCCGGCTCCTGGGAGCGCCGCGCCGCTCTGGAACGTGACGTGAGGGTCAGTCCTTGACATGCTGACGCAGCGCCTCCTCAGCGGGGACATGTCAAGGACTGACCCTCTTGTCAATCTTGTCAGGTCTTGACCGGGCCGGTGCGGTCCTCTTATACTCCCGACGTGAGTCCTGTGGCTGAAGCCGAAGCACCGCCCCACGTTGCGCCGCGGGCGCCGGAATTGCGCGCGGCGTTCTCGGACGCGCGGTTCTCCGCTTTCTTGGCCGCGCAGGCTTTGGGGGCGTTCAACGACAACGCGTTCAAGGCCTTCGTTACCTTGCTGGCGATGGTGGAAAATCCCGCGGGCGCGCCGCGGTTGATCGCGGTCGCGGGCGGACTGTTCATTCTGCCGTTCCTGCTCTTCTCGACCGTGGCCGGGGACGCGGCCGACCGCTGGTCGAAATCCAGCCTGCTGGTGTTCTTCAAGGCGGCGGAGGTCGTCCTCCTGGCGCTGGCCGTTCCCGCGCTGGCGACGGGCAGCATCAAGGCTCTGCTGGCGCTGATCTTCCTGATGGGCGTGCACTCCGCGTTCTTCAGCCCGCTGAAGCTCGCGATCCTGCCGGAGCTTGTGGGCGACGCCGACTTATCCCAGGCCAACGGCCTTTTGCAGATGACGGCGTTCCTGGGCATCGTGTTGGGCACCGCCGCGGCGACGGCGCTGGAGCAGCGCCTGCGCGGGCATCCCGCCGTCGCGGCCGCGGCTTTGGTCCTGGTGGGCGTCGCGGGATTTTTAGCCGCCCTGGCCGTACCCAAGACGGCGGCGCTTCGTCCGCAAACCAAGCTCAAGCTCGACATCGTCTCGCGCACCTACTCCAACCTCCGCGACCTGGCGCGCCTGCCCAGCCTAAACCTGGCCACGTATGCGACGGCGTTCTTCTGGTTCATCGGGGCGCTCTTCCTTATGAACCTGCTCGTCTACGGCTCGCGGCTGATGGGCCTGGACGAAGCCGCGTGCGGACGCTTGCAGGTGGTGCTGTCTCTAGGCATCGGCGCGGGCTCATTCGTGGCGGGGCGGCTGTCGAAAGGGCAGGTGGAGCTGGGCCTGGTTCCGCTCGGCGCGCTGGGCCTGGTCGCGTTCGCTTTCGATTTGGGTTTCGCGTCCGCCTCGCCGCGGCGCGTGGTGCTGGACCTGATCCTGCTAGGCCTGTCAGGAGGCTTCTTCGCGGTGCCGCTGCAGGCGTTTATACAGCAGCGCAGCCCGGCCAAGGAGCGCGGCCGCGTGCTGGCCATCGGCAACTTCTTGACCTTTGTCGGCATACTGATTGCGTCGGGCGTCTACTGGGCGTTGGACGCGAAATTCCATCTGGACCCGGCGCAGGTCTTTCTCGTCTCGGCCGCGATGTCGGCCATCGTGGCCTTCGAGCTGTTGGTGCGCCTGCCCGATTTTTTCCTGCGCCTGATCGCGTATCCGTTCGCCAACTGCATCTATAGGATTAAAGTCGTCGGGCGCGAGAACGTACCCATCGAAGGCCCGGTCCTGCTTGTGGCCAACCACGTCTCCTTCGTGGACGCCATCCTGATCGCGATGTCCAACCAGCGCCTGGTGCGCTTCATGATGCTGCGCTCCTACTACGAACTCCCGGTGGTCGGGCGCTTCTTCAAGGCGATGGGCTGCATCCCCGTTTCCAGCGGCGACGGCCCCAAGGCTCTGAAGGCGTCCTTCGAGCGCGCCAAGAACTACATGATGTCGGGCGAGGCGGTGTGCATTTTCGCCGAGGGCGGCATCTCCCGTCATGGCCAGATGCAGCGCTTCTGCAAGGGTTTCGAGCGTCTGGTCGACGGAGTGGAGGTGCCGATCGTGCCCGTGCACCTGGACCGCGTCTGGGGTAGCCTGTTCAGCTTTTCCGGAGGCAAGCTCCTTCTCAAGCGGCCGCAGCGCATTCCGTATCCGGTGACGGTGAGCTTCGGCAAGCCCCTGCCGTCCACGTCGGGGGCGTTCGCCGTGCGTCAGGCGATCTTGGAGCTGGGCGCCGAGGCCTTCGGCCATCGCCTGGCCGACTCGCCGCCTCTGCCCCTCGTCTTCGTGCGTCAGGCCAAGCGCCACCCGTTTCGCGGTGGCGTCTCGGATTCGACCGGTGTCGCGCTCAACGGGCTGAAGACCTTGGTCGGAGCGCACCTGCTCGGACGGGCCTTGGCGGCGCAGTTGGCGGGAGAAGAGCGCGTCGGCGTGCTGATGCCGCCGTCCGTGCCTGGGGCGCTGGCGAACTTCGGCCTGTCTCTGGAAGGAAAAGTCCCGATCAATCTCAATTACACGGCGTCCAAGGACGTCGTCGACGCGTGTTTGGACAAGGCGGGGGTCAAGACGGTGGTCACTTCCCGGCGTGTCGCAGAAAAGCTGGGGTGGGAGCCGCGCGGGCGCAAAATTTACCTGGAGGACGTCGCGCCTTCCATCAGCGGCGCACGCAAGGCGCTGACCGCGGCGGCGTTTCTGCTGACGCCGGCCGCGATCCTGGAGCAAACTGTCTTCTCGCGGGCGCGCGGCTCCTTGGACCGGCCGGCGACCATCCTGTTTACCAGCGGCTCGACCGGCGTGCCCAAGGGCGTGGTGCTGACGCACGCCAACGTGCTGTCGAACATACTCGCCATCGCTCAGGTCTACCCGTTGGGGCTGGACGATTGCATGCTGGGCGTGCTGCCCTTCTTCCACGCGTTCGGCTTCACCGCGACTTTGTGGCTGCCGCCGTGCGTGGGGATGAGTGCGGCGTATCACTTCACGCCCCTCGACGCGCGCGTGATCGGTTCCTTGGTCGAGAAGCGCCGCGCCACCATCTTGATCGGCACGCCGACCTTCCTGCTGACCTGGATGCGGCGCGTGGAGCCGGCGCAGTTCAAAAGCATGCGCTACGTGATCGCGGGCGCGGAGAAGCTGCGCGACGAACTTTCCCGAGCCTTCCAGGAGAAGTATGGCCTGACCCCGCTCGAAGGCTACGGTGCCACCGAGCTCTCGCCCGTGGCCTCCGTCAACATCCCGAACATCGACTGGCCCGGCAACAAGCAGGTGGGCGCCAAGGCCGGCACCGTGGGTCGGCCCCTGCCCGGCGTGTTCATGAAGGTGGTCGATCCGGACACCGGCCGTGAGTTGGGCGTCGACGAGCCCGGCCTCCTTCTGGTCAAAGGCCCGAACGTGATGAAGGGCTATCTGGACGATCCCGAGCGCACGCGCGAGGTCCTGCGCGACGGCTACTACGTCACCGGCGACATCGCCAAGATCGATGAGGACGGCTTCGTGACGTTGACCGACCGCCTCTCGCGTTTCTCGAAAATCGGCGGCGAGATGGTGCCGCACATCCGCGTCGAGGAAGCCCTGCAGGACGCGCTGGGATCGGTGGATCCCGCGTTCGTGGTCGCGGCCGTGCCCGACGACAAGCGCGGCGAGCGGCTGGTCGTGCTCTACAAAGGCGAGATCGATTTGGATGCGGTGCTCAAGAAAGTGTTCGACTCCGGCCTGCCCAAGTTGTGGCTTCCGGACAAGGCGAACTTTCACCCGGTCGCGGAGTTTCCGTTGCTTGGCTCGGGCAAGGTGGATTTACAAGGGCTCAAGGCCGAAGCGCGGCGGCTGGAGGCAGTCGCTTGAGGCTGATGGCGATGGGGGTGGCGTTTCTGCTGGCCGCGGCGTCGGCGCGCGCGGTCGCCCCCGCCGTCGCGTCGTCGACCGAGAGCGAGACCGAGGCCGACCCGTCCCAGCGCTACAAGAATGAAGGGCCGGTCGTCGACAACGCGGCCAGCTTCATCGGCGTGATGACCGTCTTGCCCGCGGCGGCCGTGGGCGCGCTATTTTGCCCGGTGAAGCTGGCCGGGGAGAAGATTTCTCCGGGAGCGGCCTACCAGAAGCGTTATAAGGCTTGCGTTGCCGCAGGCGCCAACGGCGGCGCGCAGGTTTTTTACACCATTGGCGGCTTCCCGTTTCTCGTGCTCAAGCGCGTTTTCTGGGATGCGCCGCGCCGCGTCCTGATCAAAGCGCGCAAGCCGAAACGGACTCCTCCCATTTCCGCGGCCCCGGCGCGATGATTTTGGCCTTCACGGTTATTCTCATCGGCGCCAACGCGGCGTTCGTACTCATGGAGTTTGCGCTGATGCGCGTGCGGCCGACCCGCATCGAACTGCTGGCGCGGCGAGGTTCGCCGCGCGCGGCCGCGGTGCAGGACGTGCTTGCCCGGCTCGACGAGCACATCGCGGCCATGCAGGTGTGCCTCGCCGCGATCTCCATCGCGCTGGGCGCGGTCGCCGAGCCGGACGTGATGGCGGCCCTGCGGTCCTGGCTGTCGCGCTGGGTTGCTGTCCTGCCGCCAACGTCGATCCGCGCACTGTCGTTCGCCGCGGCGGTCGCGACGTTGGCCTCCGTCCAATTGCTGTTGGCCGAACTGGTGCCGCGCGCACTGGCCGCTCAGTTCTCGGAGACGGTGGCGCTGGTCGGCGCGCGCCCATTAAAAATTCTCGCGCGCGCCCTGCGTCTGCCCATCCGCCTGGCCACCGCCGCCTCGCGCGGCCTTCTGGCACTGTTCGGCCTCAAGCCCGCCGCCGAGGCGGACCGCGTCGTCGGCCTCGACGAGATGCGCGTACTTTTGGGCGAGGCGCAGGAAAAGGGGCGCCTGCCTCTGGAGCGCCTGTTCCTGCTCGAGAATTTGTTCGACTTCGGCACCGCGAAGGCCGCAGAGGCCATGCGCCCGCGCGAGAAGATCGCCTACCTGTCCCTGGCCCGGCCTTGGGGTGAAAATCTCGCCGTCATCCGCGACAAGCGCTTCACGCGCTATCCTCTGTGCGAGCGGGACGTCGACACGTCGATCGGCTACGTGCATATCAAGGATTTGATTCTCGGCGAGAGCGCCGGAGAGCCGGATCTGCGCCGCCTGCGCCGCGATTTGTTCGAGACCGTGGAGGCCGAGCCCTTGGAGCGGTTGGTCAAGACCATGCCCGACCGCGGCGCGCACATGGCGCTGGTGCGAGACGCGGGGGGGCGCGTGGCCGGAGTGCTCACGCTTGAGGACGTGTTCGAGGAGATCGTCGGCGAGATCCGCGACGAATTCACGCACCCGCGCGACTGGACCGACGGACTGCTCTTCGAGCGCGCGGCGGTGGACGCGAACCTGCCCGCCGGCGACCGGGGCGGCGCGATCGCGCGCTTGGTCGAGCGCCTGAAGGCTGCGCGCCCGGAGTTGGACGCGCCGGGGGCTTTTTCGGCCGTCTGGGAGCGCGAGCGCGCTTTTCCCAGCGCCGTGGGACGCGGCGTGCTGGTACCCCACGCGCGCCTGCCCGGCCTTCCCGGGCCGATGATCGCCGTGGGTCGCTATGCGAAGCCGGAACCTTCCTCCGCGCCCGACGGCGTGCCGATCCGTCTCGTCTTTCTGGTCCTGACCCCCGCGGAGTCTCCGGTCGTTCAGCTTAAAATCCTGCGGCGCATCGCCTCGTTGGTGACCAACGAAACCTTGCGCCGCAAGTTGTGGCGCGTGCGCAACGACGAATCCCTTCTTGAACTTCTGCGGACCGCTGACACCTTGCTTGCCGCCTAGTGGGCCGGGGTTGGGCATATGCGTTGCAGTGGTATGTCTTGATGGATGCGCGCTTTTTTGTGACGGGCCTCAATCATCTTGAGACCTCCGTGCAGTGCCGCGAGCGTTTGGTGCGCGCGGACGCGTCGCTGGAGGAGTCTTTTCGACGCCTCCGCGTCGAAGCGGGTCTGACTCAGGCTGTTTTGCTGTCGACGTGCAGTCGTCTGGAGGTCTACGGGTGGTCGTCGGACCCCACGGCGGCGCGCACGCGGACGGCGGCCTGGTTCATCGAGCGCGCGGGCCTTGAGGCGCGACGCCACCTCGACGAGCGCTCGGGGGCCGACGCGCTCGGGCATTTGTTTCGCGTGGCGGCGGGGCTGGAGTCCTGGATTCTGGGCGAGACCGAAATTCTAAGCCAGGTGCGCAAGGCCTACGCAGCCTCCGTCGCCGCGGGCGCGGCGGGCGCGGAATTTCACCGGATATTCCAAAGCGCCGTCGCGGCGGGCAAAGCCGCGCGCGCCGCGACGGGCATCCAGGACGGCATCCATTCGATCGGAGGTGCTGCGGCCCTGTTGGCGCGCCGCATTTTCGGCGAGCGAGAGGGCGGCCGCGTCGTCGTCTTCGGCGCGGGCGAGGCCGCACAGGCCGTCTGCCGACATCTTGCCGCCAAGGACTTCAACCGCCTGCTGATCGCCAACCGCACGCGCGCGCGCGCCGAGGAACTGGCGCGGCTGATCGGCGGTCAAGCCGCCTCTTTCGAGGAGGGTCTGGGCGCGCTTGCGGATGCGGACGCGGCGGTCTTTTCCGTCTCGTCTTCCGGACCGTTGCTGGATCGCGCGGAATTGGAGCGCCGTTTGGTGGGGCGCCGTCGGCCGATTTTTCTCATCGATCTGGGTCTGCCGCGCAACGTGGACCCGGAGTGCGCGAGTCTGCCCGACGTCTTTCTCTACGGCCTGGACGATTTAAAAGGTGTCGTCGCGCGAAGCATGGAGCGCAAGGCCGGGGTCAAGAAGGAAGCGGAAGCCGTCGTTCTTTCGGCCGCGGCCGACTGCACCCTCCAGCTTGATAAGGCTCGACTGCGTCGCGAAGCGGCGCCCGCGGCCTAATGCATCACGCCGTATAGCTCGACGTCGAAAGTCAGCGCGGCGTTCGCCGGAATCTTCGGAGGGCGGCCTTCGCGGCCATAGGCCATCTCGGGCGGACAGACGAAACGAGCGCGTCCGCCCACTTTCATGCGCGGCAGAGCCTGCGACCAACAGCGGATGGCGGAGGCCAGGGGAATCATCGCGGGCAGTCCGGTACGGTGAGCGCCATCGAAGACGGTGCCATCGCGCAAGGCGCCGAAGTAGCGCACTTTGACCGTGTCCTCGGGACCGGGAGATTCGCCGGTTCCCGCGCGCAACTCCGTGAAGGCAAAATCGGGCGGGGCGGCCAGGGGTCCTTCCAGAGCGATGGTCAGGGCCCCGGGGCCTTGTATGGAAGCCTCCCGGTTGCCGCTGGGGAGATCGGCCGGCGCGGCCTTGGACGTGGCACCACGCTCCAATAGTTTGCGGTAATGCGCGTCGACGTCGTCGACGGACAGCACGATGGTGGCCGTAGAGTCCTCGGTTGTCGCGTCGAGTTCCAGCGCCGCGGTCTCGGTGGAAAATAGAACGCGGTCGTTGCCTTGATAGGCGGGCGTCCAGCCCATCAGACGGTTCAGGCGGTCGACGGCGGCGGACAGATCGCGTACCCCGACGCGGACGCGGTTGAATTGGGGGCGGTCCGGGGCGCTGGGCAGCGCGGCCACGCAGCGCGCGAGTGCCGTCACAACGAGCGCGGCCGAGAAAAAACGCGGGGCGTGTCGTTTTATCATGCGGAGATACTAGAACATCATACGTCGATTATTTGCGGGGGAACCGCGGCACGGCTCTTTTGTTGCGTAAGAAGGTGTCGACGGAGAGCGTAGGCTCAATACCCAGGAGAGGACATGAATAAAATTCTGATCGTCGCGGCCGCCATGACGGCCTTGCTTTGGACCGGTTCGGCGCGAGCCGACGACCCGACCTATGCGGCCGACAACGGCCCCGATTCGATCGACGTCTCGAAGTATCCCAAGGAACAGCAGCAGAACTACCAGGTGTTCGCCGATAAGTGCTCGCGCTGCCATACGCTGGCTCGGCCCATCAACACGAACGTCGCTTCGCCTGAGGATTGGAAGGCGACCGTCGAGAAGATGCGCCGCAAGCCGCGCTCGGGCATCAGTGACGACGCCCAGAAGGAGATCGCGGATTTCTTGGTCTACGACGCCGCGGCACGCAAGAAGACCGCGGCTGTCGCGAAGCCCGATCAGAAAGCCGCCGCGAGCACCTCGGCGGCGCAGCCGAACGCGAAGTCCGCGTCCGCCGCGGAGGCCGGTGTCGGAGCGAAGAACTAGCGGGACGGCCGGGTCTTAAGGCCCGGCCGAATCGTTTTCCGCCCGCCGTCGCGGTTCGACGGCGGGCGGAATTTTTTTACGGTGCCGGTCGTTAGAAGAAGCGGATTCACCGCGACGTCGCGGGAACGTAGGCGCAGGACGCGTCTTCGGCCCAGGCGTCGCCGGTGGTCGCCCAGGCGCGCGCGCGCGAGCCGCCGCAGGATTGGCGGTACTCGCAGACGCCGCATTTGCCGCCCAGGCGCTCATGGTCGCGCAAGCCCGTGAACAACGGGTCCTCGCGGTAGAGGCGCGCCAGGCTGCCGTCGCGCACATTGCCGCGGACTTCCGGCAGGAAACCGGACGGGCAGACGCCGCCCAGGTGATCGACGAACATGAAGCCGTCTCCGGCGTTAACGGCGCGGTCGGGCAGGCGCAGGCCTGAGCGCACGCTGGCCGGCCGCGCGACGGCGCGCTCCACGCGTTCGGCGGCGCCGCTTCCTGCGGCGGCTTCCAGTACCTTTAGATAGCGGCGGAAGTGCGGCGCTTCGGTCAGCTTAACCACGAATTCCTTTTCCAGCGAGAGCCGCCGCAGGCGCGCGAAAACGGTTTCGAACTGCTCCGGCTCCAAGCCGCCCAGGGCCGCGCCGCGTCCCACGGGAATCAGGAAAAACACTTCCCAGAATGCGATCGGCATGGAGGAGACCAGATCGACGATGCGCTCGAAAGAGCCGATATTCCACGCGCCGAGGCAGGTGTTGATCTGCATGGGCAAGCCCAGCTCCCGGCTCCACTCGACGCCCTGCATCACCCGCGCAAACGCGCCGGGGGTGCGTCGGAATTCGTCATGGGACTGCGCCGTGTCACCGTCGAGACTGAAGGCGACTTGGTCCAGACCGGCGTCTTTGAGGGAGTCCAGCCGTTCGCGCGTCAGGTTCGGCGTCGCCGCCGGGATGGTACCCACGCGCAGCTTTCGGCTCTTGGCGTAACGCACCAGATCCTCCAGGTCTTCGCGCACCAGGGGATCGCCGCCGGAAAGAATCAGGATCGGCGTGCCCATGTCCGCGACCTGGTCGATCAGGCGAAAGCCGTCCGCGGTGGAGAGTTCTCGCGGATCGCGAGTCAGGTCGGCGTCGGCTCGGCAATGAGCGCAGGAAAGGGCGCACGAGCGCGTGGTCTCCCAGATGACGAGCAGCGGCGCTGATGAGTAATCGAACGGCTTCGGCGGGGTGGCGGTGTCTTTTAGAGCAAGCACGCCTGTTGTTTATGCAACGCTTCGGCCGCTGCGGCGCATTGGGCCGCGTGGGGGAGGGGAGTCCTCCAGGCGGGGACGGACGACGAACTCCGCGCCGAGGGAGCGTGCGAGCACGGCGACGGCAGGGAGGTCGACGTCCGGACGGTCCACCGCGGTGACGCGCGTGCGTAGTCCGGACGCCGCGCAGTCCGCGGTGAAGATGCAGGCCGCGGCGAAGCCCGATGCCCGGTACTCGGGCCGCGGCCGGTGCAATGTCAGCCACTGCGCGGGATCGGCTGTGTTCACGCTGACGGAGACTCGGTCGACCGCGCCGCGCAGGTCGGGGACGATGTCTCGTTTACAGATCAGACGGCCCAGCCCCACCGAGTTGAGTCGCACGGGAATGTCCGGCCGCAGGCGACGAGCGTGCTTCGCTGCGGCGAGCATCACGTCGAGTCGCTGGGTCGGTTCGCCGTAGCCGCAGAAAACCACTTCGCGGTAGCTCGCCGTTGTGGTTAATCGGGTTTCGAGGCCGTCCAGTATCTCTTGCCTCGATGGCTCGCGAGAAAGAAGCAGGTCGCGTCCCCGGAAGCTCCAATCCCAATGCGTCTTCACGCAGAAGGAGCAGGCCGTCGGGCAGCGGTTGGTAATGTTGAGATATAAGCCGCCCTCGAATTCGTAAAAGACCATGACGACTTACCATAGCAACGAAACGACCGCGTGGAGCCTACGCTGTCTTGGATTTCTTTTTACGCGCGGGCGTGGAGGGGGCGGCGATCTCGGGTGGCAGGTCGGAAAGCTGGACGAGGGGGCCCGAGGCCATGATCAGCGAGCGCTCGACGGCGTGCTCCAGCTCGCGGACATTTCCCGGCCAGGCGTAGGCCCCCAGGGCCTTGATCGCCGCGGGGGAGAAGCGCGACGCGCTGGAGCCCGTGCGCACGCGTGCGCGTTTCAGGAACGACTCGGCTAGGAGGGGGACATCTTCGGGGCGCTCGCGCAGCGGGGGGATCGCGATCGGGAACACTTTCAACCGGTAGTAGAGATCGTCGCGGAACTTGCCCTCGGCGACCAGCTTCAGCAGGTCGCGGTTGGACGCGGCGACCACGCGCGCGGAAATTTTCACCGGGTGATTGTCGCCAACGCGGCGGATCTCGCCTTCCTGGAGCGCGCGCAGGAGCTTGACCTGCAGTCCGGGCGTCGTCTCGGTGATTTCATCGAGAAACAAGGTGCCGCCGGAGGCTTCCTCGAAGAGCCCGCGCTTGTTGCGGTCGGCGCCGGTGAAGGATCCCTTGACGTGCCCGAATAGCTCGCTTTCGAGCAAGCCCTCGGGCAGTGCGCCGCAGTTGATGGCCACGAAAGAGCCGTCGCGGCGCGGAGAGTTCTCGTGGATGGCGCGAGCGACCAGTTCCTTGCCGGTTCCGGATTCTCCGGTCACCAGAACGGTCGCATCGGTCGCCGCCACCTTCGCGACAAGCTCCAGCACGCGCTCCATTGCCGAGCTGGCGGAGATGATCTTCGCGAAACCCTGGCGTTCGCGAACTTCGGCGCGCAGGCGGCGCACCTCTCCGACCAGGTCGCGGTGTTCGATCGACTTGCGCAGCGTCAGCGCCAGCTCCTCGGGCTCCACGGGCTTGGTCATGTAGTCGAACGCGCCGGCTTTCATCGCGGCCACGGCGTTGTCGATGGAGCCGTGGCCGGTGATCACCACCACGCCGGTCTCGGGCTGGCTGGATTTGACGGAAGCGAGCACCGTCAGGCCGTCTCCGGCACCCAAGCGCAGATCGGTGACGACCGCGTCGAAGAGTTCCTTTTCGACGCGCGCACAAGCGGCCGGCGCTTCTCGCGCCGTTTCGACGCGGAAGCCAAGGCGCTTAAGCTCCAGCGCCAGGAGAGCCGACTGAGCGCCGTCATCCTCGACGAGAAGTATCTTTTTTTCATCCATAATCAGGCCTGGGCCGTCGGCAACAGGAGCACGAACGTGGCGCCGCCCATGTCGGACGTAGCGACCTCGATGCGTCCGCCATGCGCGCGGGCGATACGGTCGGCGATCGCCAGGCCCAGGCCGGTGCCTTGCGACTTCGTGGTTTTGAACGGTTGGAACAATTCTTCCCGAGCCGATTCAGCGATGCCCGGGCCGTCGTCTTCGACGCGCAAGAGGGCGAAGCCCTCGCGGCGTCCTGTCGAGAGGCGAACACGGCCTTGGCCGGCGACCGCCTGGGCGGCGTTGAGCGCCAGGTTCCAGACGATTTGGCGGACCTGGTCGGAATCGAGTTGGAACGGCGCAAGCCCCGCGTCGAGCGCGGTTTCGATGTGCACGTCCGGCTGCCCTTCGGCTACGACGCGGGCGACGTCGCCGACCAGAACGTTGAGATCGGCGCGCTCCAGACGCAGTCCGCGGGGGCGGGCGTAGGCCAGGAAGTTCGTCAGCGTCTCATTGAGACGGCGGCCTTCATCGCGCAGGATCTGGAGCACGAGTGCGCGGTCTTCGCGCGGCAGGTTCTTGTTGGCGAGCTGGCGCGCGGCCAAGGTAATCGAGCCGAGCGGATTGCGGATTTCGTGAGCGACGACCGCCGCCATCTGTCCGAGCTGCGCAAGCGCTTCCGCCTGCGCGACGCGCTCCTGGAGGTGGCGCAACTCGCCGACCTCGACGCCGTTGGAGATGTAGCCGACGATCTCGCCGCGCTCGTCGCGCACGGCCGTGATCGTCAAGACGATCGGTACTTCGCGGCCGTCGCGCGCGCGGTTGACCAACTCGCCGCGCCAGAAGCCAGCATTTGGATCGAGGATGCGGCCCCACATTTCTTTGTACGTCTCATCGGTGGTGCGTTGGGATCGGATCAGGCGGGGGTTCTGCCCGATCGCTTCTTCGCGCGACCAGCCATAGTGACGCACGAAGGCTTCATTGACGTCGCGGATGACGCCGTCGCGGTCGCAGTAGAACATGACATCGTTGGAGCGAAGGAATGCCTGGTAGAGAGTCAGGGCTAGGGCATGCTCATCCTGCGGAGAAGAGCTTGTCGCTGTGGTGGTCATAACGTTGCTAGGATAAGGGTGGGGTTCGCAGGATTATTGTAGCGCTTCGGGAAAGCAAGACCAAGAATAAAATGCGACAAGAAATGGGCGTTCGCGCACAGCAGAAGCTGGCGGTTTTGGGACGCCTACGCATGGCGGACTGGATCGAGATGCCGGAGCGCGAATTCGCGCGCGAGATCGAACGCGTCGAAAAAGATCCGTTGTTTCGGCGCCTTCACTATGGCGCTGATGGACTGCCGTCGGCCATCCGGCGGCGGCGCTGGCCCGGCGGCCGGCTGTCGTCGAGCTTTTACGGCGTCGACGAATCGCGCATCGGCGCCAGCCAGCGCGTGGACGTGGAAGGCAGTCTTGACGCGCGCCGCGACGTCTTGCCCCTGATTCGCCGCATGGGTCGCGCTTCCTTCGAGCGCTACTTCTTGCACGGCGACGAGCCCGCGACTTTGCCCGAGATTGCTCAGCGCACGGGTCTCAGCGAAAGCGAGGTCGCGCGCGTCAACGATCTGCTTTTGGAGATCGGCGCTCAAGCTGAATTCGCCGGCGCCCCGCGCGTCGCTCCGACTCAGCCCGGCGCGGCGTGCCTGGCGCGGCTTGCTCTTGAGGACGATAAGATTGTCTTCGAGTTCGCCTCGCCGTATTGGGCGCGCGGACTCTACCAAGTCCGTTACGATGACATCGAATCTTGGAAATCCTCCGGCAACCTGACCGGGCCGGAGCGGCGGCGGTTGCGCCATCTGCTCAAGCGTTTGGAAACACTGAACCTTCGCCAGAGCACGATATTCCGGATTCTTGAGTCGTTTTCGGCGATCCAGTCTGATTTTCTGCGTAGCCGCGATTATGCCGACCTACGCCCGGTCAGTCTTCGCCTTCTGGCTCGCCGCCTGGACCTGGCGCCGAGCACCGTCAGCCGCGCGCTGGCGCGACGTACGCTGCGTCTGCCTTGGGGGCCGGAAGTCCCGATGATTTCTTTCGTGCCGGGGCAGCGCCGGGTTCTCAAGGAGCTTCTTTCTGGCTGGCTGCGAGAAAATCCCGACAATACCGACGCGGATTTCGCGCGGCGCTTTAAAGTGGAGCGCGGCATCGACATCTCGCGACGCACGGTCAACGCGGTGCGGCATGCGTTGACGCGTGAGTCCGGAGTGCTTTCTGAATCCTGAATCCGCGCCGCGACGGACGGCCACGGCGCGTGACGCGATGCGCCCGCTGGCGCTCGTCCTGCGCGAGTCCGATGACGCTTGGACCGCGGCCAAAAGCCTGTTCGACGGCGGGCAGGCGGGCGCTCCGGTCGTGGACACCGAAGGGCGACTAACCGGCGTGTTGTCGCAGGCGGACCTGGCCGCCTATCTGCGCGAGCGTTCCCAACGCGCCGCGGACTTCTACGCCGAGCCGGACCGCGACCCGGGGCAGACGCGTCCGGCCGCGCGCGTCGGCCAGCTCATGTCGCGCCTCCTCGTTCTGGTCCCCGAGGACATGTCGCTCGAGGAAGTCGAGCGGCACATGTTGCGCCGCCGCGTCCAGCGCGTGCTGGTGACGCGCGACGGGTGCGCGTTGGGCGTGATCTCCGCCCTCGATCTCCTGCGCTCGCGCTGAGCCGCGGCCGCTCAGCTTGGTTTGGGCTGGTCCGACTTAAGTCCCGGCCCCGGCCGGTAGTCCTCGTGCAGCGCGAGGAACTCGCGCACGGCTTCCGACGCGATCGCTTCGGCGACGGTGAAATCGGCCGCGGTGTTCGCGCGGCGGTCGCCGCAGGTCGCGCAAATCCACTCCTCGGCGGATCGGCCGTCGACGACGCCGCCGGCGAGCTTCATCGGGCGCAGACATTTCGCGCAATGCGGCACTCCGGCTGCGACCGAGATGATCATTTTCCTTTTCTCGTCCACGACGAGTTCAGGGAACCACAGCAGTGCGAATGCGGTTTGGCGGGATTGATAAAGCCGGGGCGGCGGCTCCGGAGGCGGACGGTTCTTCTCCGCGATCAGCGCGCGCCCCAGCGCCTCGACTTCGTGCCGAAGCCGTGACGTCTGCCGGGCAAGCGCCGTGCAGGCGGCGGCCAACAGAGCGGCGAGGGCCGCGAGGCCGACCATCGGTTCGTAGGCCATACGACTTAGCGTAGCCTGGACGGACGGACCTTGCAAGTGGTCCTGGAGGCTCGTGGATCGGGTCCACGGTACGCACGACGGCCGGGCGCCGACGACGCGCCCGGCCGTCTGACGAACGGACGACGAGTTAGAAGCCGACTTCGAACTGCACCGACACGCGGTCGCCCAGCGGCGCGAGCGTCGCTCCGTTGGCGGCCAGCGTCGGCTGGTAGAGCACATTGCTATTCTGGTAGTCGCGCTTTGTGTCCACCGAGTACTCGATGAAGCCCTTGAGGTTGGGCGCGAAGTAGTGCGCCAACTGGGCCGTCACGTAGTTGAACTGCTGAGTGCCGTTGTAGGTCGTCAGCCAGTTCTCGCGCACCAGCGGCACCAGGAACGGCGTGGACGAGTTGCCGCGCTTATAGTAGTAGGCAAGCTCGGCGTACGCCGCCTTGTTGGTGTCGTTGAGCTGGTAGACGCTGTCGTAGTCGTGGCTGTACAGGAAGGCCCCGCGCGCGGCGAAGCCGTTGTACTCCCACAACGCGTCGAAGCCGCCGCGCTGGAACTGCACGAGTTCCGTGCCGTTGCCCACGGCGGGAATTCCGCTGACCAAGTTGCTGTCGGCCAAGCCGCCGGCGTTGGTCGTACGCTCCGATCCATAGGATCCGAAGGTTCCGATCATGATGCCGTTGCCGTTGTCGAGCGCCAGGCGGATGTTGCCGTTGGTCGGGTCGCTTCCCTGCACGCCGTGGTCGCTGTCCTTGGAGGCGCCCGCGGCGTAGTAGAGGAACGAGTCTCCCTTCAGCGGGACCTGGCCGTTGACGCCGATGAGCTGCTGCATGGTCAGCATCGTGTTGTCGCTGAGCGAGTTTTGGCCCTGCATCAGCAGGTCGGTCGCGCGGTTGGAGATGGTCGGCGACTCGTTGGAGGCGATGGTCTGATAAGGGTCGTCGGCGAAGAAGTTTCGCCGCGCCATGATCACGTTCATCCAGGTGACCGGGTGCCAGCCCAGGCGGATGTCGCCCATGCCGGGGGTGAACCCGTTGGACTGATTGGCGTCCACCTCGCCCAGGTAGGAGATGTGGCGCGCCACGTCTCCGCCGGCGATGAAGGCGTCGACGTCATTGAGCGGCTGCATCTGGAAGCCGTTCGGGTTCGGCGCGGACGTCCCGCCCATCTGCGCGCCCTGGCTGGACATGTTGCCGCGGCCGTTATCGATGGGGCGCGAGCGCACGATCACCGCCCACGGCGTCATCGCCTCGGTCCACAGGCTGCCGTCCTGGCTCTTGAGCACGCCCTCGTCGCCGGAGCGGTCGCGCACGAAGCCGTTCATCTTGAACTGGCGGCCGTAGGCGTTGAGCACCGGGTAGCCGGAGTGGCACTGATTGCAGGACATCTTGTACTTGCGGGCGAAGGACGGCAGGGCCTCGGCTTGATCGACGCCGTCGGGCCGGACGGGACAGCGGTGCATGAGGCGGCTGACCGCGGGCGGCGCGATCCACGCTGCGGCCAGGGCGGCGGCGACAAACGCGCCCCGGGCGGCGTTATGACGAGTTAGGCTCATGAATGATCTCCTTTTGGGTGCGGGCTTGCCGTCGCGTACAGCGAGCGGTCGATCCGTGTCACGCAACGATTCGTCCGAGTATACTTCAGCGTGCCGTGCTCCCGGACCGTGTGAATTTATCTTTTGACGCTAACAGGGTCAAGTCTGCAGCCCATTTTTTGAAGGGGGTGTCGCCGCCGTCAGGTCCAGCGAGGCGACGATATCGCCGGCGCTCATGAGGGCTCCCCCGCGGCGGCCTTGGGGAGAAAAACGGTGAAGCGGCTACCCTGGCCCGGCGCGGACTCCACGCGGATGTCTCCGTTCATCGCCGACAGCGCGCGGCGGCAGAAGGCCAAGCCCAGTCCCGTGCCCTTGGTCCGCCCTTCCCGCCGCGCCCGCGCCTGGTGGTAGCGGTCGAAGAGAAGCGGAAGCTCTTCTTCCGGTATGCCGGGGCCGTTGTCCGTCACGTGAAAAAGGACGAAGTCCGGCGACGCCGCGTCCAGAGCGAGCTCCACGCGGCCGCCTTCCGGAGCGTATTTGACGGCGTTGTCGAGGAGATTCTGCAGGACGCGCTCCAGCAGCGCTTCGTCGGCCAGCACGCGCGCACCGTCTTCCGTGCGCACGACCAGCGTCACTGCGCGCGCGCGCGCCAGCGGCGCCTGCTGCGCCGCGCAACGCTCGGCGACCTGCGCGCCGTCGAGCTCCCGAGCCTCGACCGGCATCAGTCCCGCGTCGAGCTTGGCGACGTCCAGGTAGAGATCGAGGAGTTCGGCCATGCGTCCGCAGTTCGACACGCCGATGCGCAGGGCCTCGGCATCGAGCGTCACCGGCGCGCCGCCCTGCGCGTCGTCCTGCAGGGACGCCAGCACGGCTTGGATGCTCGTCAGCGGATTGCGCAGGTCGTGCGCGATCATGTGGCGCCAGTCCGCGCGTTCCATGTCCAGCCTTTCCTGAGCCGTGGCGTCCTCGATAAGGGTCAGCCTCTTGCCCGGGTGCGCGCGGTCAAGCCAGGCCGTCGTGGTCTTCAGGCAGCGCACGCGCAGGCTTTTTCGCTCGTCGACGCGGGAGATCGCGTCATCGTGCCAGGAGAAGAACGGCTTGGTGCCGTAGCGGCCGCGGAACGTCGCCGCCGTCTCGCCGCCGACGGCCCGCTTCATCGCGCATCCGCTGGCGCAGTCGGATCCGTCTTCCCGGATCAGCCGCGCGCAGAGCAGGTCGCAGAGCGACGTCGAGCCGACCTGGTCGAGGCCGACGCCCAGCAGCCGCTCGGCGGGCGGGTTGAGATAGAGTATCCGGCCGTTGTCGTCGGACAGGCACACTCCGTCGGCAAGCTGGTCGAAGAGAGGCAGGAGCGACGCCGCGTTCTCACCCACGGCCGCCTCCCGCGGCTGCGGCGGCAATCGCGAGGACCGGTATGGGCGAGAAGCGCGCCAAGCGCTCGGCCGTGGTACCCAGGACCATGTCGCCGAGCAGCGATTTCGAGCGCGCGAGCAGAACCATCAGGTCGCGGCCGCGCGTCGCCCGTAAGATCGCAGGAACAGGCTGTCCGAGCTTGACCTCCGCCGTCGGACGCGTGTCGCGGCGCACTCCGGGCGGCAAGCGGCGCAGGCGGGCGGACAGCAGGCGTTCCGGGTTCGCGCCGAAAATGGGATCCTCGACGACGTGCAGGACGTCGAGGCGGGCTTTGAACGCGCGCGCGACCAGACCCGCCGCAAGCAGTCCGCGCGCGGCATCGCGGTCCTCGGCGATCGGCGCGAGTACGCGGCGCGGAAGACGGAAATCCTTGCGCACCACGAGCACGGGCACCGGAGACTCGCGGATGACGGATTCGGCCACGGAGCCGAGCAACGCCCGCATGAGCCCGCGCCGGCCGTGCGTGCCCACGACGACGAGGTCCGCGCCGCGCCGGCGCGCGACGCGCGAGATCAGCGTCGCGGGCTCGCCGTAGCCGGCGTGTAGCGGCAGGTCGCCGGTCACGCGCAGGCGCAGGCTGCGGACGGTGCGGTGCAGGCTCTCGCGGTCTTCCGCGTAGGGCCCGTAGGCGAAAAGTTCGGCGGAGAGAGGCGCTTCGCAGTAGGCGGCTTCCAAGGACGCATGAAAGCTTTTCGCCAGCAATTTAGCCGCCCGCAGGGCGTGCGCGGAAGCGTTGGAAAAGTCGACGGCGACGAGAATGCGGCGCGGGGGAAAGTGAAACATGGTCGTTCTCCGCATGGCGTGGATTATGAACGCAATGAAAATGCCAAATGTAACCCAGGCGCTTCCGTTGCGCCATTGTCCCTTGACGGGTCCGGAGGTGGCACCATGGCGACTCGCGTCGACGCGAATGGACTGACGGAGGTGCGCGCGCGGCTGGTTCGGCTATTCGCGCTTATGGGGCGCGCTGCAGGCGCGGGTTGGGACGATCAGGCACGGGTGAACGTGCGCAGCCTGTGCGCCCGGGAAGGGCGGCTGCGCGAAGCCTTGCGCCGCCACGGAAAAAAGGACGGCGCGCTGGCGCGCACGCTGGCGTCCGCGGGCGACGCGAAAAATGCGGTCGCGCTGGAGCGCCAGAGCGAAATGATCGAAAACGAAGAACGTTTGCTGCGCGTCCTGGCCGGTCTCTGCGACGGCCGACATGTGTATGCGGTGCGCGGCGCCTTGTCGCGGTTGCTCGCAGATGTGCAAAAGCATATTGAATTCCACGAGAATCTGCGGTCGCGGGGGGCGTTATGAGCGTGGTCGCGGCGTTGGCGCGGGAGCATCGCGTGTTTCTGCGCATGATCGATCGCATCGAGCGGGCGCTGTCCCGCGTGGAGGAGGAAGGCCGCGCGGACGCCCGGGTCGACCTCCTGGTTCTTCTGACCGCGCTGGAGCGCCACGAGGAAATCGAGGCGGAGGCCTTCGCCGATCCGCCGGACCCTTCCGACGCGGCAACAGCGCAGGCCGCGGCGGAACTGAGACGCGAGCACGCGGAGGTCGGCGTGCTGCGCGACGAGGTCCGCGGCATGCTCGAGGAGTCTTCCGGATCGTGGGAGCATTTTTCTTCGCGGGCGCGGGAACTGGCCGCGCGGCTGAGGCGGCATTTCGAAACCGAGGAGCAGGACATATGGCCGCGCTACGCGCACGCGGCCGGCCGTTCCCGGGCGCGGGCGCTCGCGCGGCGCGTCGACGCGCGGGTCAAGCGCCTGGAGCGCGAACTGGCGCTGGAGCGGGAGGATGCCGCGGACTACATGGACGGCCGGCGCTGACGAAAGTCCGGACGCGGCCTCGGCGCGGGCGCGAAGGCGGCGTCATGCCTCGGGACCGGGAATGACGAGGAGCGGAGCGCCGAGCAGGCGCATGACCCGCTCCGTCGTGGAACTGAACAGGGGTCCGAACGCGGACTGTGACCGGCGCGCGCCCATGACCACCAGGTCCGCGCGCCGGTCGCGCGCGGCGCGCAGGACGGCGCCCGCCGGGTCGGCCGCGACGCCGATCTCCTCGATTTCGCACAGGCGGCCCAACTCCGTGCGGTCCCAGGGACAATCGGCCGCGTCGGGCTTTTTGCCCGCGGCGTGAAGCAGCAGGAGCTTGGCGTCCAGCGCCCGCGCCAGGGCCGCGGCGTACGCGAGGGCTGCGGCCCCGGTCGCGCCCTCGCCCACGGGGCACAGGATTCGCCGCATCGGCTTCGTCTCGGCGGCGGGGCCGACGGCCAAGACGGGCCTGTCGCTGCGGCGCAGGACTCCCTCGGCCACCGAGCCCAGCCAGAGGCGCGCGGCGCCGCGGCGTCCGTGCGTGCCCAGGGCGATCAGATCCGCGTCCCAATCCTGGGCCGCGCTCAGCACGGCGTCGACGGGCGGCTTCTCGACGACAAGCGCGCGGGGCGGCGCGCCCAATATTTTAGCGGCGTCGCCCGCCAGCGCGGCGGCCGCGCGCGCGCGCGCCGCCTTCATTTCCCGCGCCAGCGTGCGTGTCTGCTCGGAGGTGAAGTAGGCGGGAGCGTCGAAATGCTGGGCGTGGAGCACCGTGACCTCCGCGCCGAAGAGAGCGGCCCAAATTTTGACGGCGCGCAGGGCCGCCGCCGACGACGGCCCCAGATCGGTCGCGGCGAGTATGCGCCGCGGCGGAAAGCGCGCAGCGGCGGACGGCCGCGAAGCGCGGGCAATAGAGCGTTTTTCGGTCATGGCGTGGCCTCCGGGGGACCTCTTTGTATGGATGCCGCGCGGCGCGAAAGGATTCTTTCCCGCGTCGGACCCGAGCGCCGCGCGCGGCCGGCGCGTTGCCTGGGAACGGACGCCGGGACGCGCGGAGGCTGCCCATGAATTCGACTCTTGCCGGCATCGCGGCGCGCATCGCCGAACTTGAACGGGAACTGGAGCGCGAACTGGAAGTCGAGGTCGCGCGGAGCCGGCGTCGCTTCCGATACCGCGTCGAGAAAGGCCGAATCGCTTTCGAAAGCGAGACCGCCGCGTTGCACGACGCGCTGCGACAGGGAGTCCTCGCTTTTTTGTGGAGCGCGCCGCCTCTCAGTCTGCTGGTCGCGCCGGTGATCTACTCGCTGATCGTGCCGCTGGCGGCGCTCGACGCGTGGGTGACGCTCTATCAGGCGGTCTGCTTTCCCATCTACGGAATCGCGAAGGCGGAGCGCGCGCTCTTCATCGTCTGTGATCGCGGTGGACTGCGCTACCTGAACTGGATCGAACGGCTCAATTGCGACTATTGCGCCTACGCCAACGGGGTGGTCGCCTACGCGCGCGAGGTCGCCGCGCGCACCGAGCAGTATTTCTGTCCGATCAAGAACGCGCGCTCCCGGGCCGGCGCGCATGAGCGCTACCGGGATTTCCTGGATTTCGGCGACGCCGCCGGTTTCCAGGACAGGCTTGCCGCTCTCCGCGCGAACATACGCAAGGCACCGTAGGCGTCCGTGCCTGGACAAGCTACGCGAACTGCGCGTCGCGCCGCACGACGAACTCGTGCGGCTCCGCGCTGACCGTGCAGCCTTCGGCGGTGACCAGGCGGGCGACGACCTCGTGCTCGCCGTCATCGTAGCCCGACCAGTCGCTCCACCAATAGCCGACGGCCGGGCGGCAGGTCCGCCAGGCGCCTTGGTCGATGGCGATCTCGACGGAGCGGGCGTTCTCGGGGGCGCTGATGCGGAACGTGTAATCCGAACCGATAATCGTCTGGTATTGGCGCGGAAAGTCGACCGACAGCTGGGTGCGTATGGACGGTTTGGAAGTTTTTTCGAGCGTCGCGGTGGTCATGGCCGTGTCCTCCTTCGAGCCCGGCGTACGGCATTTGTGATGTTCGCAACGTCTCGGCCGCGCGCGCCGCGGCCGCCGTGTTGCTTGGAGTTTGATGTCCGCTGTTTTGCTAGATTGAAACCACTATGAAAACCCCCTCGCGCAAGCCCCTGTCCGCCGCGGAACTATCGCGACTCGACGCGTACTGGCGAGCGGCCAACTATTTGTCGGTCGGTCAGATTTATCTGCTCGACAACCCGCTGCTCAAGGTTCCGCTGGAGCGCGCGCACGTCAAGCCGCGCCTGCTGGGCCACTGGGGCACGACGCCGGGCCTGAACCTGGTCTACGCGCACGTCAACCGGCTGATCCGCGCGCGCGGCTTGGACGCGCTGTTTATCGCGGGACCTGGCCACGGCGGCCCCGCGGCCGTCGCCAACGCCTACCTGGAAGGCACCTACAGCGAGATCTATCCGCACATCACGCGCGACGAGGACGGCCTGCGGCGGCTCTTCAAGCAGTTCTCGTTTCCGGGCGGCATTCCCAGCCACGTGGCGCCGGAGACGCCGGGCTCCATCCACGAAGGCGGGGAGCTGGGCTACGCGCTGGCGCACGCCTACGGCGCGGTCTTCGACGATCCCGACTTGCTGGCGGTGTGCGTGATCGGCGACGGCGAGGCGGAGACGGGCCCGCTGGCGGCGAGTTGGCACTCCAATAAATTTCTCAACCCGCGGCGCGACGGCGCGGTGCTGCCCATTCTCGCGCTCAACGGCTACAAGATCGCCGGACCCACGGTGCTGGCGCGCATCCCCGAGAATGAACTGCTCTCCCTCCTGCGCGGCTACGGCTACGACCCGGTGATCGTCTCCGGCGACGTGCCCGCGCGCGTGCACCAGCGCATGGCCGCCGCGCTGGACGCGTGCGCCGACAAGATCGCGCATATTCAGCGCGCCGCGCGCGCGCGGCACGCGCGCTCCACGCGCCCGGCCTGGCCGATGATCGTCCTGCGCACGCCGAAGGGCTGGACGGGGCCGAAGGTCGTCGACGGCCGTCCGGTCGAGGGTACGTTTCGCGCCCATCAGGTGCCGATGGGCGACATGGACAAGCCCGAGCATCTGACGATGCTTGAGTCCTGGATGAAAGGCTACCGGCCTGGGGAGCTCTTCGACGCGCGCGGACGCCTGCGCGCGGAATTGGCCGCGCTGGCGCCCAAGGGCGCGCGGCGCATGAGCGCCAGCACGCGCGCCAACGGCGGCTTGCGCCTGCGCGACCTGCGCCTGCCGGACTATCGCGCGTACGCGGTCGACGTGCCGCGTCCGGGAGCCGAGGACTCCGAGGCCACGCGCGCGCAGGGCCGCTTTTTGCGCGACGTGCTCAAGGCCAACCGTCGCAACTTTCGCGTGTTCGGACCCGATGAGACGGCTTCTAATCGCTGGAACGCGGTTTTCGAGGCCGACGCGCGCTGCCTGATGGCGGAAATCCTGCCCGGCGACGAGGCCGTCTCTCACGACGGCCGCGTCATGGAGGTCTTGAGCGAGCACATGTGCCAGGGCTGGCTGGAAGGCTACCTGCTCACCGGCCGCCACGGCTTCTTCAACTGCTACGAGGCGTTCATCCACATCGTGGACTCCATGTTCAACCAGCACGCGAAGTGGCTGAAGGTCACGCGCGGCCTGCCCTGGCGCAAGCCCATCGCCTCGCTCAATTATCTGCTCAGCTCCCACGTCTGGCGCCAGGACCACAACGGTTTCTCGCACCAGGATCCCGGCTTTCTCGACCACGTCGTCAACAAGAAGGCCGAGGTGGTGCGCGTGTATCTGCCGCCGGACCAGAACACCTTGCTGTCGGTGACCGACCACTGCCTGCGCAGCCGCGGCTACGTCAACGTGGTGGTGGCCGGCAAGCAGCCCGCGCCGCAGTGGCTGACCATGGACCAGGCCGCCGCGCACTGCGCGGCCGGGGCCGGCGTCTGGGATTTCGCCGGAGACCCCGGCGAGCCCGACGTGGTCCTGGCCTGCTGCGGCGACGTGCCCACGCTTGAGATTCTGGCCGCGGCGTCCTTGCTGCGCGCCGCCGAGCCGGACATCAAGCTGCGCGTGGTCAACGTCGTCGACCTGATGAAGCTCCAGCCGCGCGAGGAGCACCCGCACGGATTGTCCGACGAGGCATTCCTGGATCTCTTCACGCGCGACAAGCCCGTGGTCTTCGCCTTCCACGGCTATCCATGGCTGATCCACCGCCTGACCTACCGTCGCCCCAACAGCGCGAATATCCACGTGCGCGGCTACAAGGAGGAAGGCTCCACGACGACGCCGTTCGACATGGCCGCGCGCAACGACATGGACCGCTACCGCCTGGCCATCGACGCCCTGGAGCGCGTCCCGCGCTTCTCCACGCGCGTCGACGCGCACCGCCGCGCGTGGGGTGAGAAGCTCTCGGCCAACAAGGCCTACATCGCCGAGCGCGGCGAGGATCTGCCGGAGATCAGCGGCTGGCGCTGGACGCGCTGACGCCGCGGCGGAAACGTTGCTACGCCGTTAGGCGTGACGAAGCGAGCGCGGGTTTTGTGCGGCCGAATTCCGGATAATAAAATCCGGATTTCGAGTCTATCGACGTCTGTGCGTCACGCGCTTCAGGCTCTCTCTGAGATGATGACGCGCACGCGCCGCGCCGGTGACGTCGCTCGGCGCCACGGCCTGCCGCAGGCCGCCCTGTCCAAAATATTCCAACGTCTGGCCCGGGTCGGCGTGCTCCAATCCCGGCGCGGACCCGGCGGCGGCTATCGGTTGGCGCGCGCGCCGGAAGCGACGAGCCTGGCGGCCGTGCTGGACGCTCTGGAGCCGACCGGACGGCGGAGAGGCCGCTGCCTGATCGAAGACCGACCGTGCGGCGGCGCCGTCTGCGCGCTGCACACGGCGGGAGTCGCCGCGGAGGCGGAACTGCGCGGGGCGATGTCGTCTCTGACTCTCGCCGACTTGTCGCCGCGGCGGCGCGCGCCCGGCGGCCGGGCGGTGAAATAAGATGTCCTGGGCCGACGCGACGGTTCACTGGCTGCACCTGACCGCGGCGATCCTCTGGGTCGGCGGGACTTTGTTCACGTCCGTGGTCGTGCATCCGGTCCTGAGCGCGAAGCTGTCCGCGGAGGAGCGCGCGTCGGTTTATGAGGCGCTGGGACGCCGGTTGAGCGCGGTTCAGTGGGGAACCTGGGCGGTTCTGCTGTCGACGGGCCTTTGGAAATTGTGGGGGCTGCGCGCCACGCCCGATGTCTTTTGGGGGCCGTTCGGCCGCATTCTGGCCGTCAAGCTGGCGCTCGTCGCGCTCATGGTCGCGCTGAGCCTGATCCATTCGCTGTTCTGGGGCCCGGCGCTCACGCGCGGCAAGCTGGCGCCGCCGGCGCGCGCGGCGCTGGCGCGGCGCGCGGCCTTCTGGGGCAAGATCAACGCGCTGGTGATGCTCGCCATCGTGTTTTGCGCCGCTTTGCTGAGGTATAACCCATGGTAAATGAAAATAAGTCGCCGACGCTGGAGTTGACCGTCCTGGAGACCCTGGAGCGCTGGCCGAAAACTCGCGCGGTGCTGGTCGCGCGCGGCCTGGACCTGTGCTGCGGCGGCGTGCATCCGGTGGGGATGGCCGCGCGCGCGCACGGCGTGGACCCAGAGGCGCTGTTGACCGAATTGCGCGCGGCGGCGCAAGGCGGTCCGGGGTGAGCGGCGAGGCTCCCGCTCCGGCGGCGTTTCGCGGCAGCGGGCCGTTTTTGCGCACGGCGCCGCCTCTGTGGCTGCCGTTGCGTCACTTCGCGCTGGCGGCCGCGGCGCTGCTGGTTTTCGCGGGCGGCGTCGCCTGGCGCGGCGCGGACCTGGTCGGCTTCGATTTCGACGCGCGCTTGGCCCTCGGACTCGTGCACGTCCTGACGTTGGGCTGGGTCGCGCAGACCATCCTGGGCGCCTGGTGCCAGATGCTGCCGACGCACGGCGAGACGCCGCTGGCGTTCCCCAGGGCCGCGGCGGCCGGCTGGTGGCTGTTCGCGCTCGGCGCGACGGCGTACGTGGGCGCCTTGTGGAGCGGAGTCGAACGCTACTGGATTGCGGCGCTGGCCGCCGCGGGCGGAATCTCTCTTGAGCTCTTCGCCTTGGCCGTCACGCACGCGCGCGCGCGAAAGCGCGACGCGACGTGGCGGCATTTCGCCGCGGCGCTGGGCTGGCTGGCCGCGCTGGCGGCGGCCGGCGTGCTTCTGGCCTACGACCGCGAGCGCGGGCTTTTGTTTCATGATCCCCAGGGCGTTCTGATCGCGCACGTGCACATGGCGCTGGTCGGCTTCACGGCGACGGCGATCTACGGCGCGGGCCAGCGGCTGATCCCCTGGGTGGCCTTGAGCCAAATTCGCGGGCGTTGGGCGGGACGCGCGAGCTTTGTTTTGACGCAGGCGGGCCTGGCAGGGCTGGCCCTGGACGGGCTGTTCTTCGGCCGGCGCCTGATGCCGCTCTGGGCGTGCCTGATCGCGGCGGGTTTTGTGCTGTATGCGCTACAACTGGGGCCGCTGTTCCGCGGCGGGGCGACATTCGAACCGTCCTTGGCGTTTACCTTGCTCTCTTTTGCCGGCGGCGTCTTGTGGGCGGCTTTCGGCCTGGGGCTGGCGTTCGGGCGCTTTACCGACGCGGGGCCGGCGCGCGCGGCCTACGTTTGGGCGGCGCTGGTGGGCTGTATCACGCCCATGATCCTGGCCCAAGTCCATAAGATCGCGCCATTTTTAGTCTGGCTGCACGTCTACAGCCCGCGCGATTGGACGCCGCCCATTCAGGTCCCCAAGATTGATGATCTGACCAGCCGCGGTCTGGCCTGGTTCGAAGTCTTCGCGCTGGCCGTCGCCGCGCCGTTGGGTGCGGCGGGCTTGTGGTTGGAGCGCGGCGGCCTGGTGCGCGCGGCGGGTTGCTGCCTATTTACGGCGGCCGCGAGCTATGCCTGGAATCTCGGCTTGGCGCTGCGCCACGTCGTGCGTCCCGACGCGCGCTGGACGAGACCGGCCACCGAGTCGTGAGAATCGAGTTCCAAAGGAGAAAAAGCGATGAGCGACGGAGTGATTGCCGATTTTTTCAAAAACGACCACGATGAGATCGACGCGCTGCTGGCGGCCGTCGACTTCAACCGGCCCAAGGAGGCGCTGCCTCTGTTTTCGGAGTTTGACCGGAGGCTTGAGCGTCACATCGTCTGGGAAGAAGAGATCTTGTTCCCGGCGGCGGCGCGCCTAGCACCCCCGCTGGCCCATGGACCTATCGCCGTCATGCTGGAAGAGCACGCGCTCATCCGCAAGGAGAAGCGGGATGCGCTCGAACGGCTTCACGCGGGAGACGGGCCGGGCGCGAAGCGTTGCGTCGCCGCGATGCTGGAAGTTCTTGGCGGGCACAACATGAAGGAAGAGCGAATTCTTTACCCGACGTGCGACCGCGTCCTGGCCGGCGCGGACGCGGCGCGGGTGATGGACGTCGTTCGCGAAAAGAGCCGCGGCTAGGCTTTCGCGGCCAGCGCGCCTAGGCGCGCGGCCAGCGCGGGGTCGGCGGCGGGGGCGGGGACGTCCTGGTAGAAGAAGGAGAAAACCGCGTAGGCGCCCCAGGACAGCGCCAAGGTCGCGGAGGTGAGCAGGAAGTAGACGCGCTGGTAGCCGAAGCTCGCGAACAGGCCGAACTGGAGCGTCAGGCTGGACAGTTGATAGAGGTGCATCATCGTCGGGTGGCTGATGGCTCCGCAGCGGCGCATCTTGTTGATGGCGGGGACCAGCGGGCCGCCGGAGATCATGCCCTGCAATATATTGACGAAGATGAGGGTCAGGCCGACGCGCGTGTAGACCAACGGGTTCTCGCCCAGAGGCCCGAGCGCCAGGCGATTGAGAAACTCAAACAGACAGAGCTGGACGTAGACGAAGGCGAAGTCGCCCAGAGAGGCGCGACCGACGCGGAGCATCCCGGTCATGCGGCCCACGAACTTCATGTAGGTCTGGCCGAACACGGTGAAGACGGTGTCCTGGATCTGGTACCAACTGGTGGAAATGACCGCGCGCATCAGCGGCAGTTCGCCCTTCATCACCGCTTTTCCGGCGAAGGCCAGGCGCACGATGAGATTCAGGCCGAAGGTCTTGGTGGCCAGGTAGAGGTAGTCCTGGCGGTTGGGGACGGTCCAGCACTCGCGCAGAAGCTCCGGCGCGCGGCGCAGCATCGCGGGCCGGAACTCGAAGAGTCCGCGCGGGGGCGCGGCCTCGGCGGCGGGCGCGGCGCCGTCCACGCCGATGCGCACGCAGGACACGCGTCCGGAAAAACGGTGCTGTAGCGCGCGCACCAGGCGGCGATCCTCCGGGGAACGCTCCGCGGCGCCGCCGTGCATGCCCTCGGCGTACGTGAGCGTCGGCGCCAGCGCGACCAGCACGCGCCCGGACGCGGCAAGCGCGTCCGCGTCCGTCAAACGCCGCGGCGCGGCGCCGGCGGCCAGCTCCGCGCCGGTCGCGGCGAAGTACGCGCGGTCGGGCGCGGGGCCGCGGTCGAGGGCGAGCACGACGACGTCGTCGGGGGCGATCTCCATTAGAGCTCGAGCGCGATCAGCGCGCGATCATAGATCTTAGAAAGTTCCCCGGGCTTGGCGCCCGGGGCCCAGAAGCTCCAATCGGCCTTGCGCGGCTCGATGGGGCGCAGGTCGCCGAGGTAGCCGTCCCAGGTCGTGATCAAGATCTTGGTTCCCGCCGGCGTACGTATGGAGTCGAACAGCCGGCTTGAGAAGGTGAACGTCACGGTGCGGCGTGTGGGGCTGGCCGACTGTTCCACGTCGACGGCCAACGCCGAGCCGTAGGACGTCGGCGTGGAGTCGGCGGCGTTGAATGAGCGCGCGCCCCAGCCGTAGAGCAGGAAGCCCGCGTTGAACTCGAAGTCGGGTTCCGTGCGGTCTAGTAAGGGCAGAAAGCTTCGGCCGCGCCGTCCGGGAAAATCGAAGAACACGTGGAAATAGACGTGGTCGTAGCCGTGCGGCGCGTTCCACTCGTCGGTGACGTTGGCCATCGTCAGCTCCAGGCGCAGATCCCGGCCGCTGGTCAGCGCGCGCACGCGCCGCATCGAGAGCTGGCCCGCGTAGCTGGCCTCCGCGGGCGGCCGGATGACGCCGCCGGGGCCGCCCTTGCCGTCCTCGGGCACGGGCGCGTCGACGAGCAGGCGATAAGGGTTGCGCACCGTGATCTCGCGCTCACCGGCGAAGCTCAGCGCGCCGGACTTCGCGCGCTCCAGAAGCGCGAGCCGGTGCGGCCCATTGCCCAGCTCGCGCGCGCCCAGGCGAAACTCCCCGCGCGACGGATCGGGCACGCGGATGCGGCGGTCATAGTCTCCGTCGCAGATCAGATAGAGGTCGCGCGCCGCGCCCGCGGGCTTGAAGCGGACGCGCACGTCGTCCTTGAGCGCGCCTGCCGAAAACGGCAGAAGCCGGGACGCGGCGGGAACGCGCGCGTCGGCGCGGAAGACGAAGAAGGACTCCGGCGGCAGCAACAGGACGTCGCCGCGGCGTTCGGGCCGCGAGGAGGCGAGCAAGGTCTGAAGCGGCGGGGCCTCCGGGCCCAGGTCGAAGGCCACGCGTTCATCCGCCGTGTTGAAGACCGCGCGGTAGCGTTCGCCTTCGTGCGCGACCGCGTAGGACAGCACGCCCGCGCCGTGCGCGGCGGCCTCCACTTCCACGCGGCCGACGGCCAGCGCCGGATATTTCTTGCGCAGGCGGATCAATCGGCGCAGGAGGCGCGACGCGCGAGAGCTCTCGTCGAAGCTGCGTTCATCGAACATGTTTTGCCGCGCGCGCGTGAACTCGGCCTCGGTGCCGTAGTAGACGCAGGGCAGGCCGGGCAGGGTGAACAGCGCGACCAGCGCCTGGCGCGCGGCCGGCCAGCCCGCGCGCGCGCGCAGGCGTTCGACGTCGTGATTATCCAGGAAGTTCACCCACAGGTCAGGGTGGCGCCGGCGCGCGCCGAGGGCCGCGCGCAGGCGCTCGGTCGGCGCCTTGCGGCAGAAGACCTGGGTCAGCGCCTCGTTGAGCGGCAGGTCCACGGCGGAGTCCAGGCGCTCGGCGCGGCCTTTGCGCACGTAGCGGCCGATCTCCTTGTAGTCGTAGCTCCAGACCTCGCCGAAGACCAGGAAGTCCTCGATGCCGCGGCGCTCGGCGAAGCGCTTGACGCCGAGGCTTTGCGGGTCCTCGTCGTAAAGAAACTTCTCGTAGAACGCCTCGGGCGTGTAGTAGACCGTGTCCACGCGCAGGCCGTCGACGCCGGCCTCCTTGATCCAATAGCGGTAGATTTCCTTCATGCGCTCGACGGCCAGCGGGCTTTCCAGGTTGATGTCGTCGAGGTCGCCCATCGCGTAGGTCAGCGTCTGGCGGCGGTCGCGGAAGTCGGCGATGTTCGGCGTGAAGTTGTAGACCGCGGCGCGCTTGTGCTCGGGGTCGCGCGGGTCGTTCATCCGGAAAACCGGGTCGTTGGGCGCCTTCGGCCCGCGCGCGGGCGGATAGGCGCCGAGGGCGGGCGTCCAATTCAGCTCCGGCCGCGCGGGGTCGTAGCCGTCGGGCGAGACGGTGAAATAATTGCCGGTGTGGTTGACCACGATGTCTTGGATCACGCGGATGCCGAGCGCATGAGCGTCGCGCACCAGGGACTTGTAGTCCTCCAGCGTGCCGAAATGCGGGTCGATCTTCGTGAAGTCGTAGGCCCAGTAGCCGTGATAGCCGCGCGTGCGCACGTACGGGTTGATCCACTGGTTGTAGACCGGCGGCGTCAGCCACAGCGCGTCGAAGCCCATGCGCTTGAGATACGGCAGCTTGCGCCGTACGCCGGCCAGGTCGCCGCCTTGGAAGGAATCGTCGTCGGTCGGCGAATATTCGCCCCGGCCCTGGTCGTCGTTGGCATGGTCGCCGTTCTGAAAACGGTCGATCATCGCGAAATAGATGACGCGTCCGCGCCACGACGGGAGGCTCACGTCGCGATTGTAGCACGAACGCCGCGGCGGCTTGCGGCGGAGGGCTCCGGCGTCAGCGCGCGCCGGCCAGGCGCCGGAACAGCGCCTCGTATTCGTCCAGCGCCGGGCCCCAGGAGGAGTCCTTGCTCATCGCGGTGCGGCGCGCGGCGGCCAGCGCCTCGGGATTGCGGTGGCCGGCGTAGGCGTCGTCGATCGTCGCCCAGATGCCGCCGTCCCAGGCTTCGCGGATGAACAGGCCGTCGCCGCGCTCCGGATCTTCGCGCAGGTCCGTCACCGTGTCGGCCAGGCCGCCGGTGCGCGCGACGATGGGGATGGTGCCGAAGCGCTGGGCGATGAGCTGGGACAAGCCGCACGGCTCGAAGCGCGAGGGCATCAGCAGGAAATCGGAGGCGGCGTAGACCGCGTGCACGAAGGCCTCGTCGAAGGTGTGGAACGCCACGCGGCCGTAGTAGGAGTAGAACTTCACGACCTCGGCCACGCGCCGTTCCAGCTCCGGATCGCCGGCCCCGGAGATCACCACCTGGCCGCCGCGGCCGACGATCAGGTTCACCGCGTCGAGCACCACGTCGATGCCCTTTTGATGGCTCAGCCGCGAGGCGACCGAGAAGATGGGCGCGTCAGGATCGACGTTCAGGCCCATGCGGCGCTGGAGGTCGGCCTTGTTGGCGGCCTTGCCCGCCGCGGCGTCGTCGACGCCGTAGCGCCGCGCGATGAGCGCGTCGTCCTGCGGCCCCCACAGCGCGGGGTCCACGCCGTTGACGATGCCGGTGAGGTCCCGCGCGCGCGCCTTCAGCACGTCCTCAAGCCCCATGCCGAAGGCGGGGCTGTCCTGAATCTCGCGGGCATAGGTCCGGCTGACCGTGGTGATCGCGTCCGCGTTCGCCAGCCCGGCCTTCAGATAGTTGATGCCGTCTTTGTGCCGGAGGCTTCCGCCCGTCTCGGCCTCGCGCGGGTTGAAGCCCAGGCGCGCCGCCGCGTCTTCGGGGTAGTGCCCCTGAAAGGCGATGTTGTGGATGGTGACCACCGAGCGGGTGTCCGCGAAGAACGGGTCGCCTTGGTAGACGCGCTTCAGGTAGGCGGGGATCAGGGCCGCGTGCCAGTCGTGCGCGTGCACGACGTCGGGGCGGAAACCGACGGCGCGCGCGGCCTCCAGCGCGGCGCGCGAGTAGAAGGCCCAGCGCAGTTCGTTGGCGTCCTCGCCATAGACGCTGCCCGAGTCGTAAGGACCTTTCGTGTTCTGGAACAGCTCCGGGCGGTCGATGAGGATCACGTCCACGCCGGCGTGCCGCGTCGTCCACAGCGTCGCGGTGTGCAGTCCGCCGTCCATCGGAACCGAGATGTGTCCGGCCCTCGTCAGCGGCAGGCCGTCGAGCTTCAGCGACTTGTATTTGGGCATCACCAAGGTCACGCGGTGGCCGCGCTCGGCCAGGCCGCGCGACACGTCGTTGACCACGTCGGCCAGGCCTCCGGTTTTGATGAAAGGAACGGATTCGGCCGCGGCCATCAGGATGTTGAGCCGGCGACCGCCGTCGAACGCGGCTCCGGCCTCGGCCGTCGCGCCGTCGGCGGGAGGAGCCGCGGCCGCGGCCTGCGCGGCGGGAGCGAGCTTGGTCTCGGGGGTGTTCGCGGAAGTCGCGGCGTCTAAAGCGACAGCGGCCGGGGCGGCTTCAGGCGCGGCGGCCGCCGCGGGCGCCGCG
>JAJXVH010000069.1 GCA_021782205.1 bacterium | reverse complement strand
GCGGCGGGGGCCTGGAGGACGCGGCGCGCGCGGAGCGCTACCGGCTGCTCTCGGCGCGCGCGCGACGCGGGCGCTTTGACGCGGTGGCCGTCGGCCACCAGCTCGACGATCAAGCCGAAACGGTTCTGCTGCACCTTTTGCGCGGCGACAGCCTGCGCGGGCTGGGGGGCATGGCTCCCCGGCGCGCGCTGGCGCCGGGCGTGGAGCTGATCCGCCCGCTTCTGCCTCTGACGCGCGAGGAAGTCCTGGCCTACGCGCAGGTTCACGGCCTGAGCTGGCGCGAGGACCGCAGCAACCGCGACCCGAAGTTCACGCGTAACTGGGTGCGCGCGAAAGTTCTGCCGCTGCTGGAACGGCGCGCGCCGGGCGTGAAGACGCGCCTGGCCGCCGTCGCCGCCCAAGTCCGCGCCGTCGCCGCAAATGAGAGGGACCTTCCATGATGATCACCGTGCCCCTGCTGCTCGCCGCTCTGCTGGCCCCGGCCCGCGCCGAAGAGCCGAGCCTGCCCTACACGCCCGTGCTGGACCCCGCGGCGATGGACCGCACGGTCGACGCCTGCGTCGACCTCTACGAATACTCCTGCGGCGGCTGGCGCAGGAGCAACCCGATCCCGCCGGACCGCACCAGCATCAGCGTGTACGCGAAGCTCGACGAAGACAACCTCGCCTTCCTGCGCGGCGTGCTGGACCAGGCGGCGGCGGCCAAGAAGCGCGGGAAGGTGGACGCCGAGATCGGCGACTTTTACGCGGCGTGCCTGGATGAAGCCGGCATCGAGAAGCGCGGCCTGAAGCCGATCCAGCCGGAGCTGGACGCCATCGCCGCCGTGAAATCGCCCGCGGGCCTGGCCCCCGTCGTCGCGCGCCTGCTTCTTGAAACCGGCGATCCGCAGATGCTTTTTTCCGCGTCGTCGGCGCAGGATGCCGACGACTCCGAGTCCGAGATTCCCGAAGTGGACCAGGGCGGCCTGGGCCTGCCCGACCGCGACTACTACGTCAAGGAAGACCCCAAGTCGGCCGAAATCCGGATGAAGTACGTCGGGCACGTCGCCCAGGTCTTCGCGCTTTTGGGCGAGACGCCGCAAGCCGCGCGCGCGGACGCGGACACGGTGATGCGCCTGGAAACGGCGCTGGCCAAGGCCTCGCAGACGGTCGTGGAGCGCCGCGACCCCTACAAGCTCAAGAACAAGAGGACCTTGGCCCAGCTCTCCGCGCTGGCGCCGCATTTCGACTGGACGACGTTCGTCGCGGCGCTGGGCGCGCCGAAGTTCAAGATTCTCAACGTCGCCTCGCCCGGCTTCTTCAAGGAACTGGACGCGCTGTTGAAGTCCGAGCCGCTCGCGGACTGGAAGACGTATCTGCGCTTCCACCTGGCCAACGCCGAGGCGCCGAACCTCGCCGCCGCGTTCGTCAACGAGAATTTCGATTTCTACCGCCGCGAACTGCGCGGCGCGAAAACCCTGGCGCCGCGCTGGAAGCGCTGCGTCCAATCGACCGACGGTCTGCTCGGCGAAGCGCTGGGCCAGGCCTACGTGCGCAAGGTCTTCTCTCCGGCGCTCAAGGCGCGCACGCAGGACATGGTCGCGCGCATCGAGTCGGTGATGGCCGACCGCATCCAGGGCCTGGACTGGATGAGCGCGCCGACCAAGCTCAAGGCGCTGGCCAAACTGCGCGCGGTGCGCAACAAGATCGGCTATCCCGACCATTGGCGAGACTATTCGTCGGTGAAGATCGTGCGCGACGACTGGGCCGCCGACGTGATCGCCGCGACCGCCTTCGAGTCCCGCCGCCAGCTCGCCAAGATCGGCAAGCCCGTCGATCATCAGGAATGGCAGATGACGCCGCCCACGGTCGACGCCTACTACGACCAGCAGATGAACGACATCAACTTCCCCGCCGGCGTGCTCCAGCCGCCGCTCTACGACGCGAAGCTTGACGCCGCGCCGAACTACGGCGACACCGGCGGCACCGTCGGCCACGAGCTCACGCACGCCTTCGACGACGAGGGCAGCAAATACGACGCGCACGGCAATCTCAAGGACTGGTGGACGAAGGAGGACCGCGCGCGGTTCGACGCGCGCACCAAGTGCGTGTCGGACCAGTTCTCGTCCTACGTCGCCGTCGACAGCATCCCGGTCAACGGCGAGCTCACCCTCGGCGAGAACGTGGCCGACCTGGGCGGCGAGGTGCTGGCCTACCGCGCCTGGAAGGCGTCGATCCGCGGCGTGTACTTGAAGAAAATCGACGGCCTGACGCCGGACCAGCGCTTCTTCGTGGGCTTCGCGCAGTGGGCCTGCACCAACGCCACGCCCGAGCAGCGCCGCGACTGGGCGCTGACCGATCCGCACGCGCCGGCGCGCGATCGCATCAACGGCGTGGTCGTCAACATGCCCGAGTTCGCGCGCGCGTTCTCCTGCCCGGCCGGCGCGCCGATGACCAAGCCCGCCGGCAAGGAATGCGCGGTCTGGTAACCCGTGCGCGCGCGGCGGCTGATCCCGTTGGTTCGGTGACGCGCCGACGAACTAACGAGAATCACGATCAGGACAGAACGCCGCCGATGCCAGCGCGAAGAATTTTTCGAACACCTCGCGCCTGTGGCGATCGCGCTCCGGGTGGACCTCCGGGATCAGGGACGCGCGTCGACGACGCGCAGCGACTTGAGCACGGGCGGATCGAGAGGGCGGTCGTCGCCGCTGGTCTGGTCGCGCGGGACGGACGCGATGGCGCGCGCGACGTCCAAGCCGGACACCAGCTCGCCGAACACGGTGTGGCGGCCGTCCAGGTCCGGCGCCGGGGCCAAGGTGATGAAGAATTGGGACTGCGACGTGCCCGGTCCCCAGCTGGCCATGCCCAGCAGGCCCGCGCGGTCGAACTTGGAACTGGACAGCTCGTCGGGCACGGGCGTCTGCGGGTCGCCCGCGCCCGTGCCCGCGGGGTCGCCGCCCTGGATCATGAAGCCGGGAATCACGCGGTGAAAGATCGTGCCGTCATATAGGGGCCGGGAGACCCGCGCCCCGGTTTTCGGGTCGCGCCAGGGAAGCGTGCCGCCCGCAAGCGCGCGCAGATGCGCGACGGTCTTCGGCGCGGCGTCGACGTAAAGCCGCGCGACCATGCGGCCTTTGGACGTCTCGAACACGGCGTAGGGCCCGCGCGGAGCGCGCGCGCACGCCGACAGCAAGGCCAGCGCGGCGAGCGCCGCGCGTCTCACGCGCCGCGCGCCTCCCGGATGAGTTCCGCGGGATAGCCCACGTCCAGCACCTTGAGCTCCCCGACGAAGGGCTGGGCGTCCGGCGCCAGCAGGCCGCGCTTGGGCAGGCCCAAGGTCAAGGTCAGCGCCGCGCTCACGCAGACGCCGCCGCGCGCGCCGGTGTCGGCGTCAAGGCCGGTGGGCAGGTCGACGGCGATCACGGGCTTGTCCGCGCGCAGAAGCTCCGCGACCGCGTGGTGGATGGCGCCCGCGGGCTTGCCCGCCGAGCCGGTGCCAAGCAAGGCGTCGAGCGCCACGTCCGCCCGGACCAGCGCGGCGGCCAGCCCCGACAGCGGTCCCAGTTCTCCGACCTCCGCTCCGGCCGCGCGCGCCGCGTCGAGGTTGGCGCGGACCAGATCGGGATATGGGGCCCCGACCTTCGGCGGGCAGACGAACACGCGCACGCCCGCGCCGGCCGTTTTCAGATGCCGTGCCGCGACCAGGCCGTCGCCGCCGTTGGCCCCGCGCCCGCAGACGACGACGACGCGCGCCTTGGCCGCGTCCACGCCGCGCGCGGCCAGGAACGCGAGCGTTTCCACGGCCACCGCCCGGCCCGCGTTCTCCATCAACTCGGCCGCGGGGATGCCGAAGCGCGCGGTCGCGTCGAAATCCAGCGTCCGCATGCGCGCGGCGCCCACCACCGGCAGCCCTCCCCACTCCGCGGGAAGCGAGGACGAAGCCGTCACGACGAGAAAGCCTTGAGGAGAAGGGACACGGCCGCCAGCGCGCCGGTCAGCGCGAACAGAGCCGCGATCGCGGCATACGGCAGGCCCAAGGTCAGCCACGCCCGGCCCTCGCCGACGCCGTATTCGTCGCGCACGCCGCGCGCCTTCAGCGCCAACGACCACAGCCCGACGATGAAAAACGCCAGCCGCAGCGCCCACGCCGAGCCGGGCAGGACGGCCTTGAGCACCAGCGCCGCCGGCGCCGCCGCCAGCCACGCGAGCTCCGCCAAGCCCAGATGCACGAACAAAGCGCCCGCGTCGCCGCGCGCGCCGGTCATGTCCAGGAGAAGATGCAGGATCGCCGTGGCCGCGAACAGGAACGCGACCTGCCAGAGCAGCGCGATCAGCAGGGACGGCCAGGAGAAGGACAGCAGGGCGTGGCGGCCGGCCAGCGCGTCGGCCACGAACAGGCTGGATCCGCCCAGCAAGGCGCCGAACAGCCCCAGCGCGTAGGGACGGCGCTGGCGGATCAGCGCGGCCGCATGGGAGCGGTCCTCGAAATAATCGTAGAGAAACTCGAGCAGGTCCATGGGCTTCAGCCCGGCCACATGTAGAGCAGGCCGCGCGCGGGGTCCGCGAACGCGGCCGGCAGGGGAATGGAGATCGGGCCCAAGCCGAAGGCCAGGTGCGCGCGGGACTGGAGCATTTCGAAGATGTCGTTGAGCCCGTCGCCGTCGCGGCGCACGTGCGGGTGTTCGTCCTTGATGCCGCCCAACTTGGCCGCCAGGGCCAGCGCGTCGCGCGAGTCGCCCAACTGGTCGACGAGGTGGTCGGCCAGCGCCTGCGTGCCGGAGTAGACGCGGCCGTCGGCCAGCGGCTTGACCTGGGTGACCGTCATGCCGCGGCCGTCGGCGACGGCTTGGACGAACTGGCCGTAGGCGTCGTCGATGAGGTCCTGCATGATCTTGTGCTCCTCGGGCGTCATCGCGCGTCCCGGCGAGCCGATGTCCTTGTGGGCGCCGGACTTGATCGGATCCATTTTATAGCCGACCTTGTTGAAGAGGCCCTCCATGTTCGACAACTCGAAGATCACGCCGATGGAGCCGGTGAGCGTGCCGGGGTGGGCCACGATCTTGTCGCACGCGGAGGCCAGGTAGTAGCCGCCGGAGGCCGCGACGTCGCCGAACATGGCCACGAAGGGGATGTGCTTCTCTTTTTTGACGCGCAGGATGCGGCTGTAGATTTCCTGCACCGCGCCCACGGAGCCGCCGGGAGAGTTGATGTCCAGCACGATGGCCTTCACGCCCTTGGTGTCGGCCAACGCCTCGATGCGACGCGCCCACTGCTCCGAGCCGTGCTCCCAGGGCTTGCCGGATTCGGAGGAAAAAATCGGCCCGCGGATGCTGACCCAGCCCACGGATTGGCTGGGCGAAAGCAGTCCGCCGACTTTCGCCGCGGTGTCCGCGCCGGAATGCCGCGACGTGGCGGCCGTGCCGCGCAGGACCAAAACCCCGGCGGCCAGCAAGGCGGCCGCGTGCAGCCCCAGCAGCCAGGAGATCAGACGGCGCTTGACGCGGCGCGGTCCGGGCACGAGCGGCGCGGCGGCGGGATGCAAATCGTCCATGCAATTTTCTCCTTAACGAGACCCGCGCCCGGCCTCGCGGCCGGGCGCGGCTCCACAGACTGGTGGAGGTGGCGGGAGTTGCACCCGCGTCCAAACGACGCCGACCGAGGCCACTACAGGCTTAGCCCATCTTCAATTTCGCCCGGAAGAAACCGATAGGCGAGCACTCCCGGACTAGTCCCGTTCGGTCTTAGGCCCCCCGCCCACGGTACCACGGGGAAGGACCGCATCCCGCTCTTGACGCCGGCGACCCTCTAGCGGAAGTCGAGGACCGGCGTGTGCTCACTGCGGGTTAGGCAGTGGCCCAGGCCAACTGCGTGTTGGCATTTGTGGTTTGGTCCGGTTTTGAACGGGTCCTGACCAACCCGTGCCTGCGGCTTTCGGCTCAACGACGTCTGTCGAAGCTAATTCACCCCCGACGGAAGAATTATAACAGTCCCGCGCCGATCCGGCAATAGGACTTCGATCCCGTTCATGCGCGATTATTGTACACTCAGCCCATGAAGATCGGCTTTTACGGCGCGGCGGGAGAAGTCACGGGATCGCGGCATCTGCTGGACGTCGACGGCTTCAAGGTCCTGTTGGACTGCGGACTGTTCCAGGGCCACCGCGGCGAGTCCATCGAGAAGAACGTGAACCTGCCGTTCGACGCGAAGGCGCTGGACGCCGTGATCCTGTCGCACGCGCATATCGATCACTGCGGCGGCCTGCCGTTGCTGGCCAAACGCGGCTACGCCGGGCCCATCCACTGCACCAACGTCACGGCGGAGCTCACGGGCATCATGCTGGCCGACTCCGCGCACCTGCAGGAACACGACGCGCTGTTCTTCAACAAGATACATCAGAAGGACGGCAAAACGATCGAGCCGCTCTACGGCGACGCCGAGGCGAAGGCCGCAACCGCCCTGCTCACGCCGCATCCGTTCGGCGCGTGGGTCGTCCTGAACGAGAAAATCCGCTTCCGGTTCCTCAACGCGGGTCACGTGATCGGCTCGGCCATGATCGAGCTGGAAGTCCGCACGCCGAAAGGCCTGCGCCGCATCCTGTTCACCGGCGACCTGGGACGACGGCACACCTTGCTCATGGAACCGCCCCAGCCTCCGGAGAACGCCGACTATCTGCTCATTGAAAGCACCTATGGCGATCGCCTGCACGAAAACCTGGCCGACGTGGAGCCCATTCTCAAACGCGTCGTCGAGCGCGCCGTCGCCGAGAACGGCAAGATTCTGATCCCGAGCTTCGCCCTGGAGCGCACGCAGGAACTCTTGTTCGTCTTCGACAAGATGATCCGCGAGAAAACGATCCCCTCCCTGCCCATCTACGTCGACAGCCCCATGGCCGTCACCATCACCGAAATCTTCTCGCGCCACCTGGACAGCGCCTCGTTTTCCGCGGAGTTCAAGCGCTACATCTGCGAGGAAGGCGATCCGTTCGCCCTCAAGAGCGTGCGCTACGTGCGCAGCCCGCAGGAGTCGCGCGCGCTCAACGATAAGCCCGGCCCCATGATTATTCTCTCCGCCTCGGGCATGTGCGAGGGCGGCCGCATCCTGCACCATCTGCGCAATAACATCGACAAGGACAGCACGACGATCCTGATCGTCGGCTACCAGGCCCAAGGCACGCTCGGGCGGCGCCTGCAGGACGGCGCCAAAAAGGTCCGCATCTTCGGCCTGGAGCACCCGGTCTGGGCGCGCGTGGAGACGGTCCACACTTTCTCCGCCCACGCCGACCGCGACGATCTGATGTGGTTCATGACGTCCCTAAAGCCCGTTCCGCGCCGGATTTTCCTGGTGCACGGCGAGCCGGTGGGCCGCGCGAAGCTGGCCGAACGCCTGCAGGCCGCCGGCCTGAGCCGCGTCTCCCAGCCCGCCCACGGCGACAGCGTGGAACTGGAATAATTTCGCCGGGAATTCACGCGGAAATAGATGGAAAATACAGGGAATCCGTCTATACTAATTCCCATGCCCCTGCGCCGCCGCATCATGGGTTGCCTTGCCGGAATATGCGCCGCATTCAGCCTTGCCGCGCACGCCCTCGCGCTGACACCGGTCATCGCCTACCCTATCACCATCACCAACGGCCAAGCCTTGGGCGGAACGTTCCAGCAGGCGGTGACCTGGAATCCGTCGCTGTTTTCGACCTACGAGTCGGCCGACCTGGGCAACATCCGCTTCTGCGCCGACTCCGCCTGCGCGACGCCGCTCAACGCCTGGCTTGAGGGTTGCTCGCCGTCGACCTGCGCGCCGACGGCCAGCACGGCCACGGCCTGGGTGAACCTGCAAAACGCCGTCCCGGCGATGGGCGTGGCCCAAATCTACATCGCCTTCATGAACACCAGCGTCGACTTCGACGCCGTCTATTGGGGCGAGTCCATCGACATCGCGCCCGGCTTCGACAACGGCGCTCTTGTCTTCACCTACTACAACAATGGCCAGGACATTTCGAACTTCACCTTGGCCAACGGCGGCGCGCTGGCCACCACGGTCCAGACCGACCCGCTGGGCGTGTCGACCAACGTGATCACCCTGACCGGCTCCGGCGTCACCACGAACTCCCAGGAAACCGTGGCCTGGTACAACAACGCGATCTCCAGCGACGACATGGTCGTGGAGGGCTGGATCAACATCGGCCCCACCAACAACGCCGCGGCCTACAACCAGAACTGCATGTTCGCCTACCGCGGCGCCAGCGCCGGGCCCGCCTCGCTGACCGACTACATCGTGGGCATCGGCTGGTCGGGAACTTTCCTGGGCGTCGCCTATGAAAACGGCACCACCAACACCTACCTGGGCACCGGCGGCGGCACGCGCCAGAACGGCTGGTTCTGGTCCTACACCACCTTGGCCGGCACCGCGATGACCGCCAGCGTGTGGAACCAGCCTCCAGAACTGGGCGGCGTGCAGGCCTCCACCATCACCGTCTCCAACAACCAGATCACCACCAACAGCCCGTACTTGGGCATGGCCAACTGGGCGGGCTCCAACACGCCGTCTTTTTTCTATCAATGGCGCGCGCGCAAATTCCCGCCGGCGGGAGTCCTGCCCGCGGCCAGCGTCAACGTGCCGCCCAAAAACTGCCAAGGCGTGATCATCTCGAACCCGAACCCGACTTTGGCCACGCCGGTGCCTTTCGAGCAATCGCTGACGCTCTACCCGACGACCTACGCCACGCTGGAGAACTCCGACCTCGGCAACGTCCGCTTCTGCGCCGACTCCAACTGCACCCAGCCGCTGTTCGCGTGGCTGGAAGGCTGCGGAGCGGGCAACGCCGGCTGCACGCCGGCTTCCGGCGCCGCCCAGGTCTGGGTGAAGCTTCCCACTTCCATCCCCGCCGCAGGCACCCAGACCATCTACCAATGCTTCGTGTCCACCAGCCAGACTTTCGACGGCATCTATTGGGGCGAGTCCACCGACATCGCCGCGGGCAAAGACAACGGAAGCTACGTCTTTCCGTTCTACACCAACGGCCAGTCCCTCGCCGGACTGACCGGCACACCCATCGGCGTCGGCGCGGTCAGCGCACCCACGGGCTCAGCCAATCCTTACGGCGTGACGACCACGCCCTTGCTCCAACTGACGTCCCTAAAGACGTCCAACACTTCCACCACCCACACGGCCGTCTGGACCTCCAACGGAGTGCTCGGCGACAACATGGTGCTGGAAGGCTGGGTCAACCGCAACACCAGCAACTCCGCCATGCTCGCCGCGCGCGGGGCCAACAATGCCACGAACACCGACTATCTTCTCGGCGAGCGCTTCAACGGAAAAGCCGCCTCCATCGTTTACGAAAACGCCAATGCCGGAACCGTGCTTTCTTCCCTCGGCAGCAATTTAGGCGCGGGCTGGTACTGGACCGACGCCGTGATCAGCGGCACGGCGCTCAGCGAGGCGATCTACTCAAAACAGCCCGAGTTTGGCGGAACCCAAACCGCCACGGCTGCCGTCACCGACGCCTCCCTGCCCGGCACGAATCTTTACGTCGGCCTCGCCAACCGCGACAACAACAACGGAATCTCCGAATTCTACGAGTGGCGCGTGCGCCACTACTTCCCAGGCGGCACGGGCACCGTCATCGACTCCACCGCGCCCACGCGCGTGACCGACCTGGGCGCGGGCTCGCCCAGCTCCTCGACGGTACTCCTGAGCTGGAGCGCGCCCTCCGACGCCAACTACAACCCGCTGTCCGGGCAATACGCGATCGAATACGCGTCCTACACCGCGGGCGTGGTCTGGTCGACCGGCAGCGCCCAGGTCCTGATCTCCACGTCGGGCGCGGCACCCGGCGCCGCGCAAGGCGCGGTCGTGGGCGGATTGCTTTCCAACACCACTTATTTCTTCTACCTGTGGACTCAGGACACGGGCCTGGTCTGGTCGCCGATCTCCAACGGCGCGACCAGCCAGACCCTCGCCGCCCCGATCAACGCCGCGACGGGAGCGCCCGTCTCGATTACCGCCAGCAGCGTGACCGTGAGCTGGACGGCCCTGCCCGCCGCGCCGCAAAGCGCCGCCTGCGAGGGCTACGAGCTGGACGTCTCCACCACGAACTTCGGCGCGGGAACCGTCTACACGTCCACCACGTCCAACGGCCTGGCCTCCTCCTTGGCCGTCGCCGGCCTCAACACCGGCACGACCATGTACTTCCGCGTCGCCACCTTCAACTGGAGCGGCGTGCCGGACTACATCTTCCTGTCTTCGGCGAACATCCAGATCTCCCCGTCGATTGCGACCCTCGTCATGGGCCTGGACGCGACCGTGCAGCTCTCCACCGTGTCCGTCAGTTCGTTCGTGGTCACCAACGTGGGCAACCTGCCGTTGACCTTGGTGGTGTCCGGCTCCACGATCACGGCGGGCAGTCCCTGGGTGCTGTCGGTCTCGTCGGCGGTCGAGGCCCCCGTGCTTCAAGGCCAGTTCAACGCGACCCAGCCCGCTTCCGCGAGCTTCACGACGGCCATCACAAGTTCTCCCGTGGTCTCGGGCGCGCTCGGCGGCAACTACGCCGGCGGACAGAGCGGCCAAGTGCTGGCCCCGGGCGCGAGCGCGACCATGTGGTTCAAGTTCTGGGCGCCCACCTCCACCGTCGCCGTCAACATTCCCGAAGCTCTCCAAGTGCTTTTTCGGGCCGTCTATCCATGAGTGGAAACAGTGCCAGCACTTGAGCACGCAGCCCAAGAAGACGAATTGACGGCCGCGAAGTTCTTTGTTGGATTCGCCTCTTGACGTTCGCGGCAAGGTGGGCCACACTACTTGCGGTATGTCCTTTTTCCTCGTCCTCGCCTCTTTGCTGCTGAGGCAGTTCTGTATTCCTTCGTGGGCCGAACGCCCCGCATCCGACTGCACGCGTGCCAATACTCCCGAAATGAAGGCATGCTTGGAGATTCTCGCCACGACCTCGCGGCGCATCACCACGGCCTCCGCCGCCGGGCTCGCTGTCGATTCGATTTCTCCCGAGGAGGCCTGCCGTATCTGTGCATCTTCAGGTGCCGGACAGCCGAGCGCCGATCAGTCCGGAACGCCGTCCGCCTCCACGAATCGGCACGCGCCGCCTACCGCCACATCTTTTTCGCCCGATCTCGGCTCAGACGGAGGCGCGGCGGATGGAGTCGTCCGCTCCTTGCACTCGGGAGTCCAGGGCGCACCCCTTTCCACGGACGCACTGTCCTATCCACCGCCGCGCGGGGCGTCGAGAATCCCGGCAACGATTCCGGACTCCGCCGCGCCTTTGGTCAACGGCAGATGGGACCCGTCCATTCCCCCGGGCACGCCCGCAAATGCCGACGTCCTGCGCGACTGGGCGCCGATGCTGATCCCGACCCCAAAGGACTGCCCCGCTTCGCCTTCGGCCGCGCTCGCTTATCCGGTGCGCCTGGGCTACATCAATCTGTATTTGGACCAGAGCTCGACCTTCAAAATCCGCAAGCCCCCTGGAATGACCCGCGTCTCGGACTGGTACTGGACGATCCCGAAGGGCGACCGGGCTTTCGTGTCGAGGGCCGGGCGGTTCGTCGATGGAGGCGACGCAATCTATTTATCACTGACGACGCGCGGCCTCTACAACAAACCGAACGTGTTCCAGGTCCTGATCGTCAATCGCAAAACGGGGCAACCTCTCGATAAGGCGGGGATCGTGGTAACGACGTCGGCCGCCGGCGCCTGCCGGGTACAAGACGCCGGTCCGGCGATGTGCCGCGTCCAGCCGCCCAATCACACTCCGGTCGACGAATTATATCTTGATCCGGTGGTCAGCTACGACCCGCGACGCTCCCCGGATCCGATTGATATCTTCGACGATGGACGCGGCGTCCAAAACCCGGACTGCTATTTCTGGACGAAGCCCCAAGCCTCGACCTCCGCACGCGACTGCTTCTATAAAAGAGAATACTGCACTCTGCCTTGGGCGCCCACAGGCCTCTACTGGCCGACCAACTGGGCTCAGATCGCTTTGACTATACAGGGAGACGATCGATGCGGGAGAGTTTGGATCGATCAATTTCC
>JAJXVH010000174.1 GCA_021782205.1 bacterium | reverse complement strand
GCCGCAGGCCGCACCGGGAGGCACGGGGTCCGCGGACGCTCCCGCAGCCGCGACGGCCGCGTCCGGTTCTCCGGCCACGCCGGGAGGCGCCGCCGATTCAAGCCAGGCCGCTTATGATCTAGGGCGCTCCTTGGCGCAGAGCGGTCTTATGGGCGGCGCGCCGGGCGAAGCATCCGCTCCGGCCGCCGCGGTCGGCCGCGGCGCGCCGCCACCGGCCCCGGGCGCGCTCGACGCCGGTCGGTTCGAGTTTCTAAGAGTGCGGCACGCCGCGGGCGGCGCCGCCCTGCTCGAACTCCAGCGCCAGGCCGCTTCACCGCCGACGCCGCCCGATCCGAGCCTGCCCGCCGGTCAGAGTCGCCGCGGCTTCGCGGCCACGACCAATCAGCCGTAGACGGCCAAAAAAAATCCGCGGCGGTCTGATGGACCCGCCGCGGATTTCCGGCCGATGAAGCTCGCCGGCCCGCCGTCGAAACTGGTGGACGTGACAGGGATCGAACCTGCGACCTCATCCTTGCGAAGGATGCGCTCTCCCAGCTGAGCTACACGCCCGATGCGTTCATTATGCCAAATCGGCGCGGCCTCGTCCAGCGCCGGCGCGTCAGTAGGCGCTCCACACGCTACCCTTGGTGTCGGTGTCGGTGCAGTTGACGTTCAACTCTCCGACGTTCGGGTCCGTCGCGTTGTTGTTGAAGAGCCAGCCGCCGGCGTCGTTGAAGGCGGAGATGCCGCCGTCCAGTTCCGACGATGAGTCGGCATGATAGTAAGGCGTCTTCGTCGCGGGCACGTCCGACAGATACTTGGAGCTCACCGTCAGGGCCGCGAGATCGGGCGGATACTGGCCTTCCAGGTCGCCGTAGTAGACGTTGAGCGCCGAGCGCAGGGAGGCGAGGTTGCCCTTGCCGTTGGCCTCGCCGGAACTGCGGATCAGGGAGGCGAACTTCGGAATCGCGATGGCGGTCAGTATGCCGATGATCGCGACGATGATCATCAACTCGATCAACGTGAACGCCGACGGGCGGCGGCGCATAATGACAAAGACTATAGCATACGGCGGATATGTCAGCGCGGCGACGTTACGGCCGCTTCGCGCCGGCGCAAGGCGTTCTTGTAGGCGGCACGCGCCCGGTTCTGCTCCTCGTTCGTCGCGGAGAAGACGTGGCCTCCGGCCGCGTCGGCCACGAAATAGAGCGCATCGCTGGCGGCCGGACTCAGCGCGGCCATAATGCTGTCCAGGCCCGGACTGCAGATGGGCCCGGGCGGGAGACCGCCGTGCAGGTAGGTGTTGTAGGACGAGGGCGTCTTCAAGTCCGCGCGCGTGAGATCTTTTTTCCAGTAGCCCAGGGCGTACTGCACGGTCGGATCGGCCTGCAGGGGCATGCGGCGCTTGAGCCGGTTCAAGTAGACCGCGGCGATCATGGGCCGCTCGTCGGCGCGCATCGCCTCGCGCTCCACGATGGAGGCCAGGATCAGGGCCTGGTCGAGCGTCAGCTTCGGCCGCGGCAAAGCCGCGGCATAGGCGGCGGCGGCCTGCCGGTCGAACTCCGCAGTCATGCGCGCGGCCGCGCGCTCCGCGCCGAAGCCGGGGGGAAAGCGATAGGTCGCCGGGAACAGGCGGCCTTCCAGCCGCCGTGCCGCGGCCAGGGCCTTGAACTCTCCCGCATCGGCCACGCCCGCGGCGGCCAGCCGCTCGGCGACCTGCTCGGCGCGCCAGCCCTCGGGAATGACGACCTTCACGTCGTCGGTTTCGCCCAGCGCCAGCTTCCGTGCCAACGAAAAGGGCCACTGATGCACGCGCAGGGAGTAGAAGCCGGGCTTGAGCCGGCGGTCGAGGCCGCCCGCCTTCAGTATCAGACGAAACGCCGTCACCGACACCACCACGCGGCGGCGACCCAGCAGTTCCGCGGTTTGGCGCGCGCTGAGCCCGGGGGGGATCTCCACGGCCACGCGTCCGCCCGGAATCATGGCCCAGGCGAACGCGGCGGCCGCGGCCAACGCGGCGCCGGCCGCGAGCGCGCGCCTCACTTCCGGCGTTCGGCGGCGCGGCGCAGAACCGCGCGCACGCGCGCGAGCAGTTCATCGCTCTGGAACGGCTTGACCAGGAAATCATCGACGCCGAAGTGCAGAGCCTCGATCTCCTCCTCCGTGGTCTGCTTGACGGTGAGCATGATGACCGGGATGTCGCGCAGGCGCGGGTCGGCGCGCAGGGCCCGGCAGAAACTCTCGCCGTCCATGCGCGGCATCATCCAGTCCACTAACACCGCGTCGGCCGGAGCGCGCTGGAGTAGGGCCAGACCTTCATGGCCGTCCGCCGCCGCCGCCACCTCGAAGCCGCCGCTGCCCAGAATCTCCGTCACGATGATCCGATAGTCTTCCTCGTCATCGACGACGAGTATGCGCGATTTTTTATTTTCGGAGCTCATTTAAGCCGCCTGGAGACAGAAGGTGATGCGCGTGCCTTGACCGGGCGCGGAAGCCGCCTCCACGCGGCCGCCGTGCTGTTCGACGATCGCCTTGACAATGTAGAGCCCCAGGCCGGTGCCCTTCGGCCCCGCCACGCCCTCGGACACGTTGCGCCCCTGAGAGAACGGCTTGAACAAGCGCGCCAGATCGG
>JAJXVH010000173.1 GCA_021782205.1 bacterium | reverse complement strand
CCGCGGCCGGCGCGGCGGCTACGGTCGCGGCACCGGGCGGCGCGCCGGCCGACGGCTTCACGCCCGGAGCGTAGACGTCGACGGCCAGGCGCCGCGGCCCGGGCAATTCGGCGGCGCGCCAGTGCTCTCCGCCGGCGGCCAGGGTCACGACCACGCGCGCGCCCCCGCCTTCCTGGCGCGACGAGTAGGACGCGACGATCCCGTCGGCGACCGGAACGGATCCGTCGCCGTCGGCCACGCCGTAGGGCGTCGTGACGTCCACTTCCCGCGCGCCGCGCGCGGCCGCGCGCCAGGAGATCCCCGGCGCCAGCTCGACGACGACGCGGGTGCGGTCCTTGTAGGAGAACGCGTGCACCGGGCCGACGCTGGTGCGGCGCTCGACGACGAGCGTGCCCGCGCCGGAATCGAAGCGCGCGTCAAATCCGCTCCAGCGCGCGAAGTCGTCGGAGAGCAGGAACTGCAGCGGCACGAACGCGCGCGCCGCGCGCTCGCGCAGCGGCGCACCCAGGTCAAACGCGGCTGCGCCCGACGTCGCCTTCGCGGAATCCACGGAGAGCTGCAGAGAACGGCCGCGCAGAGACAGTCGCAGCTTTCCCGACACCTGAGACCAGTAGACCTGCGCGCCGTAGATCTCGCCGACGCGGGCGACGTCGAGGTAGAGCTTGCCCTCCGCACGGTACGTCGGGACAGTGCCCAAGGGTCGGCCCGCCAGCACGACGGCGACGGCCGGCCCCGCGCTCGCGCGCGGGACCGGCAGAAGCGCCGCCGCCAGGACGAGGACGAAGAGCTTCATTCGAGGATGATCCGGTAGTCTTCCCACATGAGTTGAGGATCGTTCTGAATCTTGATCGAACGCTGCACGTTCTTCTCGATGGTCGCCTGCTGGGAACGGAACGCCTCGTAGACCGACGGGTGCAAAAGAACGCGGATCGAGCCGCCGGGGCGGCCGCCCGTCATCTCGAAGATCTCGCGCTGGATCTTGATACGCAAAGTCTCCGTCGACAGCACGCGTCCCGATGCGCGGCACTGCGGGCAATCGGCGGTCAGCAAGGCGGCCGTCGACATACGCTTGCGTTCGCGCGTCAGCTCGATGAGGCCCAGGCGCGTGATCGGCAGGATGCGGATTTTCGCCCGGTCGGCACGGCAGGCCTCGGCGAACGTCTCCATGACCTTCTGGCGGTTGGACGCCTTGCGCATGTCGATGAAGTCCACGACGATGATGCCGCCGATGTTGCGCAGACGCAGCTGCTGGGCCACCATCAGCGCGGCCTCGATGTTCGTCTGCGTGACCGTCTCCTCCTGGGATTTCGAGCCGGTGAAGCGTCCGGTATTGACGTCGATCGCGCACAGCGACTCGGCCTCCTGGATCACGATCGAGCCGCCGTTGGGCAGAGGAACCTTGGTCTCGCGGATGCCCGCGATCTCGCGCTCGATGTTGAACGCCTTGAAGATCGGCGTCTTGGACTCGTAGAGACGCACGCGGTCCTTGAGCTCCGGCGCGAAGCCCTCGACGAAGCGCAGGACCTCGGCGAAGGCCTCCTTATTGTCGATCATGTACACGTAGACCTGCTCCGACATCACGTCGCGCGCGATCTGCAGCGCGAGAGTCAGGTCCTGGTGCAGCAGGGCCGGCGGCGGGGCATCGGCGAAGCCTTTTTCGATCTTTTGCCAGGCCTCGAGCAGATACTTCACCTCGCGCTCCAGCTCTTCCTCGGTCGCGCCCTCGGCCTCGGTGCGCACCACCACGCCCTTGCCGCCCAGCTTCTCCGCGACCAGGCGCCGCACGATCTTGTCCAGACGGTCGCGCTCCTCCTGCTCGGCGATGTGCTTGGAGATGCCGATGTCGCTCTGGAAAGGCGTGAACACCAGATAGCGTCCGGGCAAGGTCACGTCCATGGTGACCTTCGGGCCCTTCGTGCTGATCGCTTCCTTGGCGACCTGGACCATGATCGTCTGGCCCTTCTTCAGCGTGGAGTCGATCGCCGCGCCCTTGTCGCCGAGAACGTCGGAGATGTAGAGATAGGCGTTCTTCTCGAAGCCGATGTTGACGAACGCCGACGAAATCCCAGGCAGGACGTTCTCGACCGTGCCCTTGTAGATGTTGCCGACGATGTTCTGCGAGCTGCGCCGCTCCCAATGGAGCTCGGCCAGACGGCCGTTTTCCATGATCGCGACGCGCGTCTCCTCGAAGGACGTGTTGGCCAAGACCTCGCGCTTGACCGGCGCTCGCGCGCCGCGTACCTCATTGGTGCGCTCCGCGCCGTGGCCGTGACGGTCGTGACGCTCGTGGCGGTCGTGACGCTCCTCACGGCGGTCTCGGCGCTCCTCACGCCGCCCTTCGCCGCGTTCGGCGCGACGGTCCTCACGGCGCTCCTGCCCGCGGTCCTCGCGCCGGTCCTCGCGGCGCGCCTCGCGGCCGAGATTCTGGTCGCGCCGGTCCTCGACGCGGCCCGCTTCGGGACGCGGCGCCGGTTCGGGCGCCGGGGTCGGCGTCGAGCTCATCGGGGCCGCCGACGGAGGCGGAGTCCCGTTCGACGTTTCCTGCCGCGGGGCGGCCGGATCGATCGGCGGGGCGCAGGCGGCGTCGCGGCGCTCGCGTCCGCCGCGGCCGCGGCGGCGACGGCGGC
>JAJXVH010000068.1 GCA_021782205.1 bacterium | reverse complement strand
TCCGCGGCCGTCTCCTCGTCCAGCGCGTTCAGCGCCTCGGGGCGGTTGAGCGTCAGGCGTCCGACCGGACCGTCCTCGCTCCAGAGCACCCGCGCCATGGGCCGATTATACAAAGTGATAGAATCGCCCGCGTGGGGGGACCAAAGGACTGGGGCAAGGCGCTGGAACGCGGCGGCAAGGCCGCGCTGCGCGCCGGGCTGCTTTCGGTGCTGCCGCGGCCGCGCCGTCCGGACGGTCCCGTGGACGCGGCGGCCGTGCGCCGCGTGCTGGCCGTGCGCCACGACGCGCGCCTGGGCAACCTGCTCCTGCTGACGCCGTCCTTGCGCCTGCTCAAGAGCGCTTTTGCCAACGCGCGCGTGGACGTGCTCCTCGCCGACGCCTACGCCGACGCGCTGCGCTTCAATCCGTGCGTCGACGAAGTGCTGACGGCACGCGCCCTGCCCCGCCTGCGCGCGCGCGGCTACGACCTGGCCTTCGACTTCTCGCCGCACCACGCGTTCTCGCTCTCCGGCGCGGCCTGGACCGCGCTGTCGGGCGCGCCGCGCCGCTTCGGCTTCGACCGCGGCGACGCCGACCGCTTCCTGACCGACCTGGTCGCGGTCCCCGTTGAACGCGCGCACGAGACCGCCAACCTGGCCGCCCTGGCGCGGGCCGCGGCACCCGGCGCGGACCTGCCGCCCGACGCCGACTTGCGCACCGAGTGGCATTTCGGCCCCGGCGAGCGGGAGGCGGGGGAGACAACGTGGCGCGGCTGGGGACTGGACGAGGAATCGGTCGCGCTGTTTTTAGGCGCGCGCGCCGAGAAGCGCCTTCCGCCGGAGTGGTTTCTGGAGCTGGCCGCGCGCCTGCGCGCGTCGGGGCGGCGCGTGGCGCTCCTCGGCGGGCCCGCCGAACGCGCGCTCCTGCGCGGCCGCGTGATCCCCGAGGGCGTGGTCGTGGCGCCCGAGCTTTCCTTGCGCGCGTTCGCCGCCGCGATCGCCCAGGCGCGCGCCGTGCTCACCGCCGACACCGGCCCCATGCACCTGGCCGTCGCCGTGGGCGCGCCCACCGTGGAATTGTTCAGCCACACCGAGACGTGGCGCTTCGGCTACGCGCATCAACCCGGGCACGTGATTCTGGACACGGGGGGAAGACACCCCGCCGTCGAGGAGGCCTGGAACGCGCTGCAGACCGTGCTGGCCGGCCGCCGCCCGACTCGCCGCGACTAACGAACCGGCATGATCCGCGCCAGGTGCTCGCGCAGCGCCGTCCACGCCTCGTCGACGCCCATCGCCTGCACGTGGTCCCAGTCCGGCGCCACGAAGCCGCCGTGGCTGGCCCCGCGCGGACGCCAGACGGTCTGCGTGTAGCCCTCGTAGAAGCCGAACGTGGGCGTGCCCAACGCCGCGGCCAGGTGCGTCGTCGAGGTCACGCCGCCGAGCAAAAGGTCCACGCGCCGCAGGGCGCCGCCGACCACGCCCAGCGGCAGGCCGGACAAGACGGGTGCCGGGCGGGCCAGCGCCGCGGCGACCGCGCGCGCCGCCGCGGCCTCGCCCGGCCCGGCCAGAAAGAACAGGCGCGCCCCGGGCTGGGCCTCCTCCAGCCGGCGGCAGAGCGCGGCCAGGCGCTCCAGCGGCCACAGCGACGGCCGCCGTCCCAGGTTGCCGGGATGCACCAGCACGCGAAATTCCCCGGGCGCGCGCGGCGCGCGAAACTCCGGCAGGGCGTCAGCGCGGTTTTGGTCGGCGTCGGGCACGCGCAACTCCAGGTCCGGCCCGCCGCTGGCCCCGATGGCCTCGATGAGCCGGGCGAAGCGGTCGGACACGTGCTCGCGCTCGTCCGGCGCGGGCAGGACGCGGTTGAAGACGGCGGGGCCGCGGCCCTTGTCGAACGACAAACGCACGCGCGCGCGCGAGGCGCGCGCGAGCAACGTCGAGGTTTTGGAAAAAGCGGAGTTCAGGTCGATGAGAAGGTCTTCGCGGCCGCCGAAGGCCAGGGCGCGCGCCAGGCTCAGGTGCGCGCCCACGTCGCCGGCGCGGCCCAGGTAAAGCCCCGCGTCGATGAACGGGATCAGAGGCAGGACTTCGGCCGCGCGCGCGCCCACGATCAGGCGCACGCGCGCGCGCGCAAAACGCCGGCGCAAGGCGCGCAGAAACGGCGTGGCCACGATCACGTCGCCCAGGCGCCCCACATAAAGGCAGGTCACGCGCGCGATGGGCTCCGGGCCCAGGTCCACTCTCACGGGGAGATTATACCAGTCCGAAGCGTCCCGCTCCCGCGACCCTTCCGGCCCGCGGGGACGTCTCAATATGTTAAGGAAGAGCGAGTCGCCATGCCCGGCACCCATCGACTGCGCGCGCTGGACGTCTTTCGCGGCCTCACGGTCGCGCTGATGATCCTGGTCAACTGCCCGGGGGGCAGCGACGTCTACGCTTTGCTCGATCACGCGGCCTGGAACGGCCTGACCGTGGCCGACCTGGTCTTTCCCGCCTTCCTGGTCATCGTCGGCGTCTCCGCCGTGCTGGCGCAGGCGGCTCGCCTCGCGCGCGGCCAATCCGCCGCGCAGATCGAGCGCCACGCCGCGGCGCGCGCGCTGGGCCTGTTCGCCTTCGGCCTGCTCGTCAACGCCTTCATCTTCCGCGAGCCGGGCGGCGGCATTCGCTTTCTGGGAGTGCTCCAGCGCATCGCGCTGTGCTCCATGGGCGTCTCCGTGTTTCTCGTGCTTGACCGACCCGCGCTGGAAGCGCCGGCGGCGGCGCTGATCCTGGCGCTGTATTGGCTGGCGTTGACGCGGCTGTCGGCTCCCGGCCATCCCGCCGGCGACCTCAGCCCCGAAGGCAACGTCGCCTCCTGGCTGGACCGGACCTTGATGGGCGGCCACATGATGACGCCGGTGCAGGACCCCGAGGGCCTGCTGGCCACGCTGCCCGCGCTGGCCACGTCCTTGCTGGGTCTCGTGGCCGGACGCCGGCTGGTCGACGCGCGCGCCGAGCCGCGCTTCGCCGCGACGCTGGGCGCGGCCGGCCTGGCGCTGGCCGCGGCGGGCTGGGCGTGGAGCCGGAGCTTCCCGTTCAACAAACATCTGTGGACAAGTTCTTACGTCTTGACCGCCGGCGGCCTGGCGCTGGCGGGGCTGGCCGCGTGCCTGCGGGCGTTCGGCGAGACGCCGCCGCGCGCGGCGCAGCCGCTGGAATCCTTGGGCCGTCATGCGCTCGCGGCCTACGTGCTGTCCGGCTTCGTCTACGACCTGCTGGGCTTTCTTCCCGCCGGCGGCGCGCACGGCGGGCTGCGGCGGCGCATCGTCGCCTTCGCCTTCGGCTCCTGGCTCTCTCCCAAAAACGCGGCGCTGGCCTTCGCCGCCGCGTTCGTCCTGCTCTCCGCGGCGGCCGCCGTCGCCGCCGAGCGCCGCCTGGGCCGTAAGGCCTAATTTTTTCTGGGCCCGGCGTCTCTTCCGCGCCGGGTCTTTCGGCGTCAGACTCCTGATGCCCGGGGAACGGCGCACGAGAGAGGTCCAGGCACATGAGCGGACGAACACGGACGTGGGCGGCGCTGACTCTGGCGGGGGCGATGTTCGCGGCGGTCGGGGCGGCGGCGGCGGACGCGCCGCGCCCGAAGCGTTTGATCGTGACGTTCAAGGCGGGCACCACCCAGGCGCAGCGCGCCCAGGACGCGCGCGCGCTGGGCCTGACCCTGCGCGACGACCTGGGCGACATCGGCGTGGCGGTGCTGGAAAGAGACAGCCCTTTCAGCGCGCAGGACGTCGCCTCGGCCGACGCGCTGCCCGGCGTGGCGGGCGTGGAGGAGGACGTCTATCGCAACTGGCTGCTGGACGCGCCCGCGTCCTTCTCGGCCCTCCCCGCGCCGGACGCCGACGCCGCGCTGAAGACTTTGGCGCCCGCGTTGGCCCGAGCGCGCGCGTCCGCCGCGCAGGACTCCGCCCTGGCCCGCTCGTCTCGTACGATTCCGTGGGGCGTGGCGCGCGTCGACGCGCCGGCCGCCTGGTCCTCGGGAGAGGGCGCGGGCATCAAGGTCGCGGTCATCGACACCGGCATCGACTGCACGCACCCCGACCTGCAGTGCGACTTCTCCTCCGGCATGAACATCGTCTCGCCCGGCGCGGACCCCATGGACGACAACGAGCACGGCACCCACGTCTCCGGCACCATCGCCGGGCGCGGCGAAGGCGGCGGCGTCTACGGCGTGGCGCCGCAGGCGACGCTCATCCCCGTCAAGGTGCTCAACGCCCAGGGCGAGGGCAGCCTGTCCGACATCATCGCCGGCATCGACTGGGCGGTGAAGGCCGGCGTCGACGTGATCAACATGTCGCTGGGGGGCGCGGCGCAAAGCCCGGCGCTCAAGCGCGCCGTGGAGGGCGCGCTGGCCCACGGCGTGGTCGTGGTCTGCGCGGCCGGAAACTCCGGCCCCGCGGCGGACACCGTGGGCTATCCCGCGGGCTATCCCGGCGTGATCGCCGTGGCCGCCGCCGACCGAAACGACGACGCGGCCGACTTCTCCAGCCGCGGCCCGCAGGTGGCCTTCATCGCCCCCGGCGTGGACATCACCTCCACGGTGCCCGGGGGCGGCTACGCCAAGCTGTCCGGCACTTCCATGGCCTCGCCGCACGTCGCGGGCCTGGCGGCGCTGGCCTTGGAGCGCGGCGCGCGCGGCCCGGCCGGCGTGCGCGCGGCCTTCAAGGCCGCGGCCGCGTCCTTGTGCGGCGCGAACGGCTGCGCGTCGGCCGACGCGCAGGGCCATGGCCTGATCGACGCGGCTCGGCTGCGCTGAAGATTCTTTCCTTCGTTTCCGGCGGCCGTCCCCTGAAACGGGGACGGCCGCCGACACGTTATTGATCCCTGCTCGTCAAAAAGCGAGAATGACCGCCGGGTCATGAAACGATGAACGCTCTGCTCTACGCCGCGCTCGCTCTCGCGCCTCTGGCCGCGGCGCAGACGCCCGTCCCCGCCGCGGCGTTCGCGCCGACCGGAGCCTCCGCGGGAGAGCCGTCGCAGCTGGCACCCCTGCCGCCCGAGCCGCCGCCCACGATGGTTCTCAGCTGGGACGACTGCGTGAGCTTGGCCGCGCGGCGCAGCCCGTCTTTGACCTCGGCGGAGTATTCGGTGAAGGCGGGGCTGGCGTCGTATGAGGGCAGCTATAACGGTCTGCTTCCCTCGGTGACGCTCAGCAACACCTACACGCGCAACAACAACTTCAACGGCGTGGCCGTCGGCGCCCAAGGCCTCTACACCGGCGCGCTGACGGCGAACTGGAACGTCTTCGACATGGGCGCGGTCGCCGCCATCCGCACCGCGCGCGCGGGTTACTCCCAAGCCCAGGCGGCCCAGCGCCAAACTTCGGCGACGCTGCGCTACAACCTGCGCGCCGCTTTCGCCAACGTCTATTTCTCCCAGCAGAGCCTGGAGATGACGCGGCGCATCGCCGACATTCAAGCGCGCAACGCCGAGGAGGTGGCCCTGCGCTACGACTCCGGCCGCGAGTACAAGGGCAACATGATGAACGCCAAGGCCCAGGCCCTGGTGGCCCAGGCCAGCGTCAAGCAGGCCCTGCGCAACCTGCGCGCGTCGGCCAAGCAGTTGGACCGCTACCTGGGCGGCGGCCCGGACGAGGACCCTTTCGAGGTGGTCACCGTCACCGGCACCTTGGTCGCGCGCCAGCCGCCGGACCTGCCCGCGCGCCTGCAGGACTACCTGGAGGACGTGCCCTCGGTGGTCGCGCAGGAGGCGGCGGTGGAAAGCGCGAAAGCGTCGCTGGCGAACTCGGAGTCGGTCCTGTATCCGAACCTGGCGCTGAACTACGCGCGCTACCGCGAAGGCGCCACGGAGTTTCCCAACGCTTACTACCTGTGGTCGGCCGGCGCGTCCCTCAGCTATCCGTTGTTTTCCGGCGGACCGGCGGCGGCTTATTTCAACGTGAAGTCCGCGAAAAAAGCCGAGAGCGCCCAGCGGGAAACCCTGCGCTCCGCGCGCAACAACGCGGCGCTGGCGCTGGAGACGGCGTGGGCGTCCTACGCCAACGCGGTGGACACGGCCGTCGGCGAGCAGGCGATACTTGAGTCCTACCGCCAGCGCAACGCCGAGGCCGAGGTCCGCTACGCCGCCGGCCTGCTCAGCTTCGACAACTGGCAGGTGATCGTCACGCAGTGGGTCGGCGCGGAGCAGGGCGCGATCAGCGACTGGCAAAGCGCGGTCGTGGCCCAGGCCGCGTGGGAGCAGGCATTGGGCAAGGCGTTGGGAGAATAGCGGATGAAGAAAGCCTCAGCCGTCATGGCCGTCCTGGTCGCCGGCGCCGGCGTCTGGGCCGCGTGCAAGAAGTGGACGGCCAAGCCCCCGGAGCCCGCGCAGCGCGCGACGGCGGCGCCGGGCCCCATCGAGGAGACCGTGGAGGCCACCGGCTCGGTCCTGCCCTACCACCGCGTCGAGATCAAGCCGATGATGAGCGGACGCATCGAGAAGCTGGCCTTGGAGGAAGGCGACAAGGTCGCGCAGGGCCAGATCATCGCCTGGATGAGCTCCACCGACCGCGCCGCCATCTTGGACGGCGCGCGCGCGCACGGCCCGGAGATGCTCAAGAAGTGGGAGGACACCTACAAGGCCACGCCCGTCATCGCGCCCCTGCCCGGCGTGATCATCCTCAAGAACGTCGTCGAGGGCCAGACCGTGGACGCGAGCGTGGTCATCTACGCCATGTCCGACGAGCTGATCGTCGTGGCCCAGGTCGACGAGTCCGACGTGGGCAAGATCCGCCTGGGCATGCCCGTACGCGTGGTGCTGGACTCCTACCCCGACCGCGTGGAGAACGGCAAGGTCTTCGACATCCTCAACGAAGGCAAGAACGTCTCCAACGTCATCCAGTACAGCGTCAAGATCCGCCTCGACCACGTGCCGGGCTACTACCGCTCCCAGATGTCGGCCAACATCAGCTTCATCGTGCGCCGCAAGGACAAGGCCCTGCTGGTGCCCGCCGCCGCCGTCTCCGAGAAAGACGGCGTCAAGCGCGTGCTCGTGCCCGGGCCCAAGAACACCGAGGTCTGGAAAACCGTGAAGACGGGCCTGGAGACGGACGCGTCCATCGAGATCGTCGACGGCCTGTCGGCCGGCGACGTGGTGCTGGTGCGCCATGCCAAATACGTCCCGGAGAAGGAGCCGCAAGCCAGCCCGCTGAGCATGGGCGGCTTCAAAAAATCCGACGCCGGCGCCCGCAAAGCGCACTGATGCCCCTCATCGAGATCGCGGGCCTGACGCGCGCCTATCCCGTCGGCGACGAGGTACTGGTCGTGCTCAAAGGCCTGGACCTGAGCATCGAGGAGGGGGAGTTCGTCGCGATCATGGGCCCCTCGGGCTCGGGCAAGTCCACGTTGATGCAGATCCTGGGCCTGCTCGATCGCCCCACGTCGGGCGCCTACCGCCTGCAGGGCCGCGACGTCTCGCGCCTGACCGACGACGAGGGCGCGGTCCTGCGCTCGCGCACCATCGGCTTCATCTTCCAGATGTTCAACCTCCTGCCGCGCACCTCCGCCCTGCACAACGCGGCCCTGCCCATGATCTACGCCGGCGGGACCGACCGCGACGCGCGCGCCCGACAGATGCTGGAGCTCGTCGGCCTGGGCGACCGCCTGGGCCACGCGCCCAATCAATTGTCCGGCGGCCAGCAGCAGCGCGTGGCCATCGCGCGCGCCCTGGTCAACCGCCCCAAGATCCTGTTCGCCGACGAGCCCACCGGCAACCTGGCCTCCGACCAGGCCGAGGACATCCTGCGCGAGCTCCAGCGCCTCAACGCCTCCGGCATCACCGTCATCATGGTGACGCACGAGCCCGACATCGCCGCGCACGCGCGCCGCGTCATCCGCCTCAAGGACGGCCGCATCGTGGCCGACGAGCGCAACGCGCCGCAGCCTCCGGCGGCCGCGCGCGGCGCCGCCGCGGCTTCGGGCGGCGCGGGCGGCGACCTGCGCCCGCCGCCTCTCGGCTGGGCCGAAATGCGCGAATACGCCGCGTCCGCCCTGCGCGCCATGTCCGCCAACAAGGTGCGCAGCGCGCTGTCGATGCTGGGCATCCTCATCGGCGTGGCGGCGGTGATCGCCATGCTGGCCATCGGCCGCGGCGCCCAGCGCGCCGTCGAGGCCCGGCTCTCCGGCCTGGGTTCGAACCTGGTCATTCTGATTCCCGGCTCCACCGGCTACGGCGGCGTGCACGGCGGCTCGGGCAGCTTCAGCCGCTTCACGCTCGACGACGTCAAGGCTCTGGCCAAGGTCCCGCACGTCCTGCGCGCCGAGGGAAACGTCAGCGGCAGCGCGCAGATCGTCTACAAGGATCAGAACTGGAACACCCAGATCATCGGCGCCACGGCCCTCTACGCGCCCATGCACTCCGACGCGCCCTATTTCGGCCGCTTCATCACCGACGACGACGACCGCCGCCTGGACCGCGTCGCCGTGGTGGGACGCACCGTGCTCAAGAACCTGTTCACCGACCCCGCTCTCAACCCGGTGGGCCAGACGATCAAGATCAACCACGCCGACTACCGCATCATCGGCGTGCTTCCGGTCAAGGGCTCCACGGGCTTTCGCGACAACGACGATGAAATCATCGTGCCTCTGCGCACGGGCATGAAGCGCCTGTTCGGCAAGGTCTACCTGGACTACATCTGGATCGAGGCCGACGCGCCGGGCGCCATCGACGGCGTGATGGACGCCGTCGAGGTTCTGATGCGCCGCCGCCACCATCTGCCCGACTTCAAGGACGACGACTTCAGCCAGCGCAACATGTCCGACATCCAGGCCGCGCTGACGGGCACCACGAAGACGTTCACGCTCCTGCTGGGCTTCGTGGCGGCCATCGCCCTTCTCGTCGGCGGCATTGGAATCATGAACATCATGCTGGTCTCGGTCTCGGAGCGCACGCGCGAGATCGGCCTGCGCAAGGCGGTGGGGGCCGCGCGCCGCGCCATCCTGTCGCAGTTCCTCATCGAGTCGGCGGCGCTCGCCGCGGTGGGCGGCACGGCCGGCATCGCGCTGGGCATCGCGGTCTCCCTGGCGGTGTCCCATCTGGCGGGCTGGGCGGCGGTGGTGGACCCGGGCTCGGTCCTGCTCGCCTTCGTGTTCTCCGCGGGCACCGGCGTGGTCTTCGGCCTGTGGCCGGCGCGCAAGGCGTCCTTGCTCTCGCCCATCGAAGCCCTGCGCTACGAGTAAGGCCTAGGCCGTCTTCAGACCGCTGCCGTGGAGAAAAAACCCGACCACCTGGTCGGCCTGCGCGTCGAGAGGCCGGTCGTGGCCCTCGATCATCTTGCGCACGCACGCGCTGCGGCACAAGCCGATGAGCGCCGCCGCCGCGAAATCGGGATTTTCCAGCGAGCGCCCGGCGTCCGAGGACGCCGCGGCCAGAAGTCTTTTGACCAGCTCCTGATTGCGCCCGTAGAGTTCGCGCAGACGCTCGCGCGAAAGCTGCCCGCAGCCGGGCAGGCGCCCGGAGCCGACCTGGCCCAGAAAGTCGCGGTTGCGGTCGAAGTGGCCCAGAAGGACCTTCGCCAGCGCGGCCAGCAGCTCCTTGCCGGCGACCCCGGTTTTGCCCAGCACCTCCAGCTCCAGGCGCAGAGACTCCACCATGTCCGAGAACACCGCGAAGAACAGCTCGTCCTTGTTCTGATAATGCAGGAACAAGGTCCCCTTGGCGACTCCCGCCTCCCGCGCCACGTCGTCGAGCGCGATGTCGGCAAAGCCGCGCTCGATCAAGAGTCCGCGCGCCGCCACCAAAATACCGCGCCGTTTGGCGTCCGGATTCCTGACGACGGCGCGCGCTCGTGCGGGGGGCATATATTTATGACTGCCCGGTCATTATAGCACCAAGAGGGTCAGTCCTTGACATGTTGGCGAACGTCTCAACATGTCAAGGACTGACCCTCAAATCAATCGGCGGCTTGGTAGGCGGCGAAGGTGAGAACGGTGCCGATGACGTAGATCCAGAAAGTGTCGCTGACGAAGAAAAGATAGATGGTGAGCGCAGCACCGATGGCCATCATGCGGACGTTCATGGTGCGCTTGCCGTAGGTCAGCGCGACGAAGCCGACGCCGGAAAAAATGAGGCCGCCGATGATGCTGCCGAAGGTCAGGCTGTTGAGCAGGCCGCCTAGATCCATGCGCCGGTCCCGCCCGTCACTGCCCCTCGGTCGCCGCGTTCATGTCCTTTTCCTGCTGATGAACCAGCGCGTTGGCCGTGTCCACGGCCGAGGCGGCCCGAGTCTCGTCGCGCTTGAGGCTTTGCGCGTAGCGCACGGCCGCGTTGGCCTCCTCCTGCTTGGCCTCGGCCTTCTTGCGCTGCATGAAGCCGTACATGAAGTAGACGCCCGCGGCCACCAGCGCCAGAAAAGCCAAGGTCTTCATCGCCTCCCGCCTCCCAGCCGCGCGGCTACGCGCGGCGTGACGCCAGTGTAGCCCCGCGCGTCGGGATTTGTCCAGACCGGAGTCATCCAACGCATAAAATTTGGAGGCGAGCCAAGCCCGATGCCCCCAAAACACGACAGCGCACTCCAAGCTGCTCGGAGTGCCCTGTTTTATGGGCATGCAAAATAATAAATTTGCATGTAATTTCATAAATCTGCTTGACATGAATTGAGGGGGCTGTTACACTGGAAGCATGTTGACCACGCTCAGCGACAGAGGACAGACGTCGATTCCTGCTCGCATTCGAAAACGCTTCAAGCTGAAGGCGAATCAGCAGTTGGAGTGGGCGGAAGACGGGAAGGTGATTTACGTCATTCCGGTGGCCAAAGACCCCATCGCCGCGTTCCGCGGATCGGCCCCCAAGGGTGTGACGCGAGCCTTGCTGGCCGGCCGGCGGGAAGATGCCGCGCACCGCTGAAAGCTTCGTGCTCGACACGTCGGCCCTGCTCTGTCTCAAGGAGAACGAGGCCGGCGCATCCGAAGTCGAGGCAATACTTCGTGAGCATGGGAAGAAGGAAAATGTCTTCATCAGCTTCATGTCCGTCATGGAGCTCGCCTATATCCTCGAGCAGGAACAGGGCGAGACGGCTGCTCATCAGGGAATCCTTCAGCTCAAGCAACTACCTGTCCGGATCGTCGAGAGCGACGAACCCTTAGGACTCGCGGCGGCACGGATCAAGGCGGGACACAAGCTTTCCGTGGCCGACGCCTGGATTGCGGCGACCGCAGAGCGGTTGGGCGCAACCTTAGTGCATAAAGATCCGGAATTCGAGCCGCTCGCGAAGCTTATCCACTTGAAGACTTTGCCTTGGAAAGCTGGGCGGAGTTCAACGTGAATCAGATTTGGGGTGACCGAGGGGACTTGAACCCCCGACCTCCGCGTTCACAGCGCGGCGCTCTAACCAGCTGAGCTACGGCCACCGACGTGGCGCGATTATACCAAATGCGCGCGCGCCCGCCGCGCGGGGGGACTTCTGGGCCCTTCGGCCCAGGGGTCTCCGGGCCCCGCGGCCCTCGTGGACGCAGGCCGCAACCTCTATACTGTGACATGCGACAAAATAGCGCCGCCGCGGCGGGCCTGGCCCTGCTGACGGCGCTTCTGCTCCACCCGCCGGCGCACGCCGCCGCGAAGGCCCGCAAGAAGCACGCCGCGCGGGCGCTCAACGCCGTGGCCGCGCGGCTCATGTCGGCGGGCCTGGCCGATTTGAACCGCGGCGACCTGTCCGCGGCCATTTCCCTTTTCGCGCACGCCGCGCGCCGCCAGCCCAGCGTGCAGGCCTATTTCCTTCTCGGCTGGGCGCACTACCAGCGCGGCTTCCAGTCCGGCGCGGTCGAAAGCGCGGACCTGGCCGACGCGCGGTCCGCCGTGGACGCCTACGCGATGGCGCTCAAGCGCGACCCGACGCTTTCCGAGCTGCCCGACCGTTCGCGCCTCTATTTCAGCCAGGGCCTGTGCGAGGAGGCGCTGGGCGCGGACGTGCGCGCGCTCAACGCCTACAAGCAGGCGCTGGCCGCGGCCCCCGGCCGCGCGCTGATCGCGCTCAACGCCGCGCGCCTGCGCCTGAAGATGAAGGAGCCGGAGCGCGCGCTGGCAAACGCGCGCATGGCCGTGATCAAGGCGCGCGCCGCCGGCCAGGAGGCCGCCCTGCGCTCCGCCGCGGCCGCAGACCCTCTGTTTTCCTCCCTGCGCGCCGATCCCAAGATCCGCCAGGCGCTCGGCGTCGACGAGACCTTGATCGCGTCGGCCGAAGGCCTGAAGGACTCCGACCTGCGCGACTCCGTCAGCGACGGCCCGCGCGCCGCCGCGGCACCCCGCCCGGTC
>JAJXVH010000067.1 GCA_021782205.1 bacterium | reverse complement strand
ATGTTCTAGCGCTGTCTCAGACTGGGGGGCCCGGGCCGCGGCGCAGGCCGTCGCGGTCCGGGTTTTCTCTGGTATACTGGGCGCATGCGAATCACCGCCCTGTTCGCCGTCCTCTTGCTTCTCGGCGCTGCGTCGGCCCGTGCCGACGCCGTCGCCGGTCAGTTCGACGACTACCTGCTGGCGCTGTCCTGGGAGCCCGTCTTTTGCGCGGGCAAGCCGGACAAACCGGAGTGCCAGAGCCAGACGCCGACGCGCTTCGACGCCACGCACCTGGCCTTGCATGGTCTGTGGCCGGACCGCAACAATGACCCGCGCCACTCCTACGGTTATTGCGGCGTGGATTCCGGCACTCAGTCCGAGGACAGCCCCGGCAACTGGTGCAATATGCCCCCGACGGGGATGTCGAGCGCCACGCAAGGCACCCTCTCCCGGGTGATGCCGGGAACGCAGTCGTGCCTCCAGCGTCATGAGTGGTATAAGCACGGCACCTGCTCCGGACTCTCCGCCGACGCCTATTTCTCGGCCGCGGCGTCCTACGTCGACGCGATGGGGACGAACGCATTCGGGCGCTACTTGAGCGCGCACGTGGGGCAGACCGTCGATCTTCAGTCCACGCTGGACGCGTTCGAAACCGCCTTCGGTCCCGGAACCCGCAGCCTGGTCAGCCTGACCTGCGCCGACGTGCAGGGCTCCTCCGCGCTCGCCGGCGTCGATTTGCGCCTGTCGGCGACGCTCTTGCCCGCGACGCAGCTGGGCCAGATGCTCCAGCCCGCGGCCAGCCCGGGAAATTGTCCCGCGTCTTTCCTGATCGACCCGGCGCCCTGACGCCTATCGGCCGGGCGCGGCGGCCGGGAGGGCGGTGGAGAGTTCGCGGTGGATGGCCTTGGCGGCGTTCTTGCCGTCGCCCATGGCCAGAATGACGGTGGCCGCGCCGCGGACGATGTCGCCGCCCGCGTAAACGCCGGGAAGATTGGTCCGGCCGTTTTCGTCGACGACGATGTTGCCGCGCTTGTCGAGCTTGAGTTCGGGGCACGTGGCGGTCAGAAGCGGGTTGGCGCGCGTGCCGATGGCGACCACGACGACGTCGCAGGCCAGCGTGAATTCGGAGCCTTCAATCGGCTCCGGCTTGCGGCGGCCGGAGGCGTCGGGCGCGCCCAGCGCCATGCGGCGGCAGCGCAGCCCGGTGACCCAGCGCTTGTCGTCGCCGACCACCTCAAGAGGTGCCACGAGCAGTTGGAAGTCGATGCCTTCGTGTTCCGCGTGCGCGATTTCCTCGATGCGCGCGGGCATCTCTTCCTTGCTGCGGCGGTAGACGATCATCGCCTGTTCCGCGCCCAGGCGCTTGGCGGTGCGCACGGCGTCCATGGCCACGTTGCCGCCGCCCACGACGGCGACGCGCCGGCCGCGCAGGACGGGAGTGCGGGCGTTCTCTTGATCGTGCGCCTTCATGAGGTTCACGCGCGTGAGGTATTCATTGGCCGAGTAGACGCCCTTGAGGTTCTCTCCGGGCACGCCCATGAACACGGGAAGGCCCGCGCCGTTGGCGATGAAGACGGCGTCGAACTCGGCGCGAAGCTCCGGGATCGTGTAGGTCCGCCCGATGACGACGTTGCAGCGGATCTTGACGCCGGCCTTGACCAGGCGGTCCACCTCGGCCGTGACGATGGCCTTGGGCAGGCGGAACTCCGGGATGCCATAGACCAGCACGCCGCCCGGCTTGTGCAGCGCCTCGAAGAGCGTGACGTCATGGCCGTGCTTGGCGAGTTCGCCCGCGGCGGTGAGCCCCGCGGGGCCGGCGCCGACGACGGCGACCTTCTTGCCGGTCGGCGCGGCGACCGGGATGTCGTTCGTGCCGCCTTGGCCGCGCGCCCAATCGGCGACGAAACGCTCCAAGTAGCCGATGGCGACGGCCTGTCCTTTGTGGCCCCGGACGCAGGAGCCTTCGCACTGCTGCTCCTGGGGACAGACGCGGCCGGAGACGGCGGGCAGCATGTTGTCGCCGAAAAGGCTCTTGGCGGCGCCCGGGAGGTCGCCTTCGGTGAGGAACTTGATGAAGCGGGGGATGTCCACCATGACGGGACAGCCGCGGATGCACTTGGCTTCGCGGCATTGGATGCAACGTTGCGCTTCCAGAAGCGCGACCTGCTCGGTGAAGCCGAGGTTGACCTCTTCGAAATTGCCGCGGCGTCGACCGGCCCCCTGCTCCGGCATGGCCTGCCGGGTGATCTTCATCCGTTCCTGCGGCGTGATCTTGGGGGTCATCGGCGGATCAGGCATTTCCCGTCGGCGCAGGAGTCGGCGTGCCGTTCGAACTCGTGGTAGGTCTTTAGACGGTCGGCCAGCATTTCGAAATCGACCTTGTGGCCGTCGAATTCGGGGCCCTCCACGCAGGCGAACTTGGTCTCGCCGCCCACGTCGACGCGGCAGCCGCCGCACATCCCGGTGCCGTCGACCATGACCGGATTGAGCGAAACGATGGTGCGCACGCCGAAGGGGCGGGTCATCTCGGCGACGGCGCGCATCATGGGCACGGGGCCTACGGCGTAGACGATGTCGATGCCGCCGGACTCCAGCCGCTGCCGGGCGGCATCGGTGACGAAGCCCTTCCGGCCGGCGCTGCCGTCGTCGGTACAGCTGATCGTCTCGCCGCATTTCATGAGTTCATCTTTGAAAATAATCCAATCCTTGGAACGCGCCCCGATGACGCTGGTCACCTCGACGCCTCTTTCATGCAGGGCCTTGGCGATCGGGTGTACGACCGCGGTCCCCACGCCGCCGCCGACGCACAGCGCGCGGCCGGAGTCGATGAGTTCCGTGGGGTTGCCGAGGGGGCCTGAGACATCGCGGATGGAGTCGGACACTGCCAACGCCACCAACTCGCGCGTCGTCTTGCCCACGGCCTGGATGACCAACGCGATGGTCCCGTTTTCGGGATCGGCGTCGGCGATGGTCAGAGGAATGCGCTCGTGGCCTTTATTGGAGCGGACGATGACAAACTGGCCGGGCTTCTTGATCTCCGCGATGCGCGGAGCTCGGACGTCCAGGCGGGTGACGTTGGGACTGAGAGACTGCTTCGACAGAATGATGTGCATGGAAGCGCAACGATTCCATGCACATCATACCACGAATAGCGGCGGTGGTTCGAGCGTATGGATCGCTCGTCCTCAGCGTGGCCGAAGTGTCGCGATGCGCTCACCCGTCCGCGGGACCATCGAGCGAGCGCCACAGATACCAGCTGGCGACGGTGCGGTAGGGCGCCCAGGCGCGGCCGTGGCGCTCCACGGCCGACGGCGGCGGCAGGCGGCCGCTTTTCCGGTAGAGAAGGCCGAAGGCCTTGCGAATGGCGAAATCGCCGCTGGGAAGTACGTCGGGACGGCCCAGCCGGAAGATGAGAAACATCTGCGCGGTCCACTCACCGACGCCGCGGACCTGCGTCAGGCGTGCGATGATTTCGGTTTCGGCCAGCGCCTCCAGGTCGCGGCGCGGCGGCACGACGCCCGATGCGCATTTTTCGGCCAGGTCGCGCAGGGCCGCGAGCTTGGCGGCGGAGAGTCCCGCGGCGCGCAAGGCGGAATCGGACGCGCTCTGTAGGCGGCGCGCCGAGACCGTCCCGCCCAGCGCGCCGACGACGCGGGCGTGGATGGCCGCCGCGGCTTTCGAGTGCAACTGCTGGTAGACGATCGACTGGACCAGGGATTCGAAGGTGCCCTGAGGCTGAGTCTTTAGCGCGAAGGGTCCCACGCGGCCGATGACGCGCGCCAAGATCGGGTCGGTGGCCTTGAGGTGCGTCAGTGCGGCGCGCGCATAAGGAAGATTAGTAGCCGTAGTCGACGCCCGCGCAGATACGCGGCTTGGCCTTTAGCCGCTCCACGAGTCCCGGGTTCTTGCGCATGTAGTCGGCGCGGTCCTTCACGCCGTAGACGAATTCGTCTAGGTATTTCTGGAACGTCGCCGGGTCGCGCGCGATCTTGTCCCAGGCCACGTAGAAGTCGTTGTCTCGGTCGTAATAGCCCTGCGCGTAGGACGGGTGCGCGCCCCAGGGCTCCACGACCACCGCGTCGACCTGCAGTCCCGGGATCAAGGTGCGGTTGGGGTCGGAGCGGATCACGGACTCGTCGACCAGCTCCTCCACCACGACGATGACCTTCTTGGACGCGAAGGCGGCTTCTTTCTGTACGCCCATCAAGCCCCAGATCTGGGTGTTGCCGGACTTGTCGGCGCGCTGAGCGTGGACGACGGTCACATCGGGGCGCAGGGCCGGCACCGTCGCCAGTTGTTCGCCCGTGTACGGACAGGCGACGGTCTTAATACGCGGGTTGGCCTTGGGAATGTCGGTGTCCGCGTAGTTTCTCAGCGGCCAGAACGGCAGATTGGCGGCACCCGCCGACAGCCGCGCGACCATGCCGAAGTGGGAGTACTCCTCGATTTCGAGAGTCGGCGGCTTGGCCTCGACCGCGCGGCGAAACGCGTGCAGGGACCCCACTCCAGGGTTGCCCGCCCAGGAGAACACCAATTTTCGGGCCACGCCCGCCTGGATCATCTGATCGTAGATCAAGTCCGGCGTCAGGCGCGCAAGGGTGAGGTTTTTCTTGCCCTGGCGGATGATCTCGTGGCCGGCGGCGAAGCTGATCAGGTGAGTGAAGCCCTCGATGACCACCTGGTCGCCGTCGCGCACCAGTGAGGCCACGGCATCCTTCATGCTTGTGGTTTTGTCGCTCACGTGTTCATCTTACATCATCGGCTTCGCCTGCGCTTAACGGTCGCGCACCGGACGGAAGCCTAGATAGGGACTCCATTCCCACGGCGCGAAATAAGTTCGGTAGGCGGACCTTGCGGTTCGGGCGACATAGGGCGGATCGGCCGGGGTATGCAGATTCGGGGCCCAAGCGAAATCTTCCCAAGAACTCCCATCGTTCGGCGCGCCGCGATACGACGAGTGATAGACATCGTGCACCCACTCCCAACGGTCGCCGATCATATCGCATAATCCCTGCGCCGTCTTGCCCGCCAGCGTCGAGCAAACCCTTCGCGCATGATCGCTGCACCCGACACCGATTCGGCGCGAGCAGTCGGACGAGGATGATCCCCAGGGATAGCCGTGGTCCTGTCCCGCTCCGCGCGCGGCGTATTCCCATTCGGCTTCGCTGGGAAGCCTTCCTCCGACCCAAGCGCTGAAACGCTCCGCCTGGTTCCAGGTCACGCAGACGACCGGATCGTTCGGATCCGACGCCGCGCAGGCGGGCTTTTGGCAGGCGCCGGCGCGAACGCATGCGTCGAATTGTCCCGCCGTGACCGGAGCTTGCGCTATTTCAAAAGGCGGAACGGAAACGAGATGCGCGGGCCAAGAATCGCCTCCTTTCCCATCGTCGCCCATGACGAAATCGCCTCCTGAGAGGGCGAGCCATTTCAGGGGCCTCGCCGAGCGCGCGTCCCGCGCATGATCCACGGGCGCCCGGGCCGACAGACGCCCATTATCATCCAAAACGAATGCGCGCTTCCAGGCCGCCAGAAGCCTGAGCCGCCCGACGGGCGCGGCTGTTTGCGCCGTCGCCCAGGGCCGCCCCGTTCGATCATAGAACACCGCCAATAGGCGGTCGGGTATTTCACGTTCTAAAGCGAGAACCGTTTCGTCTCGGTCCTGGCTGTGGAGGTCCAGGTCGGCGGAAAGAGGCGATCGGCGCACCCACACCAGCCGGCCGTCGAGAAGGGCGTCGATCGCCGCGTCCGCGTCGCGCCCGCCGTGCGCAGCGAACGCCGGCGTTGCCGGAGAAATCATCCCTTTCGATTGGAGAAACAGCGGGATGCCGAGCCAATCGTCGCAGACGAATACCGCGCCTGGATGCCGACGCGAATAGTCCTCGGCCCATCGGGCGAGTGCAATGCCCTCGCTTTGAAACAAGCTGCTTCCGCCGGTCTCGATCAGTGTCGCGCGAAATTCATACAGAAATAAAATATTCGCCGTCGCCGCGGCGACGGCGAGGCCGGCGACAGCCCGCCCGATCATCCGCGCGGGGCGGAGGCCCGCCGCGCCTCGTGTCAGCGAAATGAGAGCGAGGCCCAAAAAAATCTCCAACGGCGGAAAATGGTGCGCCTTCACTTTCATCGGCGCCAGGCATGCGATGGCGAAGGCAAAGGCGGCGGCGAGGGCCCAGAACGCGGATTCGCGCAGAACCGTGGATCGGACGCGACGTGGACCAATCAGGATCAAGACCACGGGCGCGATCGCCACCGTCAGAACGAATCCCCACGGAAATGGCGCGGCGCGGCCTGAAACTAAATAATACGGCGCGGTTCCCGTCAAGGATTCAAGGAGCATCCGTGTCCGCACGGCCGTCCACAAATCGATGTGGGCTAGGTGCGAGAGCAACGACTCCGTATAGGGCGGGGGGTGACGGAGGGCCTCCAAGGGATGGACCCAGTGGCCGCTCAGAACTTGCGCGGCACCGAAGGCCGTGCCCGCCACGGCCGCGAGCCAGTCGCGCAGATTTGGCCGCGTCATTCGCGGTCGGCCGCGCGTGGCGATCCAAGCCGCCGGGGGGGCGGCCAGCACCAGCCACAAGAAGTTGAGCTTGTTGGCGATTCCCAGCCCCGCAGTCGCGCCTGCGGCGAAGAGCCAGCCGAGCTGACCTTTCTTTCGCAGCGCCTCGGAGCCGAGAACGGCGCACAGCGAGGCCAACAAAACAGCGGATGAGTTCAGTGCGGTGTCGTAACAGGCGGGAAGAATCATTCCGGGTGACGTCGCCAGCACCAGGGCGAAGATTCGCGCCCAGTATCGTCCGTGCCGCGACGCGACCAGCGCCACTAAAAGAGAGACGGCCGCCGACGCAAAGAACAGGCCCATCAACCGGGCGATCAAGACCGACACACCGAAAATCTTGAACGCCGCTTGTAGCGGCCAATGGATAAGGGGAAGATTGTAGCCGTCGTAAAGGCTGTGGAATGTTCGGAGGAGCTCTCGGTCGGGGAAGTAGCGCAAAGACGCGGCGGCGGCCCCTCCCGTCAGAGCTTCGTCCGGACTGACTCCAGGCCTGGAGGCAAGCGCGGCTCCCAGACAGAAGTAGATCGTCCCCGCGGCCAAAGCAAGTATGGCGCCTTCCAGCCGAAGGCGGGGCCGCACCTCGACCCGGGTTCCAGGCGAAGCCATGTGTTTTAGGCGGGCGCGCTTTGTGTGGGAGCCTTGACCCGCCGGTTAGGCCGCAGAACGAAGAGTATGCTGCGTCGGAAAACGCTCCAGGCCCCGCCCAGAAGGTTCAAAAAGTTCGTCCTTTTTGCGATCGCGAGAATCCGGGAAGGTTTGCCGTGGAAGCGGAAAACCGCGCGACTGATGATGCGGTTCATATCCACGCCGTAGGCCAGCTGGTACCAAGGCTGCTCCGTGTAGTAGTCGCGCAGCGAAACTTTCTCCAGCGCTCCGGGCGCCTCCCTCTGGGCCAAATCATAGAGCGGGGTGCCCTTCTGAGGAACGACGAAGAAAAAGTGGGCCATCGTCAGCTTGGAATCCACGGCAAACTGCACCGTCGCCTCCATCTCCGCCAGCGTTTCCGTCGGGAACCCCAACATGAAGAAGCCCTTCGTCGAGATTCCGGCCCGCGCCGCCGCGTCGATCACGTGGCGCACCTTCGGGATATCCAGGTTCTTGTCGATAAGCTTCTGTAGCCGCGGACTGACCGTCTCCACGGCGATGCTCATGTCGTAGACGCCCATGTCCCGCAGCAGCGGCAGGTCCGCGACGTCGATGATGTCCGAACGCACCCCGTTCGGAAAACAGAAATACAGGGACCGCTTCCCGTAGCGGGCGATCACTCGGCGGGCGATTTCCCGCATCCGAGGCTTGTGCAGGTTGTAGATGTCGTCGATAATCTGGAATTCCCGCACCCCGTAGCGTTCCGTCAGCAGTTCGATCTCCTCCATCACGCTGTCGACCCCGCGCCAGCGAAACCCCTTCCCGAACAAATCGTGGCAGTAGTTGCAGCGATACGGGCATCCGCGCGACGTGAAGATCGGGGCGTAGCGGCTGGCGCGCAGAGACACGTTCATGTTCTGCCGCCGCGCGTAGAGATCAAACGGGACCAAATCCCAGGCCGGAAACGGCAGCGACCCGACGTCTTCGATCGAGTCCTCTCCCGCGTTCAAGCGATACTCTTCGTCGGGGCTCCGCCTCCAGATCAGGCCCGGTATCGTGCCGAGTTCGCCCGCGCCGTAAAAATGTTCGCGCACCGCCTGCGGGAACGTCCGGTCCGATTCGCCGCGGAAAATCCAGTCCGCCCCGGCCGCCGCCATGATTCGGTCCGGCGCGCTGCGCGCGTAGGGACCGCCCACCACCACGAGAGTTTCGGGGCGTGCGGCCTTTATCGCCTTCACCAGGCGGTGCGTCGCCTCCGCTTCATGGTTCAGCGCGCTGATCCCCACCAAGTCGTAGTCGCCTTCCATCCGCTCGACGAAGGACTCCGGAACCTCGTGGTGCAGGCGGAGGTCTCGGTAGGTCGCCTCCACGTCCTCGCCGAACTCGCGCCGTAGGGCGGAGATTAAATAGAGGATGCCGACCGGAGGCTGCATCGCCAGTCCATGCGCCGGCTCATAGGGCTTGATGAGCAAAATCCGGACTTTATGGCTCACAAGACCCATGCCTAATCGTAGCAGATTCCTCCGGACGCGCAAGCGGTAAATGACCTGAGGGGGCAGAAATCTTGCGGACCAACTCTGATAGACTATTCCGAAAACCATGAAGCGACTTTGCGTGCTGGCCGTCACGATCGTTTTTGCGGCGGTCGCGGCACACGCGGCTGAAAATGCCGTCCAAACCTCCGTCCGAGCGCGACAATTGTATGATCGGCACTGCGCGCGATGCCACGAGGGGGGCATTGAGCGCGTGCCGGATCGCGCTTCGTTGGGAAGGCTGGGCGCCTCGTTCATCCTCCGGGCGCTGGTGTCGGGAAAGATGTCGGCGCAGGGGGCGGTCCTGGCTGTCTCCGATCGAGAGCTTTTGGCGAAATATCTCTCCGGCGGCCAGGATATAGGGGACCATTCGGGCGTCACGGCCGCCAAGCGCGCGGACGGCTTCTGCCGGCAGACGGAATGGGCGGCCGTCGGGGCGGCGCCTTCGTCTTGGAACGGCTGGAGCCCCGAGCCTTCGAACCGTCGTTTTCAGCGCTTCTCGGGACTGCCCGAGGGGAAAATATCGCGGCTTAAATTGAAGTGGGCCTTCGGTTTCGATAAAGACCGAAAAGCTTCGACGCAGCCGACGATCGTGGCCGGCCGATTATTCATCGGGACCGCCGGCGGCGTCGTCTATGCCCTGGATGCCCGTACCGGCTGCGTGGAATGGAAGTTTACCGCCGGCTCCGAGGTGCGCGGGGCGCTGAGCGTCACGGAGGGGTCTTCCTCCCGTTCCGCGGGGGGGCGAGTCTACTTCGGGGACGTTCATGCCAACGTGTATGCTCTGAATGCACGAACGGGACGTCTTGTCTGGAAAAAGAAAGTCGACGGGCACCCGGCCGCCCGGATCACGGGCTCCCTGCGTCTCAATGACGGCCGGCTCTACGTTCCGATTTCTTCGATGGAGGAGATTCTCGCGCAAAATCCGGCGTATGAGTGCTGCACCTTTCGCGGCAGTCTCGTGGCGCTGCGCGCGGAGGACGGCGAACGTGTCTGGAAAACCTACACGATTTCGCAGAGCCCCAAGCCCTTGGGCCGTAACGCGCGGGGAGCACGGCGCTGGGGCCCGTCAGGCGCGGCGATATGGTCCGCACCGACGGTGGATGCGGGACGCGGCGTTCTCTATGTCGCGACGGGCAACGGCTATTCTGACCCCGATACTTCCGGCAGCGACGCCGTTCTAGCGATGTCGATGCAAACTGGCAAAGTGCTATGGGATCGCCAGGTGACTCCGGGCGACGAATTCAACGCGTCCTGCCTGCGCCCGGACGGACAAAATTGCCCCGCGAACCGCGGCTCCGACTATGATTTCGGATCTTCTCCCATTCTGGTCCGGATCGGCGACCGGCGGCTGCTGGTCGCGGGACAAAAGTCCGGCGTCGTCACGGCGCTGGATCCGGATAAGGACGGCCGCATCGTCTGGCAGCGCCGGATCGGGAAAGGCGGCATGCTGGGCGGAATACAATGGGGTCCCGCGGCCGACGACCGTAAGCTGTACGCGGCTCTTTCGGATGCCGGCTATCGGCGCGGTGCCGCAAAAGGCCGGAGCCTTGATCCCCGCCAGGGCGGAGGACTATTCGCGCTCGATCTGGCCAGTGGCACGGTCGTCTGGGCCGCGGCGCCGTCGTCTTGCGGCGCGAGGACTCCGTGCAGCCCCGCGCAATCCGCCGCGGTGACCGTCATCCCGGGCGCGGTGTTCTCCGGCTCCATGGATGGACATATGCGGGCCTATTCTTCGCGAGACGGACACGTGTTGTGGGATTTCGACAGCGAGCGATCTTTCGAGACGGTCAACGGAGTCCCCGCGACAGGCGGCTCGATCGACGCCTCCGGCGCGGCCGTGGCGGAGGGGATGATGTTCTTTGAATCGGGCTATTTTTTATGGGGAGGAGCGCCCGGGAACGTCTTGCTCGGATTTTCGATCGACGCGAAATAGTCGCCGATTCGACGCGCGAATCAATGCGGCGTCAGGCGCAGGAGCAAGGGAAGCCCGCCCTTGGGCCGCAGCGTGATGGTCGGATCAGGAGTCACGGCGCGGCCGGCAACGAGTTCTGGCCTAATGTGCGGCGCCAAGGTCGCAAGGGTCAGCCGGGCCAGCATCAGCGCGAACGCGTTCCCGATGCAGAGGCGCGGCCCTCCACCGAACGGAAAGTAGGAGAAATTGTCTAAGTCGACCGATCGATCCTCGGCGAATCGGTCGGGATCGAAACGCTCCGGCTCCCTCCATAGATCGGCGCGCCGGTGCGTGACATAGGGGCTGAGCATCACCATCGATCCTTTCGGCAGCACATGACCTCCGACTTCGTCGGCTTCATCAACGGAGCGCCCAATGATCCAGATCGGGGGATAGAGGCGCAGGGACTCCTGGAGTATTGAAGAAAGAAGCGGCAAGCGGGAGAGATCCTCGAACCGAGCCGGTTGCCCCCCCAGCTGGGCGGCGAGCTCGTTTGTCAGGCGCGTATGGGTTTGCGGGTTGCGCGCGAGCAGATACCAGGTCCAGGACAACGCCGTCGACGTCGTCTCAATGCCGGCGAGGAATATCGTCTTGACCTCATCAACAAGCTGCCGGTCGCTCATGGCCGCGCCCGTATCCTCATCACGGGCACCCATCAGCATGGAAAGAAGGTCCGCCGGGGTTTCTCCGGAGCGTCGGCGCTCCGCAATGAAACCGAGGACGACTTGATCGAGGTCGTGCAGAGCCGCCGTATATCGTCGGTTGGCTTGAGTCGGCAGAGGAAGCGCCAGCCAGGGATTGCCGATGCGAGCCTGGGTCTGGTAAAGCACTTCGTTGACCGCGATTCCGATTGCGTCCGCGGTACGCGTCACATCGGAACTCAATAGCGTTTCCCCGACGACCCGCATGGTCAAGCGCATCATTTCCGCGGCCATGTCGACGGGCTCTTCGGGCGCCGGGCGTCGGCGCCAATCTCCGAGCAGGGCCTCGGCCGCGAGCGTCGCTTTTGAGCCAGAGGCGGCGATGCGTTGGGAGTGGAAGGCCGGCTGAGCGATTCGGCGTTGCCGCAGCCAGGAATCGCCCTCGTTGGTCAAAAGACCGTTTCCGAAAAGAACGCGCATGCGGTTCCAGCCGATGGTCTTTTTTCCGTAGAGGCGGTAGCGGTCGACCAATATTCTTCGGATGTGTTCCGGCTTGGTCAGGAGGTAGACGGATTTTGGACCAAAGCGCAGGCGAACGACGTCCCCGTAGCGCCGTTGGCTGTCCGTGAGAACCTCCAACGGATCATGGCGCCAATGCCGCCAGATGCCTAGGAGGAAATCGCCGCTAGGACCGGGCGCGCTCATGGAATGCTACGCCGCGGTGCGCTCGGCGGCGGGTGGGAAAGGAAATACGACACGGCGGCGAGTCACGCCGCGTAGAAGTCCAAGACGAAAAACGCTCCAGGCGCCCCTGATCAGATCGGCTGGGTTCGTGCGGCGGAGCACCGCCGAGATGCGGCGCGGATTCGTATAGAAGCGGCGCACGGCGCGGCTCGTGATGCGGTTCATATCCACGCCGTAGGCCAGCTGGTACCAAGGCTGCTCCGTGTAGTAGTCGCGCAGTGAAACTTTCTCCAGCGCTCCGGGCGCCTCCCTCTGGGCCAAATCAT
>JAJXVH010000014.1 GCA_021782205.1 bacterium | reverse complement strand
AGCGCTGGACGCGCACCCGGGCGCCTCGGCGCGCGCGCTGGGCGAGGCGCTGGCCGCGCTGGAGCGCGGACCGGAGCCGTCCGCCGCGCACCTGGCCGCGGCGCTGGCCGACGAGAGGCGGCGCTTGGAGTTCCGCCTGACCATGCTGGGCACGCTCGGCAACAACGCGCCCTTCATCGGATTGTTCGGCACGGTGCTGGGCGTCATCAAGGCCTTCCATGATTTGGCCGAGGCGGGCGCCGGCCCCGAGGTGGTGATGGCGGGCCTGTCCGAGGCGCTGGTCGCGACCGCGGTGGGGCTGCTGGTGGCCATCCCGTGCGTGTTCGCCTTCAACGCGCTGCAGAAGCGCACGCGCGACCTGCTGTCGGAGACCGAGGCGCTGGGCCGCCGCCTGGGCGACGTCGCGCGCGCCGAAGCGCGCCGGAAATAAGCCGCGTGCAGGCTTCCTCCGACGACGGCGACGGGCCCATCACCGGCATCAACGTCACCCCGCTGGTGGACGTGACCTTGGTGGTGCTGATCATCATGATGGCCACGGCCCCGCTGATCGCGCGCCGCGCCATCAAGGTGGACGTGCCGCGCGCCGCGCACCACGACCGCACCGCCACCGACGCGCTGACCGTGGCGCTGGACGCCAAACGCGCGCTGACGTTGTCGGGCCGCGGTGTGACGCGAGACCAGTTGATCAAGCAGTTGAGCGAGGCGGTGCGCCTGAGCCCCGAGCAGCCGGTGACCGTGGCCGCCGATAAATCTTTGCCTTACGGAGAGGTCACGGCCCTGCTCGACGACATCCGCGCGGCCGGGGTGCATAAGGTGGGGCTGGAGGTGGTGCGCAAGTGAACCGCGCGCCCGAGGCTCCGCCTCCGGCGCGTTCGCTGGGCTGGTCTTTGGCCCTGCACGGCGTTTTGCTCGGGCTCTTGTTGGCGCTGGCGCGCGTCTCGTGGGCTCCGTCAGAGCCGCCGCCGATGGAGATCGAGATCACCAGTTCCATTCTTGGCGACGGTCCGGCCAAGCTGGGCGCGCCCAAGCCGCTGGTGCCCGGCAAGGCGGCCGCGGTCAACCGCACCGCGGAACTGACGGCCCCGCCGCCCAAACCGCCGCCGCCCGCGCCGCCGAAACCGCCCGAGCCGCCCAAGGACTGGGTCCTGCCCAGCCCGGACACCAAGAAGCTCGACAAGCCGCAAGTCCCGACCGGTCCCGGCTCGGCCAAAGGCGACGACACGGTCTCCACGCCCGGGGGTGCTTTGGGCGGTCAAGGCACCGCGGCCAAGGTCGGCGGCTCCGGCGAAGGTTCCGATGAGGGCGTGGTCGGCGGCCACGGCCACGGGGGCACGCCGCTGACGGCCTTCCCGCACCTGCTCAACGCCGACGTGGTGCGCAAGGCCATGCTCACCGAATACCCCGTCGGCGAACGCGCCCAGGGCCACGAAGCCGACGTCACCTTGATGATCCACATCGACGTCAACGGACGCGTCTGGAACGCGGAAGTCGTGGGCTCCGCCAGCCCCGCCTTCGACGCCGCCGCCCGCCGCGTGGCCGCGCGCATGATCTTCTCTCCCGCCTTGGGCCTCAACGGCAAGCCCGTGCCGGTGCGCCTGCCGCAGATGCTGGGCTTCCGCCTGGAAGCGGAGTAGCGGCCGGGCGCGCGCAAAGGTAGAATCTTCATCCTATGATCTCCGTGCGCGGCCTCAAGAAATCCTTCGGCGACCAGCTCCTGTACGATGGGGCCGACCTCCAGCTCAACGCGGGCGACCGCTACGCGCTGGTGGGGCCCAACGGCGCGGGCAAGTCCACGCTGTTCAAGATGCTGCTGGGCGAGGAGGAGCCGGATTCGGGCGGCATCGAATGGAAGCGGGGCGCCAAGGCCGGCTACCTGCCTCAGGAAAATCCGCCTATCGGCCCGGAGACGGTGCTGGAGACGGCGCTGGCGCACCGCGCGGACCCGGACGGGCGCGAGACGGCGAAGGCCAAGAAGATTTTGATGGGGCTGGGCTTCAAGGTCAAGGACTTCGACCGGCACCTCTCGGAGCTGTCCGGCGGCTGGGCCATGCGCGCGGCGCTGGCGCGCCTGCTGGTCGAGGAGCCGCAGCTGCTCCTGCTCGACGAGCCCACCAACCATCTGGACCTGGAGACGTTGCTGTGGTTCCAGGAATACCTGAAGTCCTACCCCGGCGCCATCCTGATGATCTCGCACGACCGCGCGTTCATCGACGAGGTCTGCTCGGCGATCCTGGCCGTGGAGGAGAAGCGCCTTAAGAAGTACAACACGAACTACGACGGCTTCATCGCCGAGCGCGAGGCCGCGCGCGCGCGCCTGGAGTCCGCCTGGAAGCAGCAGCAAGACGAGATCGCCGACATGAAGGAGTTCATCATGCGCAACCGCGCGCGCGCGTCCACCGCGTCGCGCGTGCAGAGCGTGATGAAGAAGCTGGAGAAGGTGGAGGAGATCGTCCTGCCGCCGTCGTCGAAGGCGGTCAGCATCTCCTTCCCGCAGCCCGGCCGCACCGGCACCACGGTCCTGCGCCTCAAGGACGCGTGCAAGTCCTACGGCCCCACCAAGGTCTACGAAGGCCTGAACTTCGAGCTGGAGCGCGGCCAGAAGATGGCCTTCGTCGGTCCCAACGGCGCGGGCAAGTCCACCTTGCTCAAGGTCCTGGGCGACATCATCCCCATCGACTCGGGCGAGCGCATCCTCGGCCACAACGTGAAGGTGGGCTATTTTTCACAGCACCGCGAGGGCCAGTTGGAGCCGGAGCGCACGGTGTTGCAGGAGGCCACCAGCGTGGGCCGCCTCAACGGCGACCTGTTCACGCGCACCGTGCTGGGTACGTTTCTGTTTCCGGGCGACATGGTGCACAAGAAGGTCAAGGTCCTCTCCGGCGGCGAGAAATCCCGCCTGCAGCTGGCCAAGCTCCTGCTGGACCCGCCCAACGTCCTCCTGCTCGACGAGCCCACCACCCACCTGGACCTGACCAGCGTGGAGGCCTTGGTCGAGGCGCTCAAGAAGTTCGAAGGCACCATCTGCGCGATCAGCCACGACGTCTACTTTCTCAACGCGGTGGCCGACCACGTGGTGCACGTGGTCCAAGGCAAGATCACCGTCTACCCCGGCAACTTCGAATATTTCCGCCACCGCCAGGCCCAGCTCCTGGCCGACGACGCCGCCGCCGCGGGCCGCGACGCCGCCCCCGCGCCCACCAATTCCGAGGCCGACAATCAGTACGAGGCCGGCAAGGACGCGCGCCGCCGCGCCAAGGCCTTGGAAAAAGCCTCGGCCGAGCTGGCGCGTCTGCACGTGGAGCTGGAGGCGCTGGCCCACGAGATGTCGGACCCGGCGCTCTACGAGGACTTCGCGCGCGTGACCCAGGTCGGCACGGACATGGAGCGCGTGCAGAACGCGCTCCAACTTAAGGAAGAGGAAGTCCGGCGGCTGTCGGTCTGACGCGCGGCGTCAACCGGCATCGCGGGAGTTTCTGTCAGGACTCCGGCTTGGGAAGGGAATGGCTGCCGGAGGTCCGCAGCCACTCCCAAAAGTCGGGATTGAGGCGGTAGTAATACGCCGCCAAGCCCGGCTCGGCGATGGTCGTAAACGCGTCGAAAAATTTGGTCAGCGTCGGGCGGTCGGCGGGTGCCACGGCCCCCGCGCCGTAGAGCGCCGAGACGCGCGGCAAGGACTCGAACACGCGCGCCTCGGCGCGATAGTAGTCCTCGTTCGAGACCCCCGGTGGCACCGCGGGACCCAGCATGCGGGAGGCGCCGTTGTTGAACGGCTCGCAACGGTCGCCGGCCGGCGTCGCGGCCGGAGCGAAGACCGCGCGGTAGCGCGGCGTCGACACGTCGGAACGATCGGGCGACACGGAGACGGGGTAGAACAGGACCGCGTAGCCGCCGGCGCGCTCGGGGACCGGGAGGGTGCGGCCGGACTCCGTTGGCAGAACTTTGGAGCAGGAAGGTGATTCGCGCACGGCATCGGCACGCCGGTAGAGATCATTGGCCTGCAGACGCCCCACCCAATCTTCGTGCGGCCGGCCGCACGCGCAAGTCGCCGCCGCGAAGGCGAGCGCCGCCAGGGCGCGAGGCGAGATCATGGCGCACCTCGCAGCGTCGTGACGGCGGGAGTCGGCGAATTCGACGTCGCGCCGATTTCGACCATGTCGCCTCCCCAAGCCTTATTGAAAGTCTCGGCCGGCACGTAGCGCCCGGCTTCGCCGGTGCCGGTGTCGTTGATGTAGTAGCCGACGATCTGGCCCGAGGCGTGATTGATTTCCACGCCGCTGATATAGATGTCGTGGTCCACGCCGTCGCCAATCTTGGGATTGTTCCAGAGGATCTTCGCCCTCACGTCCACGATCGCGTCGTGGCTGGGGCTTGTGACGAGCCACTTCTGGAGCGAAGCCGCGTCGGTCTTCTGGATCACGCGATTGGCTACGCCGTTGAGGGCCAGAAGTTTTCCCTCATTGGAGAAGTCGGTCCCCCCGACCTGACCGTTGGGGTCGTTTATATTATTGATCTCCACGTACCATCCGTGGTCTTCCGCGGTCCGGGCCAAGGTCGGCATAGGCACGATCTTGCCGTGCGCGGCCAGCGCCTGGTACTGAGCGCCGACGCCGCAACTGCCGGCCAACTGTTGTAAGCCGTTCTGTGCCCGGTCCAGCGGATCTCCCAGGGTGTAGGTTTTTCCCGTCGCGTGCGCGATCATCATGGCGGAAAGGTCCTTGAGCCGTTGGACGCCGTCGCTATAGCCCCGGCTGAAGATGCCCAATTGAGCGACCGTGGGCATTTGTTTGGGCAACAGCGACCAGCCGGAGGAACCGTCGGAAGTCACTCCCGCGGTGACGGGCGACGGGGGCGGCGTCGTGGCCGTCAAGTCGAGGGGCGAATCCGGTTTTGGGGTTGCCCCGGACGGCCGGGTCTGTCCGGGTACCGCGGGCGTCGGCGCCGCTCCGCTGCCCAGGGATCCATCGAACGATTCGTTCAAATCATTGAAGCTCATTCCGCTGGGAAGTCGGCTGGTCACGCGCCGACGGGCCGCTTCGACCTGCTTCGCCTCGATGGCGTCCATCGCCGATCTGATGGCCGGGAATGACGCGTTTTGCGACGGCGACGGCCTATTCCCGATGTAATCCGCGTATGTCCAGGGGTCGGCGCGGTCCTCGCCGTTGATGTAGGAGTTCTGCTTTGACGGCGGCCAAAGAAACGGCTTCGCCACGGTGTACAACCCCACATATGCGGTATTGAACATCGAGGACAGCTTCTTCCATTTTTCCAGGTCCGGTGTCGCCGCCGGGATTTTCGACGCGTCTGCATGAATGCGAAAGTCAAACCACGCCGCGTAGGCGGTGTCCGCGGAGGCGATCTCATCGATTGCGGCCGATTTTTGCGCGGCGAGCGTCGGCAGAGAATTGAAAACCGTTTCAAATCCCGACGGAGGACCGCTGGCGCGCAGGTAATCGCAGATGTAGTTCGGCAGGTCCGTCACTTGGAAGCACTGCGTGCCCTCCGGAAAATCACCCAGCTTCAGTTCGCCGCAGGCGGGGTCGGGACGCGAGGCACCCTCGTATAACTGATATGGAAGGTCGAACGTGACCGGCGTCCCGCTTTTGTTCTTGAAGGCGCAGCGCGCCCCGGATTTGGGGCAGACGGGCTGATTGTCCTCGCCGACGGTGCATGTAAACGCGAACGTCAGCTCGTTTTCCGCCGCGCCGACCGCCGATGACAGCGCGGCCAGCGCCAAAGCACTCCACACAACTTTTCGAGGGGACAAGGGGTTTCTCCTGAGTAAGTCGGGACAGTTCAAGGATAGCCGGAATACGCCGATTGTCAAGGCCACGCAGCTCGACCGGCTTCGCGCCGGTGGACGTCGCGGCGGAGATGAATTTTTGCCTTCCGGCATGATAGGATGGCGGAGATGAGAAGCCTGCTGGCCGCGTGCCTGATCCTGTCCGCCGCGAGCGCCCGCGCGTCGTCGGACGAATCCGCCGCGCAGGCCGCCGCCGCAAGCTTCGACGGCTCGGCCGCGCGGGGCGGCGCGTCCGCCGCGCCGTCCGCGTCCGGGGTCGCGGCGCCCGCGGCCCCGCCCGCGCAGCCTCTGCCCAAAAGCGACGTGGAACTGCGCGACGACGTGGAGCGCCGCGGCTTCCTTTATTTTTGGGAGCAGGCCGACCCGGCGACCGGCCAGGTGCCGGACCGCGCGGCGGCCGATGGCGCCAAGGCGGCCGACCCCGTCGCCAGCGTGGCTGCCACCGGCTTCGGGCTCAGCGCGCTGTGCGCGGGTGCTACGCACGGCTGGGTGACGCGCGACCAGGCGCGCGCGCGCGCCAAGGCGACTTTGACCTTCCTGCTGAACACGGCGCCGCAGGAACACGGCTTCTTCTATCACTTCATCGACGCGCGCACCGGCGCGCGCGCCTACGGCAGCGAAGTCTCCACCATCGACACCGCGCTCCTGCTGGGCGGCGTGCTGACCGCGCGCCAGTGCTTCGGCGGCGATCCGGAGATCCGCGCGCTGGCGACCGCCATCTACGACCGTGTGGATTTTCCATGGATGCTGAAGGGGACGCCGCCGCTGCTGTCCATGGGCTGGACGCCGGAGAACGGCTTCATCCCCGCACGCTGGGGCGGCTACAGCGAGCACATGATCCTGGACCTGCTGGCCGTCGGCTCGCCCACGCACCCGATCCCGCCCTCGGAGTGGAACGACTGGGCGCGCGAGAGCGTGCATTACGGCACCTACACGTATATCGCCGGCGACGCGCCCTTGTTCATCCATCAATACTCGCAGGCCTACGTGGATTTCCGCGGGCTCAAGGACGGCCACGGCATCGACTACTTCCAAAATTCCGTCACGGCCACGCTGGCCCAGCGTCAGTTCTTCGCGGACATGTCGAAGGACGTGCCCACGTACTCGGCCGACGTCTGGGGCGGCACGGCCTCGGATACGGAAGGCGGCTATAAGGCCTGGGGCGGCCCGCCGCGCAGCGCCGCCGACGACGGCACCGTCGCCCCCTGCGCGCCCGGCGGCTCGATCATGTTCACGCCGGAGCAGTCGCTCGACGCCTTGCGCGAGATGAAAAAGCGCTGGGGCGGTAAAATCTACGGCCGCTACGGCTTCGTCGACGCGTTCAATCCGGCCGACGGCTGGGTGGACAAGGACGTCATCGGCATCGATCAGGGCATCACCGCGCTCAGCGCGGAAAATCAGCGCGACGGCAAGATCTGGGGCTGGTTCATGAGCAACCCGGAGATCGGCCGCGCCATGAACGAAGTCGGCTTCAAAAAGGAGACCCCATGATCCCGATTTTGCTCGCGCTTCTGGCCGCGCCCGCGCACGCGGCCGCGGCGCCGGGCTTGAACGCGGACGTGGAGACGGAGGTTCAAGATCTGCTGTCGAAGATGACCTTGGAAGAAAAACTCGGCCAGCTTCAGCAGCTCGACGGCTTGGCCGACGGCACGGCGCGGCCGGAGCAGGCCGAGCTGGCGCGCAAGGGCTTGCTCGGCTCCGTGCTCAACGTGCGGGGGGCGACGAACGTGAACGCGCTCCAGCGCGAGGCCGTGGAGCATTCGCGCCTGAAGATCCCGATCCTGTTCGGCTTCGACGTGATTCACGGCTACCGCACGGTGTTTCCCATCCCGCTGGCGCTGGCCGCCACCTGGGACCCGGCCCTGGTCAAGGACGCCGCGCGCACGGCGGCGACGGAGGCGGAAGCCGCGGGCGTGCGTTGGACTTTTTCGCCCATGGTGGACGTCGCGCGCGACCCGCGCTGGGGCCGCGTGGCCGAGGGCGCGGGCGAGGACCCCTATCTGGGCGCCATCATGGCGCGCGCCTGGGTGCGCGGTTATCAAGGAAAAGATCCCACCCAGCCTGGCCGCGTGGCCGCGTGCGCCAAGCACTGGGTCGGCTACGGCGCGGCCGAGGGCGGACGGGACTACAACACCACGGAAATATCCGAGCGCACCTTGCGCGAGATTTATTTCCCGCCGTTCCAGGCCGCCGTGGACGCGGGTGCTTTGACCTTCATGAGCGCGTTCAACGATTTGGACGGCGTGCCGGCCTCCGCCAACGCGTTCACGCTGACCCAGGTCCTGCGCGGCGAGTGGAAGTTTCCCGGCTTCGTGGTCAGCGACTACAACGCCGTCGACGAGTTGATCAGCCACGGCGTGGCCGCCGACGGCGCCGACGCGGCGCGGCTGGCGCTGAGCGCGGGCGTGGATATGGAGATGGTCAGCCGGGACTACGCATCGAACCTGCCCGCGCTGCTGCGCGCGGGCAAGGTGCCCACGACCGTGTTGGACGAGGCGGTGCGCCGCGTCCTGCGCGTGAAGTTCCTGCTGGGCCTGTTCGACCGTCCTTACGCCGACCAGTCCCGCGAGAGCGCGGCGTTGTTCTCCGCGGATAATCGCGCCGCGGCGCGCCGCGCCGCGCAGCGCTCCTTGGTTCTGCTCAAGAACGATGGAAACGTTTTGCCTTTGTCCAAGGCGCTGAAGTCCGTGGCCGTCATCGGCCCCTTGGCCGACGATCGGGCCGCGACCTTGGGCTCCTGGTCCGGTGATGGGCGCGAGGCGGACGCGCGCACGGTGCTTGACGGCGTGCGCGCGGCCCTGCCCGGCGCGGCGGTGATCGTCTCCACCGGCGGCACGATCGGGGCTCTCTCCGACCTCGACATCTCCTCCGCCACGGCGGCGGCGCGCGCGGCGGACGCGGTGATCCTGGTGCTGGGCGAGACGGCGGACATGACCGGCGAGGCGTCCGGGCGCAGCACCTTGGATTTGCCGGGACGCCAGTTGGACCTGGCGCGCGCGGCGCTGGCCGCCGGCAAGCCCACGGCGGTGGTCCTGCTGGGCGGCCGCCCGCTGGCGCTGGGCGCCTTGCTGGACGCGGCCTCCGCGGTTTTGGAAGCCTGGCAGCCGGGCAGCCAGGGCGGAGACGCGGTGGCCGACGCGCTGTTCGGTGATGTCGACCCGGGAGGCAAGCTGACGATGACCTTCCCGCGCTCCGTCGGCCAGATCCCGATCTACTACAACCACAAGAACGGCGGACGGCCCGCGTCTTCGGAGCATTACTCCTCGAAATACATCGACGGCCCCTGGACCCCGCAGTTCCCGTTCGGCTGGGGCCTTTCTTATACCACGTTCACCCTCTCCGGCCTGGCCGTCGACCCCGTCTCCCTCTCCGCCGGCGGCCGCGCCGACGTGCGCGTCTACGTGGCCAACGACGGCGCGCGCGCGGGAGACGAGGTGGTTCAGCTCTACCTGCGCCGCCGCACGGCCGACGTCACGCGCCCCGTCGCGGAGCTCAAGGGCTTCCGCCGTGTCAGCCTCAAGCCCGGCGAGGACGCCCGCGTCGATTTCATCTTGGGCCCCCGGGAGCTGGGCTTCCTGGACCGCGACATGAAGTTCGCCGTGGAACCGGGCGACTACGACATCACCGTGGGCACGTCCTCCGTCGGCGGCTTGAGCGCGCGCCTGAGCGTCGCGCCGTAGCTCGGCGGCGGCGCTTGACATCGAACACATGTTCGATTATGCTGTCTTCATGAACGAGTCGCCGCGCGGGCGCGGGACGGGGCTGAATCCGGCCAACCGCTTCGACGAAATCTCCTGCGAGTGGGAGGCGGAGACGGACCCGGCCGAGAGGCCGGCGCCGGCCACGCGCTTCTTTCGGGACCATTCGAAGTCCGTGCTGGTCAAAAACGACAGCCCGGACATTCCGTTTACCTGGAGCCTGAACCCGTACCGCGGCTGCGAGCACGGCTGCGTCTACTGCTACGCGCGGCCTTATCACGAGTATCTGGGTCTGTCGTCCGGACTGGATTTCGAGACGATGATTTTCGTCAAGGAGGACGCGCCCGAACTGCTGGCGCGCGAATTGTCCAAACCGTCCTGGGAGCCGGACTGGATCGCGCTGGGCGGCGTGACGGACGTCTATCAGCCCGTCGAGCGCAAGCTCCAGGTCACGCGGCGCTGCCTGCAGGTGCTGGCCGACGCGCGCCATCCGTGCGGGCTGGTGACGAAGAATCATCTGGTGACGCGCGACTTGGACGTCCTGACGGAGCTGGCGCGCTGGGACTGCGCGCGCGTGTTCGTCTCCTTGACCACGCTGGATGCGGAGCTGGCGCGGCGCCTGGAGCCGCGCGCCTCCACGCCGGCGCGGCGGCTGGACGCCATCCGCACGCTGGCCAAGGCGGGCGTTCCCGTGGGCGTCATGACCGCGCCCATGATCCTGGGCCTGAACGACCACGAGATGCCCCGGCTTTTAGAAGCGGCCGCGGACGCCGGCGCCGCGTCCGCGGGCTACGTGGCCCTGCGTCTGCCCCATCAACTGGGACCGTTATTCGAGGATTGGCTGTCCCGGAACTATCCGGACCGCAAGGACAAGGTGCTCCATCAAATCCGTTCCGCGCGCGGCGGCCGCCTCAACGATCCGCGCTTCGGCTCCCGCATGAAAGGAGAGGGTATCTTCGCCGAACACCTGGCCGCTCTCTTCGCCTTGACCTGCCGCCGACTGGGCCTCAACCGGGAACGCGCCCCGCGCCGCTCCGATCATTTCCGCCGTCCGCTGGGCGATCAACTGCGGTTGTTCTAGAGCGCGCCTTTGATGGGCGCAGTTCACGGCCGTAATCACGGAGCAGAGTTTCGTAGAATGCGCGAGTACGGCTAAGAACCTCGCTTTGAGCCAAGAGACGCCGCCGCCGCGCGGACTTGCCGCAGCATTGGTTTTTTGCGCTTTAGGGCCGCTGTTGTTCCTGCGCCGGGCCTACCATATCGACGAGCCCTACTATCTTGCGATCGCGCGCCAGATCCTTCGCGATCCGTTGCATCCGTTCGCGTTCTCCTACAACTGGTACGGCGCGGCGCTGCCCGTCGCCGCGATGCAGATACACTCCGCGGCTTGGCCCTACCTGCTCGCCCTCCCGCTGAAATGGAGCGGCGGCGAGGCGCTGGTACGGCTTGCCTTTCTTCCCTTGGACATGGTCGCGGCCGCCTCGCTCTATCTTCTGGCGGCGCGCTATTTAAAGAGGCCGCTTGCTCCCGTGCTGGCGGCGGCCGCCAGTCCCGCGTATTTCCTCTGCATGCAGACGTTGATGCCGGAGAAGATGCTGACGGCTCTTGGTTTGTTTGCGCTGTATGCCCTCGTCCGCGGCGAGGAGGAGAATCGCGGGGACTGGCGCATGGCCTCCGCGCTGGCGATCGGCGCCGCCCTGCTGTTCAAGTATTCGGCGGCCTACCTGGTCGCGACAGCTGCGGCTTATCTCTGGCTGCGCCGCGCGCCGCCGCGGCGCATCGCGGGGTTTCTGGCGCTGGCGGTCGCGCCAGCGCTTTTGGACGCGGCCGTGCTCGAGACGCACCGGGTCTTCGCGCTGGGAAATTTTCTCGCGGGGATTTTTTCGGCCCGCAACGTGCTGGCCGTCCATCGTCTGCGTTCGCTGTCTGCGTTCGTCGGCGGCTGCGGTGCCGTGGCCGCGTGGCCTTATCTCGCGCAAGAGCCGGGCCGAGGGCGGCGCCTGCGCCTCGGTTTGAGTCTGGCCGGGGGGACGCTTTTGTTTGCGCCGTTTCTAGACCGCGCCGGCTTGGCTGTGCGCCCACTGGACAGGACGCTCGGCGCGACGCTGAGCACGCTGGCGTTCTATGCGGTGTCTCTGCTGCTCGAACCCCGTCGCGGCGCCGCGCGCGGACGGGAGCTCTGGACGGCGTGGACGCTCTCGGCGCTGGGATTTGCCGCCGTCTACCCGATCGTCGCCGCGCGTTTCGTTCTGCCCGTGGTCCCGGCGCTCGTCCTGGGTCTGGCATCCCGCTGGGAATGCCGCCCGGCGGCGGCCGACGTCCGCGCGCGGCCCTGGTTGGGAGTCGCGTCCACGCTGGCGCTGAGCCTGGCGTTGTCCGCCGTCGACGCGCGCTACGCGGACGCGCAGCGCGCGTTCGCCCGCGGCCCCGTCGCGGCCGAGATCGCTCGCGGCCGCAAAGTCTGGTTCACGGGCCATTGGGGTCTCCAGTACTACATGGAGGAGGCCGGCGCGGCCGCGCTGGACGCCGGGACGGGCGGCTGGAAAGCGGCCCGCCCAGGAGATATGGTCGTTGTCACGCGCGTCAACGCGGACCGGCTTCTGCCGAGCGAAAGGATGATCGCGCGGGTGCGGCGGCTTGACGACGCGGTCCCCTTGCGCCTGATGAGCGACGGCACCACCCAGGCCGGCTTCTATTCAAACGACTGGGGCTTTCTGCCTTTCGCGATCAGCCGCGCCCCGCTTGACGAGTTCGCGTGGTTCGAGATTCCGCGCCGACCGCGGCCGCGCTGACTCGCTTCGTCGTGAATACGCCGCGCCGCCTATCCTTGCGCACGTCGTCCCAGGGAAAGCACAGGCCGTTCATGGCCACGTAGACGCCGGGCGGCAGGCTTTGCGCGAAGGAGAGGGCGGAGCCCAGGTTGAACAGGCCGTCGGAGGAGCCGAAGCGGTAGGGGCGCATGGCGCCGGTGAGCACCACGGTCTTGTCTTTCAGGCCGCGGCCCAGGACGGCGGCGGTCTCGGCCAGGGTGTCGGTGCCGTGGGTGACGACCAGGCGCGTCTCTGGCGCGCGGCGGCAGGCGGCCAGTATGCGGCCGCGGTCGGCGGCGGTCATGAACAGGCTGTCCTTCATCATCAGCGTGGTCACGCGCGCGCGCAGGCGGCAGCGGCCCAGGCGCAGCATCTCGGGCACGTGCGTGCGGCGAAAGGACAGAGCGCCGGTCAGCTCATCGTAGTCCTTGTCGAACGTGCCGCCGGTGACCAGCACTCGAACGTTCATGGCGGCCATGTTAGCAAACGCCGGCGGACGGGGGGCTACAGGTTTTTGGCGGCGGCCGCGGGAGCTTCGGCCAGCGCGGCCGCGACCGGAGCCTGGCCGCGCACCGCGCGCGCGACGGCGAAGGCGTGGATGGCCTTGGCCAGGCTGTCGGCCAGGCGGTCCTGATAGGCCGGGTCGGTCAGGCGCTTGGCCTCGGCGGGGTTGCTGAGGTAGCCCAGTTCCACCAGCACGCTGGGTTCGGCGGGCTCCTTAAGGACGTAGTAGTCGGAGCGGGCCTGCTTGGCGTTGACCCCGTCGCGCCGCAGTTCCGTCACGATCGCGCGGGCCAGCGCGTCGCCGCCGCGCGACTCCACGCGCGGCGGGGCCGGCATCCACGGCACCTTTCGGTGACGGCGGCGCGAGCGGCGGCGGCTGCCGGTCGCGCCGAAGCTGTAGACCACCGCACCCGCGCTGCGCCGGCTGCGGACCTGATTAAGATGAATGGAGACGAACAGCGCGCCGTCCCAGTCCGCGGCGTCCACCACGCGGCGGTCGAGCGTGACATAATGGTCGTCCTCGCGCGTGAGCATGACCGGCGTCCAGGCCGTCAGCCGGTCGCGCACCTTGCGCGCCACCGCCAGCGCGATGTCTTTTTCCTGAATGCCGTGCACCACGGCCCCCAGATCGCCACCGCCGTGGCCGGGGTCTAGGATCACCGGCGCGGTCGGCCGCGGCTGCGACGGAGGTTGGGGTGCCGCGGGCAACATGGCGGCGGCGCGCAGGCATGCGCCGACGACGATGAAAACGACGAGGGGGACGCGCATGATGGTCTCTCTTAGTTGTCGATCGTCCGGCGCCGCGGCCCGCCGTCCACATGGTTATAACGGACGCGCGCGTTTCTGTCAAGGCCGCGCGGTCAGGTGCGTGCGTGCGGCCACGTCAGCAGGTAGGCCTCCAGCATCACCGTCGGCTTGCGCAGGTCGCCCGACGGGTCGCGCCGGTAGCCGCGTCGCTCGTAAAGACGCGCCACGCCGTCGGCGCCTTGGCGCACGTGCAGTCCGATCGCGTCGACTTTCCATTCGTCGCGCGCGACGGCCTCCGCGCGGTCCAGCAGCGGACCGGCCACGCCGCGGCCGTGGTGCGCGGGCTCCACGGCCAGGTGCCGCAGATCCGCCGTGTTGGGACGCCACGCCTCGGAGCCGTCCGCCCCCGGCTTGAAGATCGCCACGGTGCCGATCACGCGCTCGTCCTTCTCGGCGACCAGCACCAGGGCCCGTGCTCTTTTGGCGGCCACGTCGCGCAGATCTTTTTTTCGCGCGTCGTCATAAATCACGCCGGGCAGTTTGCGCGCGTAGGTGGACAAGAAGGCCTCGATCAGCAATTCGCCGACGGCGTCGTCGTCGGCCGGCTCCGCCTTGCGAATAATCAACCGCGCTCTTTGAGGCCCAGTTTATTGAGGAGGAGCGAGCGGACGCGGTCGCGGATTCGGCCCAGCGGCTCGCGCAGGTCGGAGGCGTCGACGGCGTCGTAGCGGCCGTCGGCGCGCACCACGTAGATGTCGCGCCCGGTGCCGCGGAAGTCCAGGCTTTTGAGGAGGTTCTCGACGAAGGGTCCGGTGGGCTGGCCCTGGGCCATGGTGATTTGATGGCCCTCGTTGCGCGTGATGTCGTCGATGGACTTGTCGTCGGCCTTGTTCAAGTAGAATCCGACGACGTCCAAGTTTTGCTCGGGATAGAGCCGCCGGATTTCATCCAGCACGCTCAGCGAGCGCGCGCAGTAGGCGCACGGCGTGACCCACAGCACCACCACCGCGGGCTTGCCCGCGCCCAGCCGTCGCGCGACGCCGCCGGTGTCCGTGTAGGCGATCGGCGCCGTGCGCGGGCTGATCAGATACGGCTTGATCATGGCCAGCACCGCCAACACGAGCACGATCTTCAGAGCCAGTCGCATATACGAATTTTAAGCCGGGAGGCGCGCCGCGTCAAGGCCGGGGCGAGCGAACTCGCCTTGGCTTGACAGCGCTGCGGGCCGGAGGCATACTCCGTGGACTTTGATCGCGCAGGAGGCGGCATGCTTGGCATACAGTTTTTCAAAGCGGACCCGACGGTGTTCGTCCTGCACTACAAGAACGGGTCGGTGCAGCGCAGCGGGGCCGGTCTTTCATTCTTCTACTACGCTCCCACATCATCGATCGTGGCGGTGCCGATCAACACGGTCGACGTGCCGTTCGCGTTTCAATTGGTGACCAAGGATTTCCAGACCGTCACTGTTCAGGGACAGCTCGGCTTCCGCGTGGCGGATCCGGCGAAACTGGCCTCCTTGCTCAACTACACCGTCGGACCGCGCGGAGGCTACCTCAGCGACGACCCTAAAAAGCTGGCCGATCGCCTGGTCAACCTCGCGCAGACCGTCGCCTACTCTTCCGTTCAAGCGCTGACGCTGGAAGCCGCGGTCTCCGGCACTCAGGCGCTGATCGCGTCGCTACTGGAAAAAATCCGCGCCTCGGAGCTGCCGGGCGCTCACGGCATCGAGGTGATCGCGTTGTCGATCCTGTCCGTGCGCCCCACGCCGGAGACCGCCAAAGCACTGGAGGCCGAAGCGCGCGAGCAGTTCCTGCGCAAGGCGGATCAGGCCATCTACGCGCGCCGCAACGCGGCCGTCGAGGAGGAGCGCAAGATCAAGGAGAGCGAGCTCAACACCGAGTTGGCGGTCGAGGCCAAACGCCGCCAAATCCGCGAGAGCAAGATGAACGCCGAGATCGCCATCGAGCAGCAGCGGGTGAGTCTTTTGGAGCAGAAGGTCGCCAACGAGCGCAAGGAGGCCGAGTCGAAGGCGTACGCGCTCGAGCAGAGCCTCGCGCCTCTGAAGAGCGTGGATTGGCGGACCTTGATGGCGATCGGCCGCGGCGGCGTCGATTCGAACATGCTGATCTCCCTGGCGTTCCACGACCTGGCCGAAAAGGCGGAAAAAATCGGCACGTTGAACATTTCGCCGGATCTGCTCCAGACGCTGACTCAGAAAGCGGGAGAGTGAGGGCGCCGTGAGCTTCGCCGAGCCGCGTTTGGAGAAGGTGGTGGTCGTCACGCGAAAAACGCGCATGGAGGAGTTGGTCGCGCGCTACAACACGCCCGGGCAAGCCGGGTTCCACATCAAGTCGAAGCTGGTCAACGACTTGGTCCAGCGCCGGAAAATTTCGCTGAAGGAAGCGAACGCGCGCGCCGAGGGTGCCGTGGCCGCGTATCAATCCGAAGACGACGTCTATCAGCCCGCCGTGCGCGATCTTGTCGGCCGCCTCTCGCGGTTGAACGTGGAAGTCCATCCGATCGATCGCTCGCTGGTCCCGACGTATTTGTTCACCCAGCACGACGCGGTGCTCACCTTGGGCCAGGACGGCCTGGTCGCCAACTGCGCGAAATACGCCGGCTCCCAGCCGATCATCGGCGTTAATCCCGATCCCGCGCGCTTCGACGGGGTTCTCCTGCCCTTCCGGCTGGAGGACGCCGTCGCCGCCGTCGAGAACGTTCTGCGCGGCCGCGCGCGCGTGCGTGAAGTCACTTTGGCCGAGGCGTCGCTCAACGACGGCCAGCGGCTGCTCGCCTTCAACGATTTGTTCGTCGGCGCCAAGACGCATGTGTCCGCGCGATACCAGATCCGCTGGAAGGACCGCAGCGAGAACCACTCGTCGAGCGGCGTGATCGTCTCCACCGGGGCGGGATCAACCGGTTGGCTGTCGTCGGCCTTCAACATGGTCGACGGGCTGGCCGGCGGCGGAGAGACGAACGCGCGCCCGGTCCTGCGCTGGGAGGACCGCGAATTGTTCTTCGTCGTGCGCGAGCCGTTCGTCAGCCGCGTGTCCGCCGCCGGCCTGGTTTCCGGGGCGGTGGGCGACGGCGAGCCTTTGGAGATCGAATCGCAGATGTCCGAGGGAGGCGTGATTTTCAGCGACGGCGTGGAGTCCGATTTTCTCGAGTTTAACTCCGGAGCGCTCGCCGTGATACGCCCCGCCGCCCAGCGGGCACACCTCATCGTGCGCTGACGACGCCAAGATTCCCATAAACTGGGAAGGCCGGCCTTTCCAGGGCCGGCCTTCCCGCGGAAGAGCGTGACGTCAGGCCAGGGCTTTCGACAGCCCGAAGCTCAGCGAAAATCCCGCGGCCAGGCCCAGCAAGGCGCCCAGCGGGGCGTTCAGGCGACGCGTCGAGTTGGGCTGCGCTGCCGCGCGCAGTAGGGGGTGCGGCACGACTCCGAAGTTCTGCGGCATGGGGACGTCGTCGATGGCGGAAGGAGATTCATGGGTCGGGGCCGTGAAGACCGTGCCCGCGGCGGCGGACGCCGCTGGGGCGGCGGACATGCCGAACTGCTCGACGGCGGGCAGAGTGCGCGCGCCGTCGTAAACCACTGGAGAATCCTGACCGGCGGCCAGTTTCGCGGCCTGATCGAAGGCGCGATTGCGCAGGTCGGCAGCCCCCGCCTTCACGGAGAGGACCAACACCGCCGCGGCCAACATCCAGTGCTTCATGAATAGAGTATAGTGTTTGCCGACGGAGACGGCCTGAGGCGGAACGCCTAAGCCCGTTTGGGCCTAAAGACCTAGATGAAAGAAAAGCCCTGCCTTCTGCTGACCGGCGCGACCGGATTTCTGGGCACGCGGCTGGCGCCGGGGCTGGCGTCGGACTGGCACGTGGTCCGCGCCTCGCGTCGCGCGCAGGGGCCGGGCGCGGTTCGCCTGGATCTGGAAGATCCGGCCTCCGTGCGCGCCGCTTTCCAGGACATCCGCCCCGCCGCCGTCGTCCACTGCGGCGGCGCGGCCCGGCCCGACGAGTGCGAGGCGGATCCGGACATGGCCCGGCGCCTGAACCCGGAAGCCGCGCGCCTGGTCGCGGAACTGAGCGCGCGGGCGGGCGCGCGCCTGGTCCACCTGTCCACCGATCTGGTCTTCGACGGCGAGAAAGGCTGGTACAACGAAAGCGACCCGGTCCACCCTCTGTCCGTGTACGGCCGAACGAAGCTGGCCGCGGAAGAAGCCGTGCTGTCGCGCGCGCCGGGCTCCGTGGTCCTGCGCGTGTCGAGCGTCTACGGCCGCCCGCTGGGCGCGCGGCCGTGCTTCGTCGACGAGTGGCTGGCGGCACTGTCGGCGGGACGCCCCATTTCCGCCCACGTCGATCAGTGGCGCGCCTCCACCGACGGCGACCAGCTGCCGGAGGTGATCGCGCGCGTCCTGGCCGACCCGGACCTGGCGGGCGTGTTCCACTGGGGCGGCGCGGAGCGGCTGACGCGGCATGAGACCGCGCTGGAGCTGTGCCGAGCGTTCGGCTTCGACCCGGCCTTGGCGCGTCCCACGCGCGCGGCCGACGAGCGCAAGCCCGCGCCGCGACCGCGCGACGCGTCGCTCGACTCGTCGCGGTTGGCCGCGGCGCTGGGCCTGGCGCCGCGTGCGCTGGCCCAGGGCTTTGCGACGCTGGCCGCGGCCGCGCGCGCAACGGAGAATCCATGAACTTCCAGACCCGTCTGGCCGTCCTGCTGGCCGTGCTTCCCGTCTTCGCCGCGGCCGCCGACGCGCCGGACCCACGGCTGTGGCTGGAGCAGATCGAGTCACCGCGCGCGCTGGCTTGGGTCAAGGGTCAGGATGAGAAGACGCTTTCCCAATTGCGCGCCGATCCGCGTTGGAAGTCCGTGGAGGCCGACGCGCGCGCGGTGACTTTGGCTTCGGACCGCATCCCGTGGCCGTCCCTGCGCGGCGGCCGGCTCTACAATTTCTGGCAGGACTCCGCGCACGTGCGCGGGATTTGGCGGCGCACCACGCCCGAGGAGTACCGCAAGCCGAGCCCGCGCTGGGAGACGGTGCTGGACCTGGACGCGCTGGCGGCGTCGGAAAAAGAGAACTGGGTCTGGAAGGGCGCGGACTGCCTCCAGCCCGAGCAGTCGCGCTGCCTGCTGTCGCTGTCGCGCGGCGGCGGCGACGCGGTCGTGGTGCGCGAGTTCGACGCGGAGAAGAAGGCGTTTGTCGCCGGCGGCTTCGTCTTGCCGGAGGCCAAATCCGACGTGGCATGGTTCGCGGCCGACGCCTTGCTGGTGGGCACCGATTTCGGTCCGGGCACGTTGACGCGGGCGGGCTATCCGCGCGTGGTCAAGCTGTGGAAGCGCGGCCGGCCGCTGTCCGAGGCGCGGACCGTTTATGAAGGCCGCGTCGAGGACGTCTCGGTCTCGCCGTCCGTTCAACGGCGTCCGGAAGGGCGCCTGGCCGTGGTGGAGGAGGCGCTGGACTTCTTTTCCTCGCGCAAGTTCTTGATCGGCTCGGACGGGACTGCGCGCGAAATCCCCCTGCCGCGCGGCGCGGAACTGCGCGGCTGGTACGACGGCCGCGTGCTCGCGAGCCTGCGCGCGCCATGGGTCGTCGCCGGCGCGACCATCCCCGCCGGCGCGTTGATCGCCCTGCCGGTGGACGCGAAAGACGCCGCGGCCGTGGAGACGGTGTGGACGCCCACGGCGGAGACGTCCTTGCAAGGCGTGAGCTCCGCGCGCTCGGCGCTGTATCTGTCGACGCTCGACGACGTGCAGGGCGTGCTGCTCCGCGCGCGCCGCGACGGCGCGCGCTGGAGCGTCTCGCGCCTGCCCTTCGCCTCCGGCGCCTCCTTGAACGTGGCGGCCGCCGACGACTTCTCCGACCTTCTGCTGGTCGACGTGGAGACGTTCCTGACGCCCAGCTCCATCTTGGCCTGGGACGGCGGAGCGGCGCACCCGAAGCCGGAGACGTGGCGCTCCCTGCCCGCGCGCTTCGACGCGTCGGGACTGTCGGCCGAGCAGCGCTGGGCGGTCAGTCGAGACGGCACGCGCGTGCCCTATTTTTTGGTGCGCCGCTCCTCCGCGCCGTTTGACGGGACCACGCCCACCTTGCTCTACGGCTACGGCGGCTTCGAGATTTCGCTGGATCCTTACTACCTCGCCACGGTCGGACGCCTGTGGCTCTCGCGCGGCGGGGCGTTCGCTCTGGCCAATATCCGCGGCGGCGGGGAGTTCGGCCCGCGCTGGCACGAGGCGGCGCTCAAGGAGCACCGCCAGCGCGCGTTCGACGACTTCGAGGCGGTGGCCGAGGACCTGTCCAAAACCAAGGAGACCTCGCCCCGCCGTCTGGCCATTCAAGGCGGCAGCAACGGCGGCCTGCTGGTGGCCACGGCGCTCACCCAGCGCCCGGAGTTGTTCGGCGCGGTGCTGTGCGAGGTCCCGCTGACCGACATGCTGCGCTACAGCCACCTGCTGGCCGGCAATTCCTGGGTCGGCGAGTACGGCGACCCCGACGTGCCCGCCCAAGCCGCCTATCTGCGGCGCTACTCGCCCTACCAGAACGTGCGCTCCGATGCGCGCTACCCGCCGACGCTGATCTACAGCTCCACCAAGGACGACCGGGTGGACCCGGGCCACGCGCGCAAGTTCGCCGCGCGCCTGGAGGAGGCGGGGCAGCCGGTCTTGTACTACGAGAACACCGAGGGCGGCCACAGCGCGGCGGCGAACCTGGAGCAGACCGTGAAGCGCTACGCCATCGAGTACACGTTCCTGCTCAAAGAGCTGATGCCGTAGCACCGGCCTGTAATAGCGCGGGGCCGACGGCCACTAGGTTGAATCAGGAGACCCCATGAAACTCGACCTGCCCCGCCTTGCCGTCGTGATCTTGACGTTGGCCGCCGCGGGCTGCGCGTCCGCGCCGCCCGCGATCAATTCCATCCGCGACCACGAGGAGGCCCTCGCCGCCAGCGATCCCAAAATGGTGGGCGCGCCGGCGCCGGGCAGCGCGCAAGAAACCGCCGCGGTCCGGCGCTTCACGGCGTTCATCTCCGACCTGTCCACGGGCACGATCCGGGGGCAGATCCGCGAGGTGTACGCGCCTCAGCTCTACTTCAACGACACGCTCAAGACCATCCGCGACGTGGACGCGTTGGAGAAATATTTTCTGTCCAGCGACGACGCGCTGACCCACTACGCGCTCAAGGTGGAGCAGGCCACGTCCACGCCGGAGGGCGTCTACGTGCGCTGGCGCATGGACGTGACCTTCCGGCGCTTTCGCAAGGGCGAGGTGCAAAGTTCCATCGGCATCAGCCACATCCGTTTCGACAAGGACGGGCGCGTGATCTATCACCAGGACTACTGGGATTCGGGCTCCAACCTGTATGCGAAGATCCCGGTGCTGGGCGGGATGATCCGGGCGATCAAGAACCGGCTATAGCCGCGCCGCCGCAGCGGGGGCGGTGCGGAGTGGTCGTGCGCGGCCGGTCACGACCGCCTACGCGCGTTCCACGATCACGGCGGTCCCGTAGCACAGGACCTCGGTGGCCGCGGCGCGACCGCCGATTTCGGTGGCGTCGTAGCTCATGCCGATGACGGCGTTGGCGCCCAGTTGGCGGGCATGCTCCAGCATCTCGTCGAGCGCCTGCTGGCGCGCCTGCTCGCACATTTCCGTGTAGGCGCCGATCTGGCCGCCGATGATGGACTTCAGGCCGCCGAGTAGGCCCTGGGAGATGGTGGGCGCCCGCACCACGATGCCGCGCACCACGCCTTTATATTCGCGCACGCGGTAGCCGTCGATGGCGAAGGTGGTGGTCACGGGAAGATTCATATGCGGCCTCCTGTCGCCCGCGTCACCGGCGGCAACGCAGTATGAGGGGCCCCGCTTCCTCCGTCAAGGCGTGGGCGGGCCTTGGCCCGGTGTGCTAGAATCCCGCCGCATGACGAAAACCAACCCTGCCGTCGAGAAGAAGCTGGTGGGCCTGGCCGATCTGGTGATCACGGCGGCGCAGAAAAAGAAGGACCCGTCGATCTCCATCCCGGTGCGCTCGCTCTCCAACGTGAAGTTCAACGAGAAGAAGGGCTTCATCGAGATGGGCGCCAATAAGCAGCTGCGCACCTTCTTCAACGTGGCCATGGCCAAGAAGTTCATGCAGACCATGCTGGTGGCCGACGCGCTCAACGAGCTGCAGAAGGCGGATCTGACCACCAGCCTGCGCGAGATCTACTACCGCACCAAGCACACGATGGGCGACTCCCACGAGAACACCTTCGACGATCAAGCCGAGTCCGACCCGGTCATCGAGGACTTGGAGGTGGGCCTGGCCGCGCTGCGCGAGGAGTTCCACGTGCGCGCCGAGAACGCCGGCACCATCATCGGCCCCGTGGTCTTCGAGGACGACGGCGACCGCGTGGACTGCTCCAAGCTGGGCAAGGGCGGCTACTCCGTGCCGTCCATCGTGGAGGAGGAATACCTCCAGATCAAGAAGTGCACCGCGGACTTCATCCTGCTCATCGAGAAGGGCACGCAGTGGAACCGCCTGGCCGAGGACAAGTTCTGGCGCAAGTACAACTGCATCCTGCTCACCGGCAACGGCCAGCCCCCGCGCGGCGTGCGCCGCCTGGCGCGCCGTCTCCACGAGGAGAAGAAGCTGCCCGTCTACGTCCTAGTCGACAACGACCCGTGGGGCTACTACATCTATTCGGTGGTCAAGCAGGGTTCGATCAACCTGGCTTTTGAGAGCCAGCGCATGGCCATCCCCCACGCCAAATTCGTGGGCCTGTCGTCGGCCGACCCCGACCAATACGACCTGCCCCGCAACGTGGGCATCAAGCTCAACGACAAGGACATCTCCCGCGCCAAGGAGCTGATGGCCTACCCCTGGTTCCAGAAGAAGGAGTGGCAGGTCGAGATCAAACGCATGCTCACCTCCGGTCTGAAATACGAGCTGGACGCGCTGGCCAACAAGGACTTCCAGTACCTGACCAAGCAGTATCTGCCCAAGAAGCTCAAGGACAAGGATTGGTTGGATTAAATTCGATTCGCGGCGGCGGCGTCAAATCGCGCGGCCTGGCGGGCGACGCGGTTATCCGGTAAAATCAGGACGAACGCCCGCGTAGCTCAGCGGTAGAGCAACTGCCTTGTAAGCAGTAGGTCGCCGGTTCAATCCCGGCCGCGGGCTTTATTTTTTGCGGCGCGGAGACGACGAGCACATGGGTCTATTGGATCGGCTTTTTCCCGGGCCGGCGCCGGATAACTCAGAGGCGCAGCGCCTGCTGGCGAGCGGGCGCTCGGCGCTGTGGCGGCGCGAGAACGCCCTGGCGGAGGCGGATTTGGCGCGCGCGGCGCGGGGCCATGCGCGGCCGGCGCTGCCCGCGGCGTATCTCAGCCTGTCGCGGCGCATGCGGGCGGATTTTTCGGGCGCGCTGAAGGACGCGGACGCGGCGCTGACGTTGGACGCGCAATGCCTGGAGGCGCACGCGGCGCGGGCGGCGGCCCTGCTCTCGCTCAAGCAGCTGGTTCCGGCGTGCCTGGCCTACCGGGAGACCTCGCGCCGCGCCCCGTACGACTTGGACGGCCACGCCCTGCGTCTTCTCATGGTCGCGCTTTTCGCGGAAACCATCGCGGGCGCGCGGGAGGACGACGCCGGCCTGACTTTGGATTTCCTGCTGACGCCCGCCACGCGCTGCGCGATACGCACCTTGGACGGGCGCGCGCGCTTGGCGCTGGAGGAAGCGGCGGGTGCTGCGAACTCCACCACTCTTGAAATCGCCGTGGGCGCGGCGTACTATTTCGCGGGCCTTCCCGCCGCGCGCGACGAGTGGGCGCGCGCGGCTGCGGCCTTTCCCGACGACGGCGGCAACGCCGCCATTCGGGAGTCCCTGCGCCTCTTGTCGCGGCCGCCGGCCGCTTAAGGTCAGCAGCCGATCGCGCGGCTGATGACCAGGCGCTGGATTTCCGACGTGCCCTCGCCGATCTGCAGAAGACGCTGATCGCGGTAGAAGCGCTCCACGTCGAACTCCTTCATCAGGCCGTAGCCGCCGTGGATCTGCACGGCCTCATTGGCCACCTCCTGCGCCACCTCGGAGCAGTAGAGCTTGGCCATCGCGGACTCCGTGCCGAAGGGCTGGTGCGTGTCGCGCAGCCAGCAGGCGCGGTACAGGAACGTGCGCGCGTGTTCGATCTTCATCGCCATGTCCGCCAGCTTGAAGCCGATGGCCTGGAAGCGCGACAGGGGCTTGCCGAACTGCTTGCGCTGACGCGCGTAGGAGAGCGCGGCCTCGTAGGCGCCCTGCGCGCAGCCCAGGCCCATGGCCGCGATCGACAGCCGGCCGGAGTCCAAGGTCTTGAGCATCTGCTTGGAGCCCGCGCCGCGTTTGCCCAGCATCGCGGAGGCCGGCACGGTGACGTTGGAAAAATAAAGCTCGGCGGTGTTCGACGCGCGCCACATCAGCTTCTTGTGCATGGTCTTCGTCGTGAAGCCCTTCGTGCCCTTCTCGACGATGAAGCAGGTGAACTCCGGCGCGTCCGGCGTGCCGCCGCTGACCGTCTGCACGATGATGCCGTCGGTGATCTCGGTGGAGCCGTTGGTGATGAAGATCTTGGCACCGTTGATCGTCCACGTGCCGTCGGGATTCTCCACGGCTTTGGTCGTGGAGCCGCGGGAGTCGGAGCCCGCGCCGGGCTCGGTCAGGCCGAAGGCGAACAGGCCCTGGCCCGCGGCCAGGCGGGGTAGGTATTTTTTCTTCTGCTCCGGGGTGCCGAAATAAAGGAGCGGAGCGATGCCCAGGCTGACGCCGGCGGCGACGGTGGCCGCGTGGGAGCCGTCCACCCGCGCCAGTTCCTCGACGGCGATCACATAGGAGGAATAGTCCAGGCCCTGCCCGCCGAACTCCTCGGGCACGATCAGGCCGAAGATGCCCAGCTCTCCCATTTCCCGCGTCAGTTCCAGCGACCACTCCTCCTTCTCGTCAAGCTCGTGCGCCTTCGGCTTGATGCGGGCCTGCGCGAACTTGCGCACCGTGTCGCGGATCGTTTTCTGGTCGTCGCTGAGATTGAAATCCATGGGAGCCTCCGTGCGTCCCCATTGTAGCCAAATGCGGCCGCGTCATTCTGGTACAATGAGCGCACGATGAAGTCCGCTTCCGCGCACGCGCACGAAAAGCCGCACCACCCGCACTGGCCGCTGGCCGCCCTGCTCTTTGCGACCGTCTTCTCCATGGCCTGGGCCGGACCGCACGGCCCTGACGCCTGGATTCATCTGGCCTCAGGCCGCTTCATTCTTTCCAGCGGCGCGCTGCCGCACACGGATCCGTTTTCCTACGGCGCCGCGCGCGCGCCGTGGACGCCGGACTCCTGGCTGACCGACGTCCTGTTCGCCAAGGCGGACGCGCTGGGCGGGCCGGAGCTGGTTCGCGCGCTGACGTCGGCCGCCGCGGCGGCGGGCTTTGCTTTGCTGCTGCCCATCAGCCACGGCAACCCGCTGGCGGCCGCGGGCCTGCTGGCCGCCTCCGCGGGCTGCGCCTGGACCGGATTTTTAGAGGCGCCCGCCGCTTTCGATTTTCTTTTTTTCGCCTTATTCCTGCGCCTGCTCCGGCCGCGGCACCGCTTCCGCCTGGCCGACAGCGCGGCCGCGGCGGGCCTGACCGCGCTGTGGGCGAACATGCACGGCGCGACGGCGTCGCTGGCGCTGGCGCTGACGTTCTTGAAGGCGTTCAAGGCCTCCCTGCGCAGCGCCACGCGCGCGGCCTTGGGGTACTGGGCCATGTTTGCCGCCTGCGCGATCGCGTTTTCCTGGAATCCGCTGGGCTATGGAGTGTTCGAGCATCTTTTCGCCGACGCCGCCTCCGGCGCGACGCGCTGGCAGACCGCGCTGATCTCTCCGGCGGGCGCGCTGATCCTGCTAGGGTTGGGGGCGTGCGCGTTGACGCTCCAGCAGGAGTTCGTGACCACGCTGGCCTCGGCCACGGTGCTGGCGCTGTCGCTGGCGCGGCCGGGGCTGCGGCCGCTGGCGGCGATGGCGGCCTGCCCGGTGCTGGCGCTGGCGCTGGGGCACGCGGTGAAGCCGCGCGCGGACACGCCTCAGCGCGTGCTGCGCTGGGGAGTTCCGGCGGCCTTGCTGATTTTGGGGCTACATTACGCGGTCGTCTCGCGGCCGCTCTCGGGCGCGCGCGGCTACGGCGCGCCGGCGCTGGAAGGCGCGGCGCGTTTTCTCGACGCGCAGGGCGTGCGCGGCCAAATGTTCAATGATCCCGCGTTCGGCGCGGAACTGATCGGTTTGACCGGCCGTCCCGTGTTCGTCGACGAGCGCCCGGGCCTGTATCCGGACGCGTTTCTCTCCGAGGCCGGGGCCTGGCCGCGCACGTTCCCAGCCCTTGACGCCGTCTATCGCTTCGACTACGCGGTGGTGCCCCGCCGGCAAGAGGGGGAGCCGCCGCGCGCTCTGGATGCCGATCCGGCCTGGCGGCCGGCCTATGCCGATGACTTCGCGCAAGTCTATCGTAAGCGCTCCTCCGGCGGCCGCTGAGCCAAAGTTGACGGGTTCTGTGGACAAAACGCCTTTCGACTGTTATACTCGCCTTCCGACGATGCGCATGAAATCCGCCGCCGCCTGCGTCCTTTTGGCCGCGTTCGCCGCGTGCCGCGCCCCCAGGAACGTCCATTACCGTTCGCCGTTCAACGACTACGTGGCGACGGTGCCGTGGGGCTGGAACGTCTACACGGACGCCCAGGGCACTGATTTCGCGGAGACCCGCTTCACGGGCCCTTTTGATCGGGATTTTTTGTTCGGCCTGCCCAGTTTCAGCGTGAAGTGGTATCGGAACTACCGCACTCACGTCCTGCGCGACGGCGGCGCCGAACTGTATTCCGGCGCCGACGACTATATCAACCAGACTTTGAGTCAGGTCTACAACTACCGCTACGGCGAGGACAAAGCCGTCTTCCTGATGGGGCCGGACAAGGACTCCACGGGGCAATACCGCATTCTCGCCAAGCCCTCGCAGATCCCCGCAAAGACGCACGGCGAGTCGGGCCTGCCGCTGAAGATGTTCATCGTCTACTCGCCGGTCCGCGTCCCGAACAACATCCGCTGGGGCGTCGACATCGGGCCCGACGGCAAGCCCTACAACCGGCGCATGCACGCGTACGCGGTGATCACCTTGCCCGACGGTTTCTACGTCCTCAGCTATCCGGCCACCAAGCGCTCCTTTGACCGCGACCTGGAAGCCTTCATCGACCTGGTCACGACCTTCCACCCGCTGACCGACGGTCCCGGCGGGCCGCGGATTCTGATCCACCGGGCCGACTGACCCCTGGCCGCGGCGCGAAGCCTCTGCTAAACTGACCTCCATGTCCGCGGTCGCCGCCCGACGCCCTCGTTCAAAATCCCGCGACGTGCGACTGACGACGCGCGTCAAAGCCGAGCCCGCGGCCGTCTATCGGGCCCTGACGTCCGCGCGCGAGCTCACGCGCTGGTGGTTGCTGGGCGCGGAAACCGACGCGCGCAGCGGCGGCCGCGTGCGCATGGTCTGGCCGCGCGTCAAGCGCCCCGACGGCACGCGCTGCGACGGCTTCGGCGAGCGCGAGGGCGTGTTCGTGGACCTAGAAGCGGGCAGCAAGGTCGCCTGGCTGTTCCGTCCGGCGCGCGGCGACCGACGCGCGCCCCCGCTGGTCAGCGTGTTCATCGAAAAGCGCGGGGCCGGCTGCGAAATCACCTTGCTGCACGCCGGCTTCTCCGCCGCCGCGTCGGCCGACGAACTGCGCCGCGGCTACGCCTGCGCGTGGGAGGACGGCCTGGCCAAGCTCCAGCTCTACCTGGAGACCGGGCGCACGTGCAAGATGGAACTGCTGGACCTGGAGTCGGCGCGTATTCTGACGAGGCGGCGCAAGTGAGCGCGCTGGCGGTCCTGGCGGCGGTCGCCTTCGGCGCGTTCGTGTCTTTTTTCATCTTCTACGCGGTGTTCTTCTCCGCGCGCAAGAACGAGGCCGCCCAGCGCGCGCAGCTGGGCGAGGACTTCCGGCACCTGCTGGAGCTGGCCGAGCAAAAGTTCTCCACGGAGCGCGTGCGCCAGGCCGGAGAGCTGGACACTCGACGCGCGGCCGTGGAGAGCGTGGTCGGCCGACTGGCCGAACAGCTGAAATCCTACGAGGAGACGATGCGCCGCTTCGAGAGCGACCGCGCCACGAAATACGGCTCACTGGAGAAGGGCCTGCAGGACGCCGCCGCGCAGACCTCGCGCCTGGCTCAGTCCACCGAGGGCCTGCGCGCCCTGCTCGACAACTCTCGCGCGCGGGGGCAGTGGGGCGAGCGCATGGCCGACGACATCCTGCGCGCCAGCGGTTTGCAGGAGGGCGTGCAGTACCTCAAGAACCGCACCCTGGAAACCTCCGCCTCGCGCCCCGACTTCACCTTCCTCCTGCCCGAGGGCAAGAAGCTCAATATGGACGTGAAGTTCCCGCTCGACAACTGGCTGCGCTTCGCGCATGCCGCGACCGACGACGAGCGCGCGCGTCTGCGCAAGGACTTCGAACGCGACGTGAAGGGCCGCATCAAGGAAGTCCAGAAACGCGACTACGTCAGCCCCGAGGAAGGAACGCTCGACTACGTTCTTCTCTTCATACCCAACGAGCAGGTCTACGGCTTCATCCAGGAGTCTTTTCCTGGGCTGGTCGACGAGGCGCTGACGCAGAAGGTCGTGCTGTGTTCGCCGTTCACGCTGTATGCGGTGCTGGGCGTGGTGCGCCAGGCCTTCGAGCAGTTCCATTTCTCGCAGGCCGCGCAGGAGGTGCTCAAGCTGATCTCCCAGTTCGGCGCCACCTACGAGACGTTCAAGGGCCGCTTCGAGGATCTGGGCAAGAAGCTGGAGAAGCTTCAGGAAGCCTACGACGAGATCAGCGACGTTTCTTTCCGGCGCCTGGACGCCTCGGTGCAGAAGATCGAGCGCGTGCGCCGCGGCGAAGAGAAGCCCGAGCCGCCGAAGCTTCCGGCCGATCTGGGCTGAAGCCGGTCCTTAGAACAGCGCCCGCATCTGTTCGCTCTGGAGGAGCACGTCGTTGCCGTCAACGACGTCGACGCCCGTGTAGGCGCGGCCGTCCCAGCGCAGCGCGGCTTTCGGCGTGACGCGTGACTTGGCCACGCTGAGCGCGTAGCCGCTGCCGTCCACGTTGGAGGCTTCGTAGATGGTTCCGCGGCCGCCGCGCTTGGACAGAGACAGCGCGTAGGGACAGGCGGGCAGGTCGCGGGCGGCGGCCGCGCGCGCGTCCCTCTCGGTGTCGAAATCACCGCTCGCGTCCAGGCACAAGGTCATCAAGCGGCGGCGAAGTTCATCGAACGCGGGCAAGGAGAGCACGTCCTTGAACGCCAGGTGGGCGGGTCGTGCGTCCGCGGCGAAGCGGTAAGCGGAGGCCTTTTGCGTGCAGGCCGGGCCGCAGGAGTACTCCACCATGATCAGCACGTCGCCGCCGCGGCCGGCAAGCAGGAAGAAATCGTCGCGGCCGTCGAAGGGTCCGACGACGCGCGCGTAGCCCGCGCGCGCGTCGAAGGTCTCGAAGCGGTAGCCCTCGTCCTTGTTGCGGGCCATGTTCGCGACGGTTTCCTGGGTGAAGACTTTGCCGATCAGGGTTTGGAAGCGGGCCGCGCGGGAGGCGGGCGCGGCGATGGCGGGTGCTACGGCCAGGCACACGGTCAGGATGAAAATAACCCGCGATGAAGTCATCCCTGCGAGTATAGAAAAGTCGAGCCCCCGCCCGGGCGTCCGGGCGGGGGCTCTTCTTGGGCGTCCGGGCTTAGAGCGCGACGACGTTCGCGGCCTTGGGACCCTTGTCCGTCTGCAGGAGATCGAACTGGACCGACTGGCTCTCCGAGAGGGAGCGGAAGCCGTTGGCCTGGATCGCGCTGTGATGCACGAAGACCTCCGCGCTGCCGTCGTCCGGGGTAATGAAACCGTATCCCTTCTGATCGTTGAACCACTTCACCTTGCCTTGCATGCTCATCTGTCGGTATAACCTCGATTTGCGACTTGCGCGAGCCCCTCGGCGGAGGCCCCCCGGCGTCGGGGCAATCGGATTATATCACGGTGAATTGTCCGTCAAGTGTCATTTATTCGCTTTTCGGGGGGGTATTTTAGCACCCCCTTGGAACGGCCGTCAGGCGCCGGCGCGGCGGGCGGCGCGGCGGCGCTCGGCGGCGGCCCAGCGCTCCTTTTCTTCCGGCGTCTCCATCAATAGTCCGGGAACCGAGGCCGGGTGGCCGTGCGCGTCCACGGCCACCATGGTGACCAGGCAGGAGTTGGTGTGCTGGCGCGTGCCGCCGGGCATGTCCTCGGCGTAGACCTCCACGCCGACCTCCATGGAGGTCCGGCCGACGTGGTGTACGCGCGCCTGGGCGATCAGGAAGGTGCCCACGCGGATGGGGACCAGGAACTCCACGCGCTCCATGGCCACGGTCACGCAGGGCTTGCCGGCGTGGCGCATGGCGCACACCGAGGCGGCCTTGTCGACCATCTGCAGGACCTTGCCGCCGAAGACGGTGCCGTGCATGTTGGCGTCCGGCGGGAACATCAAGTCGGCGACCTCGGTGAGAGACTCGCGCACGGCCCGGGGCGCGGCGGACGCGGACTTGCGGCGCTCAACGGGCATAGAGCTTGGGGCGCCGGTCCTCGAACAGGTCGCAGGCCGGGTGCACCTTCTTGTCGCGCGCCGTCCAGGCGTCCACGGAGACGACCGCGGCGCGGACCTCGTCGTGGCCCAGGCGGCTCAGCAGCGAGCCGTTGGGCGAGACGATCTGCGACTGCCCGATGAAGCCCAGGCCGCGCTCGGAGCCCACGCGGTCGGCGGTGGCGGTGAACACGCGGTTTTCCAGGGAGCGAATTTTCATTCCTTCGGGACCCCAGGGCAGGACCAGGTTGGCCGGGTGCGCGATGACCTGCGCGCCCTTGAGCGCCAGGGTGCGCGCGCTTTCCGGGAAGAACCAGTCGAAGCAGATCATCACGCCCACGGAGACGCCCTTGATCTTTTCGGTCCAAAAGCCGGTGTCGCCGGGGGAGAAGAAGCGCTTCTCTCCGCCGAACACGTGCGTCTTGCGGTAGACGCGCGTTTTGGACGCGGTGGCCAGCAGAGCGGAGTTGTAGAGCTTGGCGCCGGCTTTCTCCGGGAAGCCAGCCACGATCGCGCAGTCGCGCTGGGCCGCGTAGGCCTGCAGAAGCTTCGACAACGGGCCGTCGGCCTTCTCGGCGCAGGCCGCGGCTTCCTTCTTCGTCTTGAAGTTGTAGCCGGAGGCGAAGAACTCCGGCAGTACCCACAGGTCGGCCTCGTGCTGGTCCATCAGCTCGAAGCAGGCGCGGATATTGGCCGGGGCCTTGAGGAACTTCGGGGAATTCTGCACGACGCCGATGCGCATTTCCATGGAGGCCGAGTCTAGCAAAAAGACGGGGGAGCCCGCCTTTGGAGGCGGGCTCCCCGACGGCCGCCGCGGATAGGGGGCGTTACGTCCTGCCGCGGCTTCCGCTTCCGGGATCCCGGCGCTCTCGCGTCGGGTAGGGGGAAGCGGGGTGTTGGAAAGAGGATAGCCGCGGCGGCGCGCCGGCTTCAGGGTCGGGGGGCCCGGGCATGTCTGGGTCTAAAGCCCTAGGCGTTCAGGCGTCAGCGCGGCGTGGCGTCGAACAGGCCGACCGTCTCCGGCTGGGCGGGGAGCAAAGTGAAGCGATCGCGGACGGGGTTGGGCTCTTCTTCGGGAGCCAGGGAGCGGTAGACGACGACGACCGCGGCGTCCGTCGTTGACACGGAGACGATGCGCGAGACGGACGGCTTAATCAGGAGCGCGCGTCCGCTCGAAAAATCGACAGTCGGCGCTGAGCCGGGCATGCCGAGCAGTATCCAGGAAGAGGCCAGGCTCTGCGCGTCGCTGAAGACCAGTCCGGCGTCGGGCGCGGGGCGTCCCGGGCCGGCCTCGGCCGCGCCGGGGGCGGGCTCACCCGGGATCGCGGAGGCGGTGCCGGGCGTGGTCATCAAGCGCGGCGCGCTCGCGCCGAGCACGGGTGCCGCCGGCTTTTCGGGCGGCAGGAGGCCTGCCTTGCGCAGCGCCGCGGCCTGCGCGCTGGGACCGTAGTCCGGGGAGACCGAGGCGATGCCCATTTTCTTTTTCTGGAGCTCCAGGCCGGCGATCAGTTCTTCGTTGCGCGCGGAGCGCGCCTGCTCGGTCATGGTCGCGGTTGCGTCGGGTGCAGGTGCGCCCGCGTCCACGGCGCGGCCCTGGGCGCGCGCGGGCGCGGGAATAGCCGCGTCTGTCGGGATAAGGCCGAGTGCTGATTCCGCGTTCCGGGCCGAGGAGCTGGCCGCCCGCCCCGCCGCGGGGCCGGTGATGTCGATTTGCGAAAGTGGAGCCTGATCCGCCGTCTCCAGGCGTGGCGCCGGCGGCCGGGGCGCGCCGGGAATGTCGGGGCGCACGACGTTCAACTGCCACAGCCACAGCGCGACGACGCCGACGGAAAGCGCGAGCGCGACCGGGCGCAGGGCCGGAGGCAGGAAGACCCAGTCGCGGCGCGGCGGATCGTCGGGGGGTTCCGGACTCATCGGCGGCGACGCCGTCAGCGCGCGTAGCTCTGGAGCGCGGCGGAGACCGTAAACGGAGCTCCGGTCGCCTGGCGGACCGCGTCTTGCGTGTAATCCGGATTCAGCGCGGTCAGCACCAGCCCGTCCTTGCCGATCTCGAAGGTGGCCATCTCGGTCACGATCGCGTGCACCACGCCCTTGCCCGTCAGCGGCAAGGTGCACTGGGGCAAAATCTTGGGCTTGCCGTCCTTGGTGGCGTGCTCCATGGCGACGATGACCTTCTTGGCGCCGGCGACCATGTCCATGGCTCCGCCCATGCCCTTGACCTTCTTGCCGGGGATCATCCAGTTGGCCAGGTCGCCGCTCGCGGAGACCTCCATGGCGCCCAGGACGGTGGCGGCCAGGTGGCCGCCGCGCACCAGGGCGAAGGACTGCTCGGAGCCGAAGTAGGAGCAACCGGGAAGCTCGGTGACCGTCTCCTTGCCCGCGTTGATCAGGTCGGGGTCCTGCTCGCCCTCGTGCGGGTAGGGGCCGTAGCCCAGCATGCCGTTTTCGGTGTGCAAGGTGATGTGGACGTCGTGGGGGAGATAGTTCGGAATGAGCGTGGGAATGCCGATGCCCAGATTGACGTAGTCGCCGTCCTTGAGCAGGCGCGCGGCCTGCCGGGCGATCACGACGCGCGCGTCCTTGGGTTCAGACATGGGCGGCCGCCTTCCTCACGGTGAGTTTCTCGATCAGCTTCAGATATTTCGAGCCCTTCAGGACATGGTCGACGTAGATGCCGGGCGTGTGGATGTGGTCGGGATGCAGGCCGCCAACCTCCACCAGCTGTTCAACCTCGGCGATCACGGTCTCGGCGGCGGTGGCCATGACCTGGTTGAAGTTGCGCGCGGTCTTGCGGTATTCCAGGTTGCCCAGCACGTCGCCCTTCCAGGCCTTGATGAAGGCGAAGTCGGCGCGCAGGCCGCGCTCGAAGACGTGCCAGCGGCCGTCGAACTGCCGCGTCTCCTTGCCCTCGGCCACCGGCGTGCCGTAGCCGGTCGGCGTGTAGAAGCCGGCCACGCCGGCGCCCCCCGCCCGGATGCGTTCGGCGAGCGTTCCCTGCGGGTTCCACTCTACCTGGAGCCGGCCGTCCAGCGCCATCTCCTCGAACGCCTTGCACTCGCCGCCGTAGGACATGATCATCTTCTTGACCTGTCCGTTCTTGAGCAGGGTGCCGATGCCGAATTCGTCCAGCCCCGCGTTGTTGGAGACGAGCGTCAAATTCTTCGCGCCCTGCGCGCGCAGCGCCGTCAGCAGGTTCTCGGGCACGCCGCACACCCCGAAGCCGCCCACCAGTATGGTGGCGCCGTCGGGGACGTTCTTGACCGCCTCGGCGGCGGAAGCCGTGGTCTTGTTCATGATTCTCGGATTCTACAATACTGCGCGCTCTGGCGCTCCTCGCCCTCGGCCTTTGAGGAGCCGGAACTCGGCCCTCGGTCAGCGCGCCGTTGCGAGCCAGCGCGCCGGTTCGAACGGACCCGTCACCGTCGGCACCCCTGCGACGTTCGCGAGCGCGACGACCGCGCCGATGGGGCGCGCACCCGGAGCGGCGAGAAGCTTTTCGAGGCCCGCGCGATCCGCCGCGACATAGTCGCCGGCCAGTTCCTCGAGCACTGCGGAGCGGTCCGGCGGCGTGTAACGAATTACCCCCAGGCCCGAAGCCGCGACGGCGGCCTCCGGGCTCAGTCCGATCAGCGCGACGCGTTCTCCGGCGGCGAGCCTTCCGCGCGCCTCGTCTAAGGCGCCTACCTGCGCGTAGAAAAAAGCGTCCCGGACGCGTCCGTCGAAGACGGCCCACAGCGGCACCGCGTGAACCGCCGCGAGCAGGACGGCGGCCGCGGCGAGCGCCGCGCGGGATCCCGCCGCGGGGCCGAAGCGTGCGAGAAGGGCGTCGGCGGCCTCGCCGAAGAAGACGGCGCAGAACGCGGTGAAAACGAACAAGTAGTGGAAGCCGTGGAAATCGCCGCTGACGGCGAAACAGCGATAAGCCCAAATGAGGAGCGTGTAGCCGACGCCGGCCGCCAGCCATAGCCAGCGCCCGCGCCGCTCCTCGGCGCGGAGGAAGAGACGAACCGCGCCGAAGGCCGCGAATCCCAACAGCGGCAGTTCGCAGAAGAGATAAAGCCCCGTCTTCGTCGCGCCGGGCACATACGCCGCCGCCGGCATCCGTCCCACGCCGCGGGCGAGCTCCGCGACGACTCCGGCCTGGCGCGCGACGAGCCCGGCGGCGCCGGCCACCCAGGAGCCGCCGCCCATGCCGCCGACGCCCCAGTATCCGAAGAAATCCCGCCAGTCCAGAATGCTCGTCGTCGATGCGAGAGCCGCGAAGGCCGCCGCGGCGAAGGCCGCCGCCGCCGGGACGCGCGCCCGCACCCGCGCCGCGCCGCCGCGGGCACCGGGGAGATCGTCGCCCAGCAACAGATGCCCGAACCCGAGCAGCGGCAGCGGCCACAGCAGATGGAACTTCGTCGCCAGCCCCGCGACGGACGCCGCTCCGCCCAGCGCGGACCACCACGCCGCCGCGCCCGCTCGGCGGCGCTGCGTCTCCTCCAGGCTACGCCAGACGCACAGGAACAAGGAGAAGAAAAAGATCATCATCAGCGGCTCGACGGAAACGCGTGACAGGTAGTACAGCGGCGGCAAGGACGTCGCGTAGGCGAACGCCGCGAGCAAAGCGGCGCGCGTCCGGCCTAGAAGCCGCCGCGCGAACAAGTACAACAGCGCGAACGAAAAAACGTGAAGCCCGGTGATCAGCATCTTCGACAGGAAGAACACGTGCGCCGAGCGCTTCGCCAGGAACGCGGCGAAACCAAACCTCGCGTCGGCGGGCGCGCGCAAGGCGTAGGAGACCGATTCGACGGCGTTCAAGAGAACCTGTAGAGGCAGTCCCGGATGACCAGGATAGAGCAGGCGCCCGCCGGAAGAGTACAGCGAAGCCGCGCTCAGCAGGTAGTAGCCGCCCGGGTCCGACTCGACCCACAGCCTGGCGCCCAAGGGGGCGTTGAGCCAGGCTCCGCCCGGGGCCATAAAGCTGAAGACGCCGCTGAACAGAAACGAGGCTGCGGCGACGGCGGCGAACGCGGCCGCGACGCCCGCCTCGAGTCCGTCCGGACGCTCGGTCTTCATCGCTTCGCCTTGCTTTATATCAAAGTTCTACGATCCCGCCTTGAAGACTCTGACGCTGCCTGGCGTGCGCCGGCTGTTGTGGATGACGGAGAACCAAGCCGACCCGGTCCGTCGCGCGTAAGTGAACAGCGTTCGCCACCACCCAAGCAAGACGAGCGGCGGACCATCCTGCCATGAATGGGCGGGGGTCGAGTTCGTGCGGCAAAAAAAGCGAGGAGCCCCGCTCTTGCGAGCGGGGCTCCTTTGATTGCGGCGCGTCCAGACTTTAGGCGACCGCGAGGGCCCGGCGCTTCGCGCCTTTCCCGGCGACTTCGTCGCGCAGGGCTTCGGCCTTGTCCGTCTTCTCCCACTCGAAGCCTTTCTCCGCGCGGCCGAAGTGGCCGTAGGCGGCGGTCTGGCGGTAGATGGGGCGGCGCAGCTTGAGCGTGTCGATGATGCCCTTGGGCGTCATCGGGAAGAGCTTGCGCACGGCGGCCTCGATGCGGGCCTCGTCGGCCTGGCCCGTGCCGTGCGTGTCGAAGTAGACGCCCACGGGCTCGGCCACGCCGATGGCGTAGGCGAGTTGGACCGTGCACTCCTCGGCCAGGCCCGCGGCCACCACGTTCTTGGCGATGTAGCGCGCCATGTAGCAGGCCGAGCGGTCGACCTTCGTCGGGTCCTTGCCGGAGAAGGCACCCCCGCCGTGCGGCGCGCGGCCGCCGTAGGTGTCGACGATGATCTTGCGGCCGGTCAGTCCCGTGTCGGAGGCGGGGCCGCCGACGACGAACTTGCCGGTGGGGTTGACCAGGAAGCGGGTCTTGTCGTCGATGAGGCGCTTGCCCAGGACGGGGCGGATGATCACGTCGATGATCTCCTTGCGGGCCTTCTCGGTGATCTGGTCGCCGGTCTTGTCCAGGATCTCCGGCCCGTGCTGGGTGGAGAGCACCACGTTGTCGACGCGCACCGCGCGGCCGTCCAGGTATTCGACGGAGACCTGGGACTTGCCGTCCGGGCCCAGGTAGGACAGCGCGCCGGACTTGCGCACCTCGGCCAGCTTCTTGGTCAGCTTGTGGGCGAGCATGATGGGCAGGGGCATCAGCTCGTCGGTCTCGCGGCAGGCGTAGCCGAACATGATGCCCTGGTCGCCGGCGCCGCCGGTGTCCACGCCCTGGGCGATGTCGGGGGATTGGCGTCCGATGGCGCTCAAGATGGCGCAGGAGGCGGAGTCGAAGGCGTATTCGGGCCGGGTGTAGCCGATGTCCTTGACGACCTGGCGCACCAGCTTGTCGACGTCGATGTAGGTCTTGGTCGTGATCTCGCCGCCGACGATGACCAGGCCGCGCGCGACGAACGTCTCGCAGGCGACGCGGCCGGTGGGGTCCTCGGTCAAGACCGCGTCGAGTACGGCGTCGGAAATCTGGTCGCAGACCTTGTCGGGATGGCCTTCGGTCACCGACTCGGAATTGAAGTAGTACTTGCCCTTGCGCATGTTCGTCCTCCGCTGTCGCGCTGTGGGCGGCTTGGGCCGCCGGCGACAGGATTTGCGCATTATACAAATTTACCGACGGGCGGGTTTTGCTTCGTTTACGGTTCGCCGGTCGTCGAGCCGCCGGACTTGGAGTGGTTCTCGAGCTTGCGGCGCAGGAACAAGACCGCGTGCCGATCTTTGGGCCTGACGGTGTCCTTGGTCCGGATCGGGGCTTCGGCGGCAGCTCGGCGTCCGACCGTCTTGTCGACGCAAGAGCTGGGGTCGTGCTTGATTCGTTGGCGCTTGGAGAGCTTTGGTGCCGAAAATTGTCAGCGTTCGCGGCGAGCAAGACCGAACATGAACTCGTCCCGGACGATCTGGCCCCGCTTCAGATAGCCGCGCAGCGTGCCTTCTTTGCGCAGGCCGGCGTTTTTTAGGACCCCGGCGGAGCGCGGATTTTTGACCCAGCAGGTCGCTTGGACGCGGTGGGCGCCGAATTTTGTGAAGGCTAAGGCGACAACGCGCCGGGCCGCCTCGGAGGCGTAGCCGTTCCCCCAGAATGCCGGGTGGAGGCTGTAGCCGAGTTCACCGACGCCGTTGTGCGGCCAACGAAGGCTGATGAGCCCGATCCAAATCGTGTCGCCCCGTCTCAGAATCGAGAAAGTCAATTGCCGGGGCTTGCGTTTGCGCCATTCGGCCGACGCGCGTGCGGCGTAGGTGCGACTATCCCGAATAGTCTTCGGAGTCGGATAGCCGGCCGGCACGGCGACGCCAGGGCTCGAGGCCATCGCGTAGACGCGCGGGGCGTCCGACTGACGAATCGGGCGCAGGCGCAGGCGGGTGGTCAGCAACTCCATTGGCCGCGTGCCGGCCTACTGCCGGATGTTGAGGACGGCGGCCTCGAACACGGAGATGTTCTCCTTGACGTTGCCGCTGGGGCCGATGATGCAGTTGTTGAGGCGCACGCCCTCGCCGACGGTCACGTTGTCGAAGAGGATGCAGCGCTCTAGGTGGGCGCCCGCGCCGATCTGCGCGCGGTCGCCGATCACGGAGTAGGGGCCCACGACGGCGCCGGCGGCGATGCGGCCGGCCTTGCCGATGACCACGGGCGCGATCAGGCGCGCGCGCGGGTCCACGACGGTGCCTTCCTGAATATAGACGCCCTTGCGCACTTCGGCGCCGGGGATGTTGATCAAGGCCTTGCGGTCCAGGCAGTCGATCTGGCAGCGGCGGTACTCGGCCAGGTTGCCGACGTCGCACCAGTAGGACTCGGTCTCGTAAGCGTAGATCGGCTTCTTCATCTTGAGCAGCTTCGGCCAAAGGTCGTTGCCGAAATCGTAGACGGAGTCCTTGGGGATGAGCTTGAGGACCTCGGGCTCGAAGAGGTAGATGCCGGTGTTGACCTTGTTGGAGAACACGTCGCCCCACGATGGTTTTTCAAGGAAGCCTTTGATTTTTTGAGAGGCGTCCGTCATTGTCACGCCGTACTCGAAGCGGGCGTCCACGCGTTTGATCGCCATCGTGGCCATGGAGCCGCGGCGGCGGTGGAAGGCGTACATCGCGCTCAGGTCGATGTCGGACAGCCCGTCGCCGGACATGACGAAGAAGGGGCCGTCCTTCAGGAAGCCCTCCACGCGCTTGATGGCGCCCGCGGTGCCCAGCAGCTTGGGCTCCAGCGAATAATCGAGCTTCAGGCTCCAGCGCGAGCCGTCGCCGCAGTAGCCGCGCACCTGCTCCGGGTGCGCGTGCAGGTTGACCATCACCTCCTCGACGCCGTGCTTGAGCAGGTTGTCGAGCACGTGGTGGATCACCGGCCGGTTGACGACCGGCACCATCGGCTTGGGCGTCTCGTAGGTCAGCGGGCGCAGGCGCGTGCCGGCGCCGGCGGCCAGCAGCATCGCCTTGCGCGGACCCATGACCACCTCAGTGCGCACCGAGGCTGGGGGCGACCCACTTCTTGGCGTGGTCGAGCAGGGCCTGGGTGCGCTCCGCCTTGTCGCTCTCCGCGTAGACGCGCATCAAGGGCTCGGTGCCCGACGGGCGCATCAGCAGCCAATGCCCGTCTTCCAAAACGATCTTCAGCCCGTCGATCTGGATCAGTTCCTTGATGCCCGTGTTCAGGATCTTCTTGGGCAGCTTCTTGACCAGCTTCGTGGTCCACAGCGCCTTGTCGACCACCGGCTTGTGGATGCGATAGTCGATGCGCTTGTAGAAGCTCGCGCCGTATTTCGTCTCCACGTCCTTCCAGAGCTGGGACGGCGTCTTGCCCGTGGCCGCCATCATTTCAAGGAAGAGCAGCGCGGTCAGCATGCCGTCGCGCTCCGCGATGCCGCTCTTGTCCGCCCAGGCGTAGCCGCCGGATTCCTCGCCGGCGATCTGCGCCTCGCCCGTGGCCAGCTTCTCGGCCACGTGCTTGAAGCCCACCGGCAGCTGCTCGAAGGCCACGCCCTTGTCCTTGGCGATGCGCTCCGCCAGGTAGCCCAGCGACACCGACTGCACGATCTTGCCCGTGAACTTCTTCTTTTCGATCAGGTAGAGGACGATCATCGGGAAGACCTGGCAGGGCGTCAGGTAGCGGCCGTTCTCGTCGACCAGGCCGAAGCGGTCGGCGTCGCCGTCGAGCGCCAAGCCGACGCCGGCCTTGTGGGCCTTGACCGCCTCGGACAGCGCGCCCAGATACTGCTCGATGGGCTCCGGATGCACGCCGCCGAACAACGGGTCGTGCGCGGCGCGGATCTCGACGAGGTTCTTGCCGCCGATCAGGTCCGCGGCCAGGCCCGAGCCCGCGCCGTGCATGTAGTCGACGACCACGGGCTTCTTGATCTTGGCCTTGATCTGCGCCAGGTCGGAGCGGCCTTTCAGATACTGCAGGTAAGCGTCGCGGTAGGACTTGATCTTGATCTCCGCCGCGCGCGTGGGCGCGGTGCGGCCCACCCAGGACTCCACGCCCTGCGTGACGTCCTCCAGCGCCGCGCGTCCGTCGATCTTGATCTTGACGCCGTTGTAGGGCGGCGGGTTGTGGCTGGCGGTGACCATCACGCCCACGCCGCCCAGCTTGCGCGACAGGTAGCTGATCGCGGGCGTGGGCAGGCTCTCGGCCAGCAAGGTGGGGTTGAGGTGGTTGGCCTCCAGCACCTGCGCGATCTCGCGCGCGAACGCGTCGGACTGGAAGCGGCGGTCGTAGCCCACGACCATGGGCCCGGACAGCGGCGTCTTCTTGCGCACGTTGCGGGCTTGGTCTTCCTTCACGTAGTCCGCGATGGCCTGGGCCGCGCGCCGCACGTTCTCGAAGGTGAAGTCGCGCGCGATGACGCCGCGCCAGCCGTCGGTGCCGAACTTGATTGGATCCATTATCGTTTATCCCCTGTGCGTCCGTAATCGTCCTGGAGCCGCACCACGTCGTCGAGCTCCGTCGTGGAGACCTCGACGAGCGTCACGCGTCCGTGCAGCGCCTGAAAGCGGTGGATCGTTCCGGTCGGCACCGCGAAGGCCGCGCCGGGTCCGGCGGTGATCGTTTTCTTGCCCAGCCGCAAGGTGAGCGTGCCCTTTAAGACGTAGAGGCTCTCGTGCTTGCGCCGGTGATACTGCAGGCTCAGCCGTCCGCCTTTCTCGATGACCAGGATCTTGCCTGCGTACTTGCCCGGGGCGTGCGCGAAGATCAGCTCGCGGCCCCAGGGCTTGTCGACGGTCTTGACCTTGAATTTCATAGCTGGCTGTAGTCTCCCACGCGCGAGCCGCCGGCCAGCGCCGTGCCGGGACCCAAAGTTGCGTGCGTGCCCACGCGCGCGTGCGCGCCCACCACGCAGCGGTCAAGCCGAGCGCCGTCGCCCACCACGGCGCCGTCCAGCACCACGCAGTCGCTCAACTGCGCGCCGCGGCCCACGCGCGCGCCGCGGCCCAAGCTGACGCCGCCCGAAAAGCGCGCGAACTCCGCCACGTGAGCGCCCGCGCCCGCCGCGACGGTCGCGCCTTCAAAGCCCTTGAGAGTGCGCACGCCCGCGCCGGGCTTGAACGGCGTGCGCCCGCCTAAAATATCCAGGTGCACCTGCAGGTATTTTTCGACGGTGCCGATGTCGATCCAGTAGCCGGGCGCCACCCAGCCGGCCAGCGCGGCGCCGGCCGCCAGCCGCTCGGGAAATAGACCGCGCTCCAAAGAATAAGTCTTGCCCGCCGGGATGTGCGAAAACACCGAGGGCTCGAACAGGTAGGCGCCGGCGTTGATCGTGTTCGTCTCCACTTCGTCCCAGGACGGTTTTTCCAAGAATCGGCGCACCATGCCTTTGGCGTCGGTGAGGACCAGGCCGTAGGCGGTGGGGTCCTTGACGCGCGTCAGCGCGATGGAGATCTCCGCGCGGCGCGCGCGGTGGAAGCTCAGGAACGCGCGCACGTCGAAGGCGTTGAGCACGTCGCCGTTGAGGATCAAGGACGTGCCGCCGAGGAGAAGATTTTCCGCGTTCTTGGCCGCGCCGCCGGTGCCCAGCGGCATGGTCTCGCGCACATAGCGCAGGCGCAGGCCCAGGCGGCGGCCGTCGCCGAAGGCGCGGCGGAAGTCCAGCGCGCGGTAAGACGTGCACAGCGCGACCTCGCGCACGCCGGACTTGCGCAGGATCTGGAACTGGTATTCCAAAAAGGGGCGGTTTAAGACCGGCAGGAGGGGCTTGGGCGCGTCCAGCGTGAACGGACGCAGGCGCGTGCCCTGCCCGCCGATCAGGATGGCAGCTTTCATGGCCCGCGGATTCTACAAAAATATACTAAGATGGCACCGCTGCGATGAACGAATTTGGGCCTATTTTGCGTCCGTCGCGAAAAACGCTGGTCCTGAGCGTCCTGGGCCTGGCGGCCTTCCTGGCGTTCGAGGCGATCATGATGCGCCGCTTCGTGCGCGTCGACACCCGCCCGCCGGCCTGGGACCAGGCGGTCCAGCTGGAGATCGCTCTGGACTACCGCCAGGCGCTGAACGCGGGGCGCTGGTCGGACTTCTGGTATCTGGCCCCGAAGCCCGGCATGCCGCCGTTTCCGCCCGCCTACCAACTTCTGTTGCGCGGCGCCTACGACTCCCCCGACCCGGCTCACGCCGCGCTGTGGTACAACTGGCTCTACCTGGCGGTGCTCGCGGTTTCGCTGTTCGGCATCTCCTGGCGCTTCCTGCCCGATGGGAGGGCTTTGGCCGCGACGCTCCTCTTCTGCGCGTCGCCCGGCATTCAGGAGCTCTACACGACCCAGCTCGTGGATCTGTCCGTCATCGCCTGGACCGCGGCCGCGTATTGGGCGCTCATCGAAAGCCAGGGGTTCTCCTCTTGGGCTCCGTCGTTGGCCTTCGGCGCGCTGTATGCGGTCGGCATGCTCCATAAATGGAGCTTCTTCAGCTACCTCATCCCGGCCTACCTGATCGCGGCGCGCGCGGTTTCCGACCGCCGCGCGCGGCCGAAGGTGCTGGCCGCCGCCGGCTTGTCCTTGGCTCTGTTCGTGCCGTGGTATTGGTCGCATCTGGCGCTGCTTCCCTCGCGCCTGGTGCAGGCGTCGTCCGACTTCGCGGTGCCGTTCTGGCAGGGCGGAGCGTGGCTGACCTATTTGCGCGACGCGGCGGGCCCGCTGGGTCCGTTGCTGTGGTTGATGGGATTTATCGGACTCATCGCTCCCCAGTACACGCGGCGGCGCGAGTACGGCTGGATCCTGGCCTACTGGGTGGTCACCTCCTACGTGTTCTGGACGATCGTGCCCAACCGGCAGATGCGCTTTCTTTTGCCGGGCTTGGCGCCTCTGGGCCTGGCCTTCGCCGCGACGTGGCCGGACTCGGTCAGCTGGGGCGCGGTCCTGCTCCAATTCATCTTCCTGATCAACTTTTTCTTCGGCTGGATCCCGGCGTTCGACGTCCCGCTTCCGTTCGTTCCCCTGCCTCTGTTCGTCAGCCGCCCGCCGGAGGCGGCGGACTGGCACATCGAGGACATCCTGCGGCGCATCGCGGCGCAGCGCGACCCGTCGCGGCCGCTGACCAACGTCACGCTCGTGGCCAACGACGTCTACTTCAACGGCCCGACGTTCCACTGGGCCCAGCGCCTTCTCGGCCTGCCCGGCATCAGCATGCGCGGCGTCAACAAGCGCCTGTGCGAACTCTCGGAGTTCGTCCTGCTCAAGACCGGTACGCTGGGCCCCGCCGGCGTCATCGGCGGTCTGCCGGAGGCGGCCGATCAGATCACCCAAATCGGCGGCTGGTTCCAGACCGGCTATCAGGAAACCGCCCGCTGGCCCTTGCCCGACGGGTCCTCCGCGATTTTATACCGTCAGAGGCTGGGCCGGCCCGCGCCCTATCCCGGACGGCGTCTCATCGTCGATGAGTTCGGCGCGGACGGGGCCTCCGGCTCTGGCCTGCGTCTGGATTTCGACGACTGGAGCCCGGCCCTGTCGGCGTGGAAGAGCGCACGACTAAGCGTGGCGGGCGTGACGGTGCGCGGCCTGGCCGTCGACGGCCTGAGCGCGCGGGCGGATAACTTCTCTTTCGTCTCCATCCCGGGTGTAGACGTGCGCAGGGTCGAGTTCGCGAACATCCGCATCATGCGGCTGGACCGCCTGCGCGTCGAGAGCGGGCGGGTGAGTGCCGCGTCGTTGCTGGCGTTCGCCAACGCGCGGCTGCACGGATTGACGCTCGACCGCGTGACGCTCGACGGCACCGTGCGCGCCGAGGGCCGCTGGCATGGCCGTCCGGTCGCCCTGGAAGCGGCGCTGGAACTGGACCGCGCCGCGCGCGTGCTGCGCGTGCGCGTGCTGGCGGCCTCCTACATGGGCACGCCGCTGCCGGTCGGTCTGTTCGGGCACATCAAGGACCTCACCGTCTCCTTGGATCCCAATCCGGAGACGCCGTTTGCCATCGACCTGCCGGGCTTGACGATCAAGAACGGCCTGCTGACGATCCCGTAAGTGCCGCGCGCTATTCTTTAAACGCGTAGAGCTCGATCGTGCCGCCCGAGCGCAGCAGGGCTTCCAGCGGCGCCAGCGCGAGGCAGAGCAGGAGCAGCGGCGCCAGAAGCAGGACGATGGCGGCGACCTGGAACGGGTAGCGCGCCAGCTCGTCGGCGCGCGCGCTGGGGTCCTTGAGCAGGGAGTAGAGCAGGTTGAAACGGAAGCCCAGCGCGTTGTAGAAGCTCTGCAAGGTGCCGTAGGGATTCTGTTCGAAGCTGAAATGGTCGAGCTGGACGACGCGCAGGCGGTGGCGCGCCAGGACGGCTTCCAGCGACCGTTCGGTGAAGTGAAAGTAGTGGCGCGGCACGTCCAGATGGAACCAATAGCGGCCGAACAGGCGCGCCTGGAGGCTGCCGTAGTTGGGCACCGCGACGGCCAGCACGCCGCCGGGCTTGAGCGCCTCGGAGGCGCGCGCGATGGCGGCGACGGGATTGGAGAAATGCTCCAGCGAGTGCCAGAAAATCACGGCGTTGTAGCGGCCGTGCTCGATGGGCGAGGAGGCGAAGTCCTCAACGGCGACGGGAAGCTTGAGCGTCTCGCGGGCATGACGCGCGGCCACGTCGGAGAATTCCACCCCGTGCGGCTCGTAGCCGAGTTCGCGCAGGAAGCTCAGCAGGAAGCCGCGCCCGCAGCCCACGTCCAGCACCGGCCCGCGCGGCACGCGGTTGTGCAGTACGTCCGCGCGGCGGCGGCGGAACAGCCGGATCAGGCGCTCGAAGAGCGCGTTGAAGCGCACGTTGCCCTTGCCGTAGTAGCGCTCCGGATACCAGGCCGCGATCTGGTCGGGCGCGACCGGCGGCCAGGTGCGGCCCAGGCCGCAGTCGGGGCAGCGCAGGATCTCGAAGCCGGGCTCCGCGCAGGCCAGCGCCGTCTCGGGCGCGCCGTGCCCGCAAGCCGGGCAGCGCGGCGGGTGGCGGTCCTGGCCGTCGTTCTCGGGCTGGAAGCGCGGCAGCGGCGAAGTCACGGGGCAATGATATAAAATCGCGTCATGAAGCCCCTTCTTTTTCTCGTTGTCGCGTTGGCCGCGGCACTGACGAGGTAGATCCTAGAGACGTTCCGACCTTGCGCTTTGGCATCGTGCGGGCTACGCTCAACGTCATGGGTACCCGTCAAATCGCTCCGACTGTTTGGGGCAGGGGATCGTGAAGGCCTCGATCTTCGCGCTGTGCGCGGCGCTGGCGACGGCCGGGTGCGCCGCTCGCCGTCCTGTTTCCGTCGCGGCAGCTCCCGTATTTGACTCCCCCGCGCCCGCGGCCGCGCCGGCTCCGCGGCGCGGCGCAGCGACGATCGCGATACTGCCGCTGAACAACAACACCGGCGATGCGGACTTCCGTGGCCTCGGCGGGACGTTGGCCGAGATAATGTCCGTCGAACTCGCCGGGCGCTCCGACCTGAGGCTTGTGGAGCGCGCCCGAATCGAGGAGGTGGTCAAGGAGCTCCGTGTCGGCCAAGCCGAGATCGTCGACCAGGAGGCGGCGGTCCGCGTCGGCCGTCTTTTGGGAGCAAGCTTGATGGCGTTCGGAAGTTTTTCCAAGCTGGGCGAGGGCTACATCCTCACGGCGCGCGTCGTGCGCGTCGAGACGGGCGAGATCATCAATGCCGTCGTCGAGCGGGGCTCGCAGCCCGGAGAACTTGACGCGATGGCGCGGGCGGCGATCCGAGACGCGCTCGCCGCGCCGGCAGGCGCGAGGGCCCCGACCGGTGCCGTGCCGTCCAGGCGTGACGCGCTTGCGGACAGCCTGCCGACGACGCGGAGAGTCAGGCCAGACGCCTTTGGGGTCGTGATTTCCGTGCGCGACTACAAAAATAAGGACGTTCCCCGCGCGGAGTTCGCCCGCGTGGACGCGCGGCTCATGAAGCTTTATCTGACGCGCTCGCTCGGTTATCGCGAGGAAAACGTCCTCGAGCTCGAGGATCCGACCAAGGCGGAGTTGGAGACCGTTTTCGGCGGGCCGGGTGATCCTCACGGCCGTCTGTCGCGTCTGCTGAGTCTTCGAACGCGCGGTTCCGCGGAGGTCTTCGTCTACTACTCCGGCCATGGAGCGCCCAGCGTGAAGACCGGCCGCTCCTATTTGGTTCCGTCGGACGCCAATCCAGATTACGTCGAGCTCAACGGCTACCCTCGCGATGTCCTTCTGACGAATCTCTCGAAGCTGGGTGCGCGCCGGGCGACCGTGGTCCTCGAGTCCTGCTTTTCCGGGGGAAGTGGAGGAGGGGCCCTGATCCACGACGCCAGCCCGCTGGTCCTGCGCGCGGCGAAGGCAGACGTCCCTCAGGGCGTGAGCCTGATCACGGCCGCGGGCGGCGGCCAGATCGCCTCGTGGTATCCGGAAAAAGGCCACTCACTTTTCACCTATTTCCTCGTTCGTGAGCTCGCGCGAAGATCCACGGCGCCGTCCTCCTGGCCGGCGCTGGAGCGCCACGTGGCGGCGGAGGTTTCGGTCCTGGCGGCGAAGAAGTACGGTCGCGATCAGGTTCCGCAATTTTCGGGCAGCGGGGAGGGGCTGCTTGCGCGCTGACGTCGCGATGAGGCAATCCGCCCGCGGCTCGGAAAGAAGCCCGCACGCGACGCTCCGCCCGGCCGCGCTTGCGGGAGCGGCGCTGGTGCTGGCGGCGCTCTCGGCCTCGGCGGCCGAGGGCGTGCAGCGTCCGCGACCGCCGTTGAAACCGGGCGGCTACTTCACCTTCGTTTATGACCGCGAAGGCTGTCGGCCCGCGATCGAGCCGCGTTTCTATCAGATCGCGGTCGCCGATCTTTCCGTCGCGCAGCACGGGCTTGCCGCGGCGTTCGCGGCCGCCGGCGCGTCGGACCTCACCCCGGGCTGCGACGTGACCGCGCGCTGGGACCCCGGAATCGTCGATGCCACTCTGACCTACGGGCAGAGCCTTTGGGTTCCAGAGACTGGCCGCGCGGCTTTTCGCCGCGACCTGTTCGCGCTGGGTTCGCCCCAGGTCGACGATGAGATCGGGTATCAGAAGCGTGACGGCTCTCTGGGACCGTTCCACGGCATCGCCCCGGCCGATCTGGCTGAATTCGAACGTTTGAAGCGAGAGTTGTCGGCGAATTCCGCAGACCGCATGGATCCGGTCGAGCGCCGCGTCGCCGAGGACCGCCTGAGGGAACTTGCGCCGCGGGCCGACGTGCTGCGACGGACCCAAGGCTATGAGTGGACGCACGTGCTTCTGGTGCAGAAGGCGGGCGCGGCGTCCGCGGCGGCCGCGCGTGAGCCCCGCGTCGTAAGGCCGACGGTGACGAGGCGTCCGCCGCCGTCCGCGGGCGCCGAGGAGTACCGTCAATCCATAGCATGGTCCGCGCCGCCGGGTTCGGTATCGGAGGGCGTGGAGTCATTGCCCGGCGGCAGCGTGAATTGGGGGCTGCCGGAGGCAACGGCCTTCCAGTCACTTTTCTCGAGTTCCCAGCTGCTTGAATTCTCTCGCGTGGGCGAGAGGCAAGCCCTCCATGTGACAAACCTTACCTATGCTTCCGGTCGCTACATCGGCGGATGGGACGTGAGCGGTTCGGACATGGGGTTGAGCTATTCGGCGGACCACCCTGGCGTCGCGGGCGTCGATCCGAGCGGCGTAGTCCAGGCACGGGGAAACGGCTTAACGATGGTCAAGATCATCGGCTGGGGTCAAATCTACAACTGCTTCGTCCAGGTCAATTTGGGCTCCGAATTGCGGTCCATGCGCTTGCAGGGGCCGATTTATTTTCGGTTCAAAGGCGACAATTCCCGCCCCCGGGTGGAAGGTCAATTCAGCAACGGCAACAAAGGAGAAATCACGGGGTATAAAGACATGCAGTTCTCGGTCGATCAGACGAGCGTCGCGGCGCTAGGTCCGACGGGATTGCTGTATGCGCTCGCCTCCGGAAGCACGGTTCTGCGGGCTCGCTATCAACAGATGACGGCCACGATGACGGTGACCGTCGACATCAGACCCGCGAACGCGATGAATCGCCTCGCCATCGGGCCGGAAGGTCCGGTGCTCCGTCAGCCCGGAGATAAGATCGCTCTCTTTGTGACGGGAACGGCCGGTTCCGGACAGACGTCAAATCTCACCTCCTCAATCACAGGCACTCGGTATCGGAGTTCCGCTCCTTCCGTCATTTCCGTGTCTCGAGAGGGCGTCGCGCAAGCGCACGGCCCCGGAACGGCCGTGATTACGGCGGAGAACGGCGCGCTTATTGCGAGCGTCGTGATCCAGTCCCGGCCGGCGCGTCTTAAATCCATGGAGATTGTGCCGAATTCGGGCAAGATCACCCGAGTGCCCGCGGTGCAGTCCACGGGATTGCCCGCAGTCACCACGCTGCGTCTGCGCGTCATCGGACATTTCTCCGATGGGTCGACCGGCGACATCGCTCTTCCCGATTTGGGCACGCGATATGAATCCAGCGATCCGAAGGCGGTCCCGGTCACAAAAGATGGCGTCGTCCTGGCCGTCGAGACGGGATCCGCGACGATTCGTGTTTCCAACCACGGAATTAGGGCGCAGGCGACGTTCCGTGTGAATCGATTTTCTCCGACGCCTTTGCCGCCGCTTCTGGGCCGCGGTTACAAGGACGTCGCGGTGAGCGCCGACGGTCGCTTCGCCTACGTTGCGGCCGGGCTGAAAGGCTGGTATCTCGCGGTGTTGAAGAAAGAAGCGGCTCCGGAGATTGTCGCGGCGTATCCGACGCGCGGGAGCGTCGTGGAGATCGCGATCACCGGCGCGACGCTGGATGTCATCGGCGATCGAGGCGTCGATTCGTATGAAATTGACAAAACGATTCCGCAGCCGCGGCATTTGGAATCCTTGAGCGTGTCGGGCATCAAAAGCGCCGTCGCTCATGAGGGACTGCTTTATGTTGCCGTCAATAATAGGCTGGAGATCTATGATGCGCGTTCGCTAAAACGGCTTGGGCGAACTCGCGGATCCTCGCGGGGAATAGCGGCGTTGGTGATTTCCGGCGGACGCGCGTTCGAGACGGCCGGCGCATCGTTGTCTGTGTTCGATGTGTCCGTCTCTTCGCGACCGCATCAAATCAAGACGATCACCCTTCCCGGCCGCGCCGCGGGCATCGCCGCCAGCGGGCATCGCGTTTTCGCGGCGATCGACGGCGCCGACCATCCTTACGTGGGAATTATCGATGTCGACAATCCCGTCGAAGTCCAACGGTTCTCGCCGCGACTCGGTGCGGGCATCGAACTGCTTCCGAGGGGAATGTCGATCAACAAGGATTGGTTGCTCATCACGGGGGCCAGCGCCTCCGGAAACGACTCATTGATGATCGTCGATATCTCGCAGCCGCGCGTGCCGTTCGTCGTGGGCACCGTGCGTTATCCGGAGCACTTTACCGGCAAAAGCGTGCTGATGGTCGGCCACCGGGCTTTTGTTCTCGCGGACGGACCCGACGGGGCCGGGCTTCACATCGCCTCGCTGGACCGCCGCTACGACAAGGAATGAGTCTTAGGGGTGAGCGGTGATCCAAGCCTGCCAGCGCACTTCGTCCATTCCGAAACCCTGTCCAGTGATGTCGCTCATGGCGTGTGCCGCCCATTCGCGGGTCTGATGATCCTGGCTTGGGTCTTTGAGCACCCGTAGAAAGATCGGCAGCATCCGTCTCCGCTGTTCCGGGGTGTAGAGCCCCGAGCCCGACAAGGAGATGGCCGCGCTCATGCGCACGTCCGGGCTGGGGTCGGCGGAGAAAATGCGATAGAGCGAAGGGAGCAGCGTCGCATCCGTGTAGGCACCCAGGGCCAGCACGACGCCGCGTCGTGACGACGCATCGGGGTCCTGGAGCCCGCGGACAAGGTCGCGTTCGGAATTGGCGTCGCGCACGCCGGCCAGTTCCAGATAGGAGATGATCTGGTATCCCCAATATCGGCACCACGGCGTGGAAGACGCGATCAGACGGCGAGCCTGAGCGAGGCCATCGGAGTTCTTTGGAATTCCCAACGCGGCCATCGAGGTGACGCTCGCGTCGGTCCGTTCTTGGCGCGAGTGGCTGTTCAGAGCGACGTCGATCGCGCGGGTCACGCTTGGATCGGACCATACCGCTTTGTAGCGGATGACCAGAACGTCGCAGTCTCCCGTAGCGGCGGCCTTTGGCGACGGTGCCGAATCTGTGGGCGCGGCCCGCGCGGTCGCCGGAGATCCCGCGCCTTCGGCGAGATTCTGCGGCCAATCTTCCGCCACTTGCCGCGCCAGGGCCAGTACTGCTTGAGGCAGCTCGGCGCGCGCGGAGGGAGATGCCTTGAATTCCATTGCGCTTGCCGTGCCGTTCGTTGAGAGTTGCGCGGAGACTATATAAAGACCGTTTTTCTCCTCGATTCGGCAGCGTACGGCCGCGTCGGGGACGGCATTTCCTCCGGCGCCTTGTTCCGTCAGAGAGCGCTCCTCCCGGGCGACGGCGCGGCTCCGCGTGTCGACGATGGCGAGGTGGCCGTGTCGCCCCATTTCCGCGCGCATCATTTCGCCGAGCAGGTGTCGGTCCGCCGGCGCCAAGGACGCGGAGTCGGGATCGGGCGCAAGGACGACGGCGCGGCGCGGATAATAGGTCAGTTCCCATAGTGTTGTGCGGCGGTCAGAACCCTCCCGGTCGTCGACAAGCGCGTAAACCCGGTCAAGGCCGTCGCCGCGCGCGTCGCCGACAAGCGGTTTCTGGCTGTCCCCGGACAGCGCGGCAACGATCTGGTCCTTCCAGCGCCCGCCGCTCCAGCGCAGTTCGTGGATCTGATGATCCTCCAGCGTTCCGAACAGGGTCTCGACGTGCTTGCCGCGCGGCGCTCCCGCGGCATCGTAAGCGCGGCGGACAGCGATCTGCTGCACGACAGGATCGTCCGGTCGACTTTCGTCTCTGGGAGCGCGGGCGTTGACTGGTGCCCATTCGTCCTCCAGCATCGGGATCGAGCGGATGGGAAGGAGCTCCGAATCTAAGTCGATCACTTGGTGCTTCTGCCAGAAGACGTAGAGACGGCGCAAGACGCTCCGCGACGCAACCGCTCCAGCGCTGTGAAAATCGATGACTTTCGCCCAGCCCGAGGGATCGCGCTTTTGCAAAACGCCGCCGTCAAGGAGCATGTCATTCGCGGACCAGGCGTGGATGTTAGCCCTCAGGTCTCCCCAGAAGCCGTAGGCGGCGGTCTCGGCGGCGGGGCTGCAGCGCCAACCGGCGTTCCAGCGGCATTCGAAAATCTTCTGGACCAAACGCCGGCGGATGAACAGGCTCGGACGGTGATCAACGTGGGAGATCGCCCAGGCGATTGCGTCCGTGTAGGCCGACGCGGGGCGGACTCCAGTCAGCCGCTCGCCGTCGGGCTCGAAGTCCTCCATTCCCCAGCCTTTGGGGCCGGGGGTGATTTCTGTCACGTGCGGGTCGGCGCTGTAGGTCACATAGAGTCGCACGACGCCGTCGCCCCGGCAGGCGCAGGATTCGATGTCCGTCGCCTCGTCATAGGGGAGCGGAACGCTGGTGCGGGTCCAATCACCGTCGTGCCGACGGAACAGATCGAGAGTCTTCGGGTTTTCAAAGACGGCGATCGCCGGACCCTCAGCCAAGCGCAGGAGCTTCGCGCCTTGAGCTCCCCGAGGAAACTCGGCGATGATGGAACGCGACCATACCGCGCGTACGCGGGATGTCAAGATAAGAGCGGCGAAGACCAACGCCGTCGCGCGCAAGAGCCGGTTCATGGGGGGCGGCTCGTGTCCGGACATGCGGCCTGAGCGAGGAGTTCGACGGCCTTTTCCATCTCGGCGTCGCTGTTCCAGACGACGTATTCGGAACGGGAGGCCGTCCCGGTCCGAGACGATACGATGCGGACGTCGGCGAAATTTTTTTCGGCTTCGCGCCCGAGCGAACCGATGATGATGCGGTCGGTGCCCAAGAGCGTCGCGGCCCGGGAAGCCGACGCGGGGTCGAGAAGTCCTGCTGACAGCAAGGCCCGCTCTCGCAGAAGGGTAACGACGGCGGAGCGTTCCAGGACGCGGCAGTTGCCGATCTGGAAGAGTCGAGTCCGGAGGAGAGCGGAGAAGCCTGTTGCCTCTTCCGGCGACCGGTTGCGGGCATCGAAGTCCAGGACCGCGACTCGTCCTTCGTTGCGCCAGCGCAGGGAGTAAACGCCGTGGTCGGTCTCCAGCCGCAAGGCCGTGGCGGACCGCCCCGCGGCTTTTTCGATGGCCAGCCTGCGGATCATTCCGAGCCTGGGGGAAAATACCTGGCGGTGCCAGCCGAGGGGAGTCGGCGAGTATTCCGCGAGGCTTCCGTCGAACGCGGTGTAGATTCTGGCGCGACCGTCTCCGCGGGCGTCGCCGAAGGCGATGCCGCTGAGGCCGGAGCCGTCCCCGGTCGGGAGACTTTCCCGCTCCCAGCGCCCGTCGTTCCAAGTCAAAATATTGACGCGCTCCGCGCCGCCGACGAACAGCGATGGATTCGCGCCGGGCTTGTATGGCGCAATGGAAAGGGGGGCGGAGGCGAGGCCCGGGTTCGGTTCGTCGATCAGCGTTTCGGAAGTTCGCGGGCCGTCCGGCATCAGTTCCATCTCGACGACCGGACCCTCGCTGAGCGATGCGTACATGCGCTCGCGCCCGTCCCCGCGCAAGTCGGCGCAGAGCGGATCGATGATCGCGAGGCCTCTCTCCTTAACGATATCCTGGTGCCAACGCGTTGCGTCGCAGACATGACGCACAGGAAACGCGGGAGAAGGCTCGAGTTTCTCGACTCTCCAGGAGGCACCGACGGTGGAGGCGATTAAAGAAAGCGACGCGAGAGCCGCGGCGCACGAGACTTGTTTCCCATCCGCCATACCGCCGAAGTATAGGGCGCGCCGCCGGCCATGTCCAGACCGGCCGGCTGTCGCGACACGTTATAATCCGGGATTCGCGCCTTCTCGGGCTAGAAGCGCGGCAGCGGCGAAGTCACGGGGCAATGATATAAAATCGCGTCATGAAGCCCCTTCTTTTTCTCGTCGTCGCGTTGGCCGCGGCGCCCGCCGCGGCACTTCTGCCCGAGGAGCAGAACACCATCCGCGTTTTCCAAGACGACGCGCCGTCCGTGGTGTTCGTGACCAACGTGGCCATCGGCCAGAACATGGATCAAGACGAGTTCGCGGTCCCGCAGGGCGCCGGCTCCGGCTTCGTGTGGGATGATCAGGGTCACATCGTCACGAACTTCCACGTGGTGCAGGGCGGCGACGCGTTCCTGGTGACCTTGCGCGACCAGACCCAATTGGAGGCGAGGGTCGTGGGCGTGGACCCGAACAAGGACATCGCGGTGCTTCAAGTCGACAAGCCCGAGAAGCTCAAGCCCGTCAAGGTGGGTTCCTCGGACGCGCTGCAGGTCGGCCAGACGGCCATCGCCATCGGCAACCCGTTCGGCCTGGACCACTCGTTGTCGAAGGGCGTGATCTCCGCGCTGGGCCGCCAAGTGCAGGGCATCGGCGGCGTGACCATCCGCGGCATGATCCAGACCGACGCGGCCATCAACCCGGGCAACTCCGGCGGCCCGCTGCTGGACTCGGGCGGCAACCTCATCGGGATGAACACGATGATCTTCAGCCGCTCCGGCTCCTCGGCGGGCGTGGGCTTTGCGGTGCCGGTCTCCTTTATCAAGCGCATCGTGCCGCAGTTGATCCGCACCGGCCACGTGGCGCGGCCCGGCCTGGGCGTGACGATTCTGAACTCCGGCCAGAAGTACTACCTGATCGGCGACCAGGACGGCGTGGTCATCAACTCCGTCTCGCCCGGCGGCCCCGCGGCCAAGGCCGGCCTGCGCGGCGTGCGCCGCCTGCCCGGAGGGCGCGTCGCCGTCGGCGACGTGATCGTCGGCGTGGGCGACGATCCGGTCAAGGACTTCGACGACCTCTACAACGCGCTCGACCGCTACAAGGTCGGCGACGCGGTCGCCGTCAAGGTCCTGCGCGGCGGCAAGACGTTGTCCGTGCCGGTCGCGCTGATCGACATCCAATAGGAGCCGGGGCCGGATTTACGGACGGACCGGGGCGCCGAGCAGGGCGGTCACTCTTTTCAGCGCCGAGTCCGCGTCGACGCGGTCGAGCGCGGGTCCAAACCGCACGGACACGCGCCGCCGCGCGCGCAGGAGCGCCAGCAGGCCGCGTCCGAGCGAAGCTCCGGGCGCGCGCGAGAAGACCGAGCCCCACATCCCCGACACTCCTGCGGGAATCACCGGGACGTTCGCGCCGGCGGCGATGCGCTGGAAGCCGGAGCGAAACGCGTCAAGCTTGCCGTCGTAGGTCAGGTGGCCCTCGGGAAAGATCACCACCGTCTCGCCGTCCGCCAGCGCTTGGCGCGCGCGCTCCAGCGTGGCGGCGGTGACGGGCCGCGGGTCTTTAGAGGAGATCGGCATGGCGCCGAGGGCGCGGAACAGCCACTCCAGTCCCGGCGTCTCGTAGAGGCCGCGGTACATCAGGTATCGCATCGGCCGGTCGGCGGCCAACGAGACCAGCAGAGGGTCCAAGTAGCTGACATGGTTCGGCACGATCAGCGCGGGCCCGGCGGGCAGGAACTGGCGGCCGCTCACGTCGACGCGGTAGATCAGCCTCAGCAAGGGGACCACGACGTTTCGCGCCAGCCGGTAGTGACGCAGAAAGAACGGCTTGGGCCGGGGCGCGCGGGGTGCGGGAGGAGTGGAGTCCGGGCGCGCGGCGGCGAGCTCGGATGACCGGCCCAGGTCGGCGGGCGAAATCCGAGGCGCGGGAGCTTCGGCCGTCGCGGCCGCCGTGGGCGAAGCCGAAATATCCGCTTCGAACGGCGCCGCCGCGGAGGAGCGCAGGGATTCTCCGGCGGTCTGGCGCGCGGGAGGCGTCCACGCCGACGCGGCCCGTAAAGCGGGCAGAGCGGGCGCGCTCGCAGGCGCGGCCGCTCGCGCGACGGCCGCGGCGGGAGCGGCGACCGTGAGGGCGGCCGCGGGGAAAGTCGGGACCGCGGCGAGGGCGGCCAGCGGGGCCGCGAGCAGGCCCAGCGCCGCGGAAGGCGCCGCGAGAGACGTCGCCACGGGCGGA
>JAJXVH010000066.1 GCA_021782205.1 bacterium | reverse complement strand
CGGCGCGACGCCGGGCCAGGTCGTCGCCGCCGTGCGCCGGGCCTTGTCGCGCACGCCCCTGCGCCTGCAATACGCCGCGGTCGCCGACGCGCTGACGCTTGAGCCCGCGCGCGACCTGCGCGGGCCCCGGCGCCTGCTGGCCGCTACCCACCTGGGCCGCACGCGGCTGATTGACAACGTCCCGCTGCGAAGGTAGGATAGCCCCGATGACCGCGACGAAGCACGCGCCCGCCGGCGCGCCCACCGGCAAGCCGTCCTACAAGCGCCGCCAATACTGGGTGGACGCGCCGCTGCAGTTGCAGATGGTCGCCTACGTGTTGGCGATACTGGCCGTCAGCCTGGGCCTCAGCGCGTTCAGCGTGTTCCAGGGCCTGCGCGAGTCCGCGCGGCAGTCCGAGCAGATTTTTCACACGCTCGACTGGATCAACTCCGCCCTACGCGCGCCGCTGATCCTCTCCTCGGCCATCTGCCTGCTGGCCGGCGGCCTGCTGACCCTGTTCTGGTCGCACCGCTTCGCCGGCCCCCTGCGCGTGATCGCCGCCGGCGCGGCGCGCGTGCGCCACGGCAACCTGGGCGTGCCGGTGCGCGTGCGCGACACCGACGCCCACCAGGACCTGGCCCGCGAGTTCCAGGCCATGCAGGACGAACTGCGCCGCATGATCACCGACGACCGCGCGCGCGTGGCCGAGGCCGTCGCCGAACTGGAAGCCGCCGCGAAGACCCTCCACGAGGGCCGCGCGCGCGAGCACGTGGACGCCGCCCTGGCGCGCCTGCGCCAGACCTGCACGCACTACTACCTTTAGCGCCCCGGGTCCGGACAGAAGCTCGGCGCGTCCAGCCGGTCCAGCCATTCCTTGACGACGCGCCGGTCGGGATCGTCGCTGGCGGTCAATGCCGCGCGCAGGCGCGCCAACGCGCCGGCCACGTCGGCGTCGAAGCGATGTTCCGCGGCCAGGGCGACCGCCTCCACGGCGACCGCGGCGTCGCCGTCGCGCAGGCCCGAGAGCAGGCGCGGCTTGAAGCGCGGCCAGGGTCCGGCCGCAAGGCCGTACAGCGCCAGCTCGCGCTCGAAAGCGGACGGCGAGGCCGCCAGGCCGTCCAGCGCCGCGAGCGTGTCCGCCGTGGGCGCGCGCTCCGCCAGTTCGCCGACCAGGCGCGCGCGCTCGGGACCCGTGGAAGCCGCCACGGCCGCCAGCAGCGCGGAATCGCTCCATCCTCCCATCTCCAGGCCGCGGCGCAGTCCCACGTCGGACGCGGCGGGCGACGGGGCCGCCGCGCGCGGGCCGCGGCGCACGCGCACGACGCGCGCGAACTCCGGCGGCACCTCCACGTCCTCGGGCACGACCGCGTAGTCCACGTCGGCCAAAGTCACGGGCCCCCACACCTGCGCCTCGCAGTAGTGGACGCAGGCGTTCTCGTCGCCGCGCCGGCGGCGGTAGCCGAACGTGCGCGGCAGGACGGAGTTGGACGTCCCGCCCAGTTCGTAAAGTCCCGCGCGGCGAGAGAAGTCCAGGCTGTCGGCGTAGGTCCACGTGGCGCGCGCCTCCACTTCCGGCTTGAGCACGAGGGCCACGGAGCCGTAGCGCGCGGGCGGAGGCTCTTCATCCGCGACAGTGGAGCGCACGAGCGCGTATTTGGGCAGCAGCGCGCGCCCGCGCGCGCCGTAGGGCAGGCGCAGCATCGCCAGCTCCTGCTCCGCCTCGAAGCGCCGCCACGGACGCAAGAAGCCGCCGGTCGCTCCCGTCTCGTGCGCGTTGCGCAGACCGTCGCGGACGATGGACAGAAGCGCCTGGGGCGGCACCATGACGACCAGGCGGCGTCCGGCCGCCAGCGGCGACGGCCCGACGGGCGTTCCGGCCTGGTCGCACTCTGATTTTATTCTGGCCACCAGCTCCGCGGCCAGGTCCCGCGGGTCCTTGGCGCGGACCTCCGCGGCGGACAGGACGAACGCGCGCGGCGACGCCGCCGCAGGCGCCGCGGAAAGCAGGAAAGCGGCCGCGAGAATGTTCATGGCGCTAGCGGCCGAACAGCAGAACGTCCAAGCCGCGCACCAGCCCCGCGACTTCGCCGACCTTGCGCGCGGCCAGCAAGGTCCGCCCGCGTAGGGCTATTTTCGGCCATGCAGGATGATACACCTCGGCTACGAACCAGGACAAGGGGCGGCCGGCGCGCGCGAACGCGCCGACTTGTTCTGAGGTTGTTGACGGCGCGTGCCATGAACTCCTGCTTTACTTCGGTCGGTGCGTTCAACAGCTCGCGCTCAAGTTCAGGCGCTGGCATCGCCTCGCCCATGACCAGCGGGCGTTTCGTGAGGCGATGTCTACTATTGGAGTTAAGGCTTCTTCGGCGGAGGCGCTATGTCGAAGATTTGCTTCGCACGGCATGCTGAGGTCTCATTCTCTGGCGTCGAAAATAGCGTCAGCCGTTATTAGCGAATAGTTCGGTCAATCGCTAATAGCCCGTCAAGCCGTCAGCGGGAAGATCGGCTTCCCGCAGGCCGCAGCGAGTTCACGTTGCGCTGAGTAAAGATCGCACGCCGCCTGAAGATTCATCCAGAACTCCGGCGTCGTCTTGAGATAACGCGCGATCAGCAGAGCCGTCTCCGCCGTGATACCGCGCTTGCCCTTGATCAAGGTGTTCACGCGCTGAATGGGGATATCGAGGTCGTGAGCCAGCTTAGTCTGGGAAATACCCATCGGGCGAAGGAACTCGTGAAGAAGTATCTCCCCCGGGTGCGTCGGCCGGCTTCCAAAAGTTCTGATCACTTATTAGCAGTTCAACAGATTCCGTGTATTTGTCAACAGGGACACAAGTCAAAAAGCTTCCGGGCGCTTTCCAACATAAGCTTGGCGGTGAATGGCTTCTGAAGCACGCGCGCCCGCGTCGAAAATGGGATCTCCATCTGAATACGATGGGTGTTAGCGGCGGTCGCGAAAAGCACCGGGACGCCATCGTGTCGGGCAAGGTTTGTGAGCATCCAGCGATAGGCCGGCGGGTAGCAACGCAGGACGTTCAACGCCGATACGATGAGCTGGGGCCGCAGCATCCGGTTCTTTATGAGCATCATTTTTCCGGTCCAGGCAGAGGTGACTCGATATCCCTTCGGTTTGAACACCGATTCATAGATTTCCAATAGTTCCCTCGTAGAATCAACTACGAGAATCAAAGGCTTGGACACATCGGGAGCTGGAATTTGCCGCTGCTCCGGCCAGCAATTCGGCCCCCAGATTTCAACGAAGTCGGCGACGAGTCGATCGACTTCACGTTCCGCGCTCCGGCTTTCGGCTTGGACCAACTCCTCGATGACGCGCGGCGACAACGGCTGAGAAGCCATGGTGTCTCCTGGGCCAGCGCTGCTGTTGTCAACGAGGATTCGAAGACGAGAAGCGCCTTAAGGACTTATTATGAGGGGCGTGAACTTGGTTTTCAAGGGGTCTCGGGTAGAAACGTGATTAAATCGGGGGACCCGAGCAGGATCGAACCGCGCGCGGCGTAGCCGCGCATCTAAAAGTCGGTCAGCGGTTCGATCACGCTGTGAAAGTGGTGGACCTGAGCGGGATCGAACCGCGCGCGGCGTAGCCGCGCATCTAAAAGTCGGTCAGCGGTTCGATCACGCTGTGAAAGTGGTGGACCTGAGCGGGATCGAACCGCGCGCGGCGTAGCCGCGCATCTAAAAGTCGATCAGCGGTTCGATCACGCTGTGAAAGTGGTGGACCTGAGCGGGATCGAACCGCTGACCTCCTGCATGCCATGCAGGCGCTCTCCCAGCTGAGCTACAGGCCCGTGGCGGGCATTCTAACAGATTCGGGGGCCGGCCTCAATATGCTTGCGCGCGCGGGCTCAGCGCGGCTGAATGAGGGCGGGCAGCCGCGCGCGGAAGGCGGGGTCGGTCGCGTTCGGGTCGACGTAAGGCGCGTCGTCGTCGGGACGTGCCGGGACGGCACGGGAGCCGTCGAACAGAGCGGCTCGCGGCCCGCGCGGTGCCGCGCGCCAGCGCCAGAAAAAAACGGCCGCTTACGTCACGCCGTGAGGGTAGCCCTCGCGGGCGCGAAAATCAAGACGCGGTCTTGAGAGACAGCAAGGACGGCAGGCGCTCGGCGAACTCGCGGTCGGACGGGAACATTTCCTCAAGCGGCAGGCGCTCAGGCGCGGCCCAGAACAGATCGACGACGTCGTCGCCGTTGCCACCCAGGCGCAGCTCCCCGCCGTCGCGCTCCACCAGCCAATAGGACGCCACGATCTGGATGGGCGACTGCGTGGACAGGTGCGCGCCCTCGCTGGAATACAGCGCGCGCGTCAGGCGCACGCGCAGGCCGGTCTCCTCCAGGAACTCGCGGCGCAGGGCGTCGGCCGGACCCTCGCCGATCTCCACGCCGCCGCCGGGAAAATTCACGAAGGTCCTGCCGCGGAAGATGGAGCGCGTGAGCAGGACCTTGGCGCCCTCGCGCAGGACGCCGTAGACGCGGCAGGAAAACGCGCGCGGCTGCGACGGAGCGGTCATCCCAGCAGGGCCGCGACCGCGTCTTTGGCGCCGCACAAGAGAGGGTCGCCGTCGCCCACCAAGAGCGCGTCGAAGTCCAGCCCGCGCAGGCGCGCCAGGGAGCGCCGCAACTGCGCCGGGTCTTCCTGCTTGTCCTCGGCGACCAGGCCCAGCCGTCCGTACGGCGCGATCAGCGCGTCGCCCACCAGCAAGGCGCGCCGCTCCGGCCAGAGCAGGGCGAACTCCCCCGCCGTCTTGCCGGGCAGATGCACCACGGTCAGGCCGAACAGATCTTCGCCGTCGCGCACCGTGATGTCCGCGCGCACGCCGGCCAGCGCCACTTCGGCCTCATGCAGGACCACCGGCACGGACCAGCGCTCCAGCACGCGCTCAAGGGCGCGCAGATGGGCGCGATTGGTGATGGCCACCGCGTCCGGCTTGAGACCCGCCGCGTCCAGGTAGGAAAAGTCGTCGTCGGAGGGCAGGACCGGGTCGACCATCACCACGCCGCGGTCGGTCTTGAGCAGGTGGCCGTTGAAATTGAAGCGCCGCTCCGGGTTGAAGCGCGACCAACAATAAGCTCCTTCGAACAGGCGAATCACGCGAGGGATAGTGCCTTTTTTCGAGCCGGACGTCCATGCAAGCCTCGGGGGGTCCTTGGGCCCCCGCGCGCGCTGGGTCCGTGGACACTGGGCGCGGCTCCCTTTTCGTGGTTCAATGATGGCATGAGACGTCTGAGACTGCTGCTTGCGCTGAGCTTGGCCGTCCCCGTCCACGCCGCCGTGCTGGTCGAGGGCGAAGGCGCGTTCTCCGGTCTGCCCGCTCTGCCGCCCTCCGCGATCTCAGCTTCGCTCGCCCCCGCGCTGACCGCGCCGTCTCTGCTGTCGGCTCCGATCTCTTCCGAGAAACCGCTCGCGCCGAATGTCGCGCCGGCCGCCGCCGCGCCCGCTGCCGCAGCGCCTGCCGCAGCACATGTCGCCGCACCTGCCGCCGCGGCGCCCCGCGGCGAGGAAACCGCCCGGCTGCGCGCGCTATTTTCGCGCCTCGACGCGCAGTTCCCTCTTCCCGACGGCTCGCCGACCGCCGCGGTCCGCGCCCGCGTGCGCGGCCAGCTCCTCTCCGCCGCCCGCGAATACGCCGAGCCGGAAGCCGACTTGCTTGAAACCGTCGCCTCCGAATCCGACCGCGCCTTGGTCCGCATCCAGAGCCGCCTCGACGCCGGCGAGATCGACCCGACGCGCGGCGTGCGCCTGTCGCAGGACGACCCGCCCGTCTCCGAGGAGACCCACGCCCGCATCGGCGTCTATCCGGTGGCCGCCGACCCGTTCCAATGGGGTCATCTGCTTGTCGCCTTGCGTGCCGTCGGAGAGCTGGGCGTCGACAAGGTGGTCTTCGTGCTGGCCGGCGACGACCCGCGCAAGCCGGCCATGACCCCGGTCGCCGACCGCCACCCGATGGGCCGCGAGGTGCTGGCGCTCTTTTCGCCTTTCTTCGCCTACTCACCCATCGCCGTGGGCACCACGCTCGACGGCGAGACCAACATCTTCCGCATCTTGGCGCTGAACCCGGAGCGCCGCGTCGACGCCTGGTACATGGTCGGCGACGACCACTATCGGCTGGTGGACAAGAATGGAAATCCCGACACCTTGCCCAAGCTGGAGGCCAACTTCGCGCGTCCCCTGGGCCACAGCCCGACCTTGCACGCCCTGAAGGTCGCCTTCATCCGCCGCGAAGGCTCCGCGGATTGGATCCCGACCTCGCTCGACGTCGATTTCCTCGACCATGTCGGCTTCGACGCCTCCTCCACGCAGGTGCGCGGCGGCCGCCACGCGCTGATGCCCCACGCGGCCTACGACTACGCGCGCCGCAACTTGCCCGGTCTCTACAACCTGCCGGCCCGCGACGGCTCCGACCACTAAAAAGCAACGGGCCCCGCCTTTCGGCCGGGGCCCGTCATACGTCAAACTGGTGCGCAGGGAGGGACTCGAACCCTCACGCCTTTCGGCATACGCCCCTCAAACGTACGCGTCTGCCAGTTCCGCCACCTGCGCGAAGAACGAACGGCTTATTTCTTGCCGGCCGGGGCCGCTGGAGACGAGGGAGCGGACGGGGCCGCCGGCGCCGGAGCCGACGCCGCGGGAGCGGACGCCGGAGCCTGCGGCTCGGAGTACTTCGACGTCACGCTCGAAAGGCTGGAGCGGTTCTGCAGGACCGTCATCAGCAAGGACGTGACCGCAAACGTCATGGCCAGGCCCGCGGTGAACTTCTTCATGAAGCTGGAGCCGCTGGGCGTGGTGATCAGCGAGTCGCCGCCACCGCCGAACATCTGAAGTCCCGCGCCGCGCCCGGTCTGCAGGAGCACGAACAGGATCATGAACAGGCACGCGAGCACGTGAACCGCCATCACAAAGTGATACATGAGGCCTCGATTATAGCTTTTTTTAGGCGCTCAGGACGCCAGCGCCGACAGGCCGGGAAGAACCTTGCCTTCCAGCAGTTCCAGGCTGGCGCCTCCGCCGGTCGAGCAGTGGCTCATCTTGGACGCCAGCCCCGTCTTGGCCAGCACGGACAGGCTGTCGCCGCCGCCCACGATGGTGGTGGCGCCGTTCTTGGCGGCCTCGGCCATGGCCTCGGCCACGGCGACGCTGCCCTTGGAAAAAGCCTCGATCTCGAAGATGCCCATGGGGCCGTTCCAGAAGATCGTCTTGGCCTTGCCGATCTGCTCCTGGAAAAACTCGATCGCGTGCGGACCGATGTCCACGCCGATGAGGTCCGGCGGAATCGACATCGCCTGGGTGACCGTCACGTCCGCGTCCGGCTTGATCTCGCGCACCGCCAGGTGGTCGGCCGGCAGCAGGCACTCCACTTTCTTGCTGTAGGCCTTCTCGATGATGCGCTTGGCCTCTACGATTTGGTCTTTTTCCAGCAGGGACTTGCCGATGTTGATGCCCTGCGCGGCCAGGAACGTGTAGGCCATGCCGCCACCGATGAGCAGGGCGTCCACGCGGTCCAGAAGCTTGTCGAGCACGCCCAGCTTGTCGGAGACCTTCGCGCCGCCGATGATGGCCAGAAACGGCCTCTGGGGGTTGCCGATGACGCGGTCCAGGAACTCCAGCTCGCGCTGGACCAGGAAGCCGATGGCACCCGGCAGGAACTTGGTCACGCCCGCCGTGGACGCGTGCGCGCGGTGCAAGGCGCCGAACGCGTCTTGAATGAAGAGGTCGCCGTGCTTGGCCAGCGCCTTGGCGAAGGCGGCGTCATTGGCCTCCTCCTCGGCGTGGAAGCGCAGATTTTCCAGAAGAAGAACGTCCCCGGGCTTCAACGCCGCCACGGCCTTTTCGGCCTCGGGCCCCACGCAGTCGGCGGCGAAGGCGACGGGTTTCTTGAGAAGCTTGGCCAATTCCTCGGCGACGGGCTTGAGCGTGTACTTCGGCTCGGGCTTGCCCTTGGGGCGGCCCAGGTGCGCGATCAGCACCAGCTTCGCGCCGCCGTCCATCAAGGCCTGGAGCGTCTTGAGCGTCTCGCGTATGCGGGCGTTGTCCTCGATCTTGCCCCCTTTCATGGGGACGTTGTAGTCGACGCGCACCAAGACGCGCTTGCCTTTAACGATCACGTCCTGCAGGCGCTTGAGCTTCAGAGCGGGTTTCTCGGTCATACAGTTCCTTGAGGGTCAGTCCTTGACATATTGACCGTTTCGCGAAGATGCCAACATGTCAAGGACTGACCCTCTTGTCAATAGATGTTCTTGCCCATCGCGGAGCAGATGAGCTCGGCGGCGAGGACGGCGGTGGCGTTCTGGGTGTCTTCCAGGGGGTTGACCTCGACCAGGTCGAGGCCGACCATGCGCTCGGAGTCGGCGACCAGTTCCATGAACAGATGGCTTTCGCGGTAGGTGAGGCCGCCGCGCTTGATGGTGCCGGTGCCGGGGGCGTTGCCCGGGTCCACGGAGTCGATGTCGAAGCTGACGTGGAAGCCGGCGGTGCCGTCGCTGGCCATGTCGATGGCCTGCTCGGTCACGACACCCATCCCGTAGCGGTCGATCTCCTGCATGGAGAAGACGCGGATGCCGGACTTGCGGATGTTGACGGCCTCCGCGCGGTCCACGTCGCGGATGCCGACCAGGACCACGTTGCGCGGATCGATCTTCGGCATGAAGCCGCCCAGGCGCGCGAAGTCCTTGTGACCCATGCCCAGCAGATGCGCCAGCGGCATGCCGTGCACGTTGCCCGTCGGCGACGTCTCCGGCGTGTTGATGTCCGCGTGCGCGTCCACCCAGATCAGGCCCACCTTGCGGCCCTTGTCGCGCAACGCATGCGCCACTCCGGACACCGAGCCCACCGCCAGGCTGTGGTCGCCGCCCAACGTCAGCGGCACGGAGCCGTTGGCCACGGCCTCGTAGGTGTGCTTCTCAAGCTCGGTGCAGACTTTCAGGATGGCCGCCGCGTTCTTGAGCTTGCCCGTGGCCGCCGCGGCGGGAGCCTTCGGCACCGCCAGGTCCCCGGCGTCGGTGACCTCCAGGTCCAGGGCTTCCAAGCCCTCCACCAGGTTGGCGCGGCGCACCGCCGCGGGTCCGCCCGAGGCGCCCCGCTTGGAGGCGCCGTAGTCGAGCGGCACGCCGATGATCGTCGCGTGCTTCTTCTTGCTGGCCAAGGCTTTGCGTTACGCCGCGACGCCGACTTTCTTGGCGATGTGCGCGACCAGGTCCACGACGCGGTTGGAGTAGCCCCACTCGTTGTCGTACCAGCCGAACACCTTCACCATCGTCCCGTCGACCACGTCGGTCTGCGTGGCGTCGAAGATGGAGCTGTGCGGGTTGCCCAGCATGTCGCGCGATACCAGCGGCTCGTCGCAATACTGCAGGAAGCCCTTGAGCTTGCCGGAGGCGGCCGCCTTCTTGAACGCCTCGTTGACCTCTTCCTTCGTGACGGCCTTATTGACCACGACGGTCAGGTCCACGATGGAGACGTCCTGCGTGGGCACGCGGATGGAACAGCCGTTGAGCTTGCCCTTGAGCTTGGGCAGGACCAGGCCGATGGCCTTCGCCGCACCCGTGGACGACGGGATCATGGAGACGGCGGCCGCGCGCGCGCGGCGCAGGTCGGTGTGGCGCTGGTCGAGCAGGTTCTGGTCGTTGGTGTAGGAATGGATCGTCGTCATCAAGCCGCACTTGACGCCGAACGCCTCATCGAGGACCTTGCCCAGGGGGGCCAGCGCGTTGGTGGTGCACGACGCGTTGGAGATCACCGTGTGCTTGGCCGGATCGTAGAGCTCGTCGTTGATGCCCATGCAGATGGTGATGTCCTCGCCCTTGGCCGGAGCGGAGATCACGACCTTCTTGGCGCCGCCGGCCAGATGGCCCTTGGCCTTCTCCGCCTCGGTGAAGAAGCCGGTGGACTCGACGACCACCTCGACGCCGACGGAAGACCAAGGAATCTTCGCGGGTTCCTTCTCGGCGAACACCTTGATCGTGCGGCCGTCGATCTTCACGTCGTTGCCGACGGCCTCGACGGAGCCGGGGTAGAGGCCGAAGGTGGAGTCGTATTTGAACAGGTGGGCGTTGGTCTTCGCGTCCGTCAGATCGTTGATCGCCACGACCTGGATGTCGGGATTCTTGAGGCTGGCGCGCATGACCAGGCGCCCGATGCGTCCAAAACCGTTGATGCCGACTTTAATCGCCATGATGAGTGACCTCCGGGCCGCGCTTTCACCGCGCGGCGACAAGTCATCCTAGCGCTTTTGGACGGCGATTTCCATATCGCTCCGTAGCGTATGAATGACGCCCCCGGCTGGCGAACCGGACGCGGCTCTTCAGCCCTGCGCGGGGCTCAGAGCGGCGGCCAGCGCCGCGATGATCGGCCGCAGTTCCTCGGCTGAGGCGGACTCGCCGTCGCAGCAGAACGCCAGCCATCCATCGCGGCTGATGACGATCAGAGGACGCCAGCCAGAGTCGAACGCGGACTTCAGCCGCTGCGCCAGCTCGACGTGCGGCGCGTGCGCGGACGGCTCCGATTCCACGGGAATACGCACCGCGGCCAAGGTGAGCGTATGGCGGGTGGAAGACCGGCTTCGGTAGGCGCGCGTAACCGTCAGATACCAGTAGTCAGCCAGCACCGCCTCATAACCCGCCAAACGCCCGACCAGCGCCGCTTCCACCCGGCCACGATCGGTGGAAAACAGCGGCGCGCAGCGCAGGCCTTCGGGCAGGTATTCAAGGCCTTGACGCGGCTGAAGGCCGATCTCAATTAGAGGATAGTCCACGCCGACGACCGTCATCGACGTTCCGGTCGCCGCCTCGGCGTAGGCCGCCGCGATTCGACGGCGACGGCGGCGTGCCAGCAGCTCCGAAAAAATACCGATCAGCAAGACGGCCGGAGGAATAAGGAAAGCAAAGGCATATGGATAAGGTCCCATGGCCTCGGCGCCAGCCGGTTCGAAATACGCCCGCTTGACCGCAAAAAATCCTGCCGCCAGCCAAACGACCGAGCCGAAGAGGAACAAAAAACCCATCAACGTGAACTGCAGCGCGTCCGACGCGCGGCCGGCGATGCCGCGCGCGTCGTCCGGACTCATCTGTTGAGCAGGACGACCTCGACGCGCTGGTCGGAGAAGGCGGCGCGCTCGGCCTGGGTCGTCACGTAGCGCGCCGACAGCATCAGCTGGCGCAGAAGAAAGGTCTGCACGATGGCGGCCTGCACCTCGGCCAAGTGCTGGGTGTTGGCGTAGACCGTCACGGAGATGGGCAGGCCGGAGTAGCGGCGCTTGATCAAGTCGGCGGCCGAGCGCAGAAGGTCGGGCCCGTCGGGCTGGGACAACTCGGAGTCCGTGCGCGCGGAACCGAACAAGGATGAACTGTCGAGCGTGACGTGCAGGCCGCTCGCCTCCTGATGCACCACGCCCTTGAGCAGGAGCGGCGCGCCCACGCGCGTGCGCGACGCGCCGTCGGGGCCGGTAAAGCGATACACCGGCGAGTACGGCCGTCCCGCCGTCAGCCATTCGTTCTGCGCGTTCTGACCATTCCAGAGAAGCTCCACGGGCGGCGAGCCGGAGCCCTCGAAATGGTGGAACGGCCGGCCGTCCTCGTCGGCGATGGTCAGGCTCCACGCCCAGGACTTGGCGGCGCGGTCGTCGAGCTTCTGATCCAGGGCCTGCTCCAGCTGCTCGCGCACCAGAAACGGCAAGCCCGGACGCTCGCTGAACGTCGTGCGCCACGGCTCGACGACGCGCGTGCTCATCAGGAACTCGGGGTGCGTGCGCCGCCAGGACACGGTCAGCGGCGAGGCGGCCAGCAGAAGGTCCGGGTCGGGCAGGACGTCGGGCCGGATCGTCTCGAAGGGGTCCACCTCGATCTGGAGCGGCGGCTTGGCGTCGGTGAGCTTGCCGCCTTCGCCGCGCACGACGACCTCGGTGGGCGCGGCGCCCGCGGGTGCTCCGGTGGAGACCGGAACATCCTGAGCGGCGGCGGCGACGGCCAACAGCAAGACGGCGATCATGTTCATGGTTTTACTCCAGCACGAAGCGGAAAGTGATGACGCCCCATTGCGTCCCGGCGCCGGGCGCGGCGGCGAAGCGCCAGGACTTGAGCGCGTCGAGCGCCAGAGCGTCGATGCGTCCGTAGCCCGAGGAGTTGGTCACGCGCATGCCCGGCTGCACAAGACCCGCCTCGTCGACGGTGAAGCGGATCGACACGTCGGCCTCCAGGATGCCGCGTTTCTGAGCCCAATCGGGAAACGCGGGCACGGAGTAGGCGGCGATGCGGCGATTTTTAAGCGGGCCCTCGATCTCCACGCCTTTCTTGGCCGCCGCGGCCGCCGCCGGAGCGCGGCGCGCGGGCGCGGGAGCGTCTTCCTCCAGCGCCGCCGGACGCGCGGCGGCGAGCGTCTTCGGGCGGGCGTCCAGCAAAGGACGCTCGGGCAGGATCGAGTCCAGGCCGCGATGCGGCGCTTCCTCCACGGGGGCCGCGTCGCGCAGGGCCGCGGCGGCGGCCAGCGCCTGGCGGCGCGTGGGCGCGGGCGCGTCGAGCGCCGGCACGCCGG
>JAJXVH010000013.1 GCA_021782205.1 bacterium | reverse complement strand
CGGAGGGACCTTCGGCGGGATGTCGAGTCCGGACGGCGCAGAGCCGTCGCACCGCCGCCGGACGAGGCCAAGCGCGGCTCAATGCCGCGCGTGCCCGCCGAAGGTCCCTCCGACCGCCGGCCGATATCAATCCGTTTATTCATCGGATCTCCGCCTCCGGCCGCGCGAATAAGACGGAATGATCCCGCTCGACGGCGTAGCCGAGTTCCCGCAGACGCGCGCGCGCCGCGTCCACCTCGGCCTCGTCGCCCTCCACTTCCATCACGATCCTCGGCCGCCGCGCCAAAAGCCGCGGCGCGCCCGCGAAGACCAGGCGCCAAGCGCCCTCCACGTCGACCTTCAGCAGATCGACGCGTTCGATTCCGCGCGCGGACAGGATCGCGTCCAGGCGCTCGGACTCCACGGACGCGCCGACGCGGCCGTCGCCGGTCAGGACCAAGGACTGCCAGCCCGTCGAATACGGCGTCGCGTACAGCGTCTTGGTCGCGTGTTCTTCCGCCGCCGCCTGCGGGCAAACGGACACGTTGCCCAGCGCGTTGGCCGCGACATTGCGCTCCAGCAGGGATCGGTTGAACGCGAACGGCTCCACGGACACCACCCGCCCGGACGGGCCGGCGCGGCGCGCCGCGTCGAGCGTGAACAGGCCCTGGTGCGCGCCCACGTCGACGACGGTCCAGCCCGCCTCCGGCACGAAGCCGGGCCGGCGATAGGTGCCGTCGTCGAGGATTTCCCGGGTCAGGAACGCCGCCGAGAAGACGTCCAGCTCCGCCGTCATGCCGCCGCCGATCGAGACGCGAACCACGGCCGAAAGCGCGCCGGACGAAGACATCGCCGCCAGCGCGGCCAGGCGGCTTTGACCGCGGTCCAGACCGCGCAGCCGTCCGAATTCATAGCGTGCCCAGTAGCGCAGAACGCACAAAAGCCGCGCGCCCAAACCGCCGCGGCGGCGCAACTGAGCCGCCAAGTCGCCGATGAAGTTCGCGAGCGCCCGCATGGAGCGGTTATCTTAGCAAGTCGGGCTCAAGCCCGTCCCAGCAGGCGCATGGCCGTGCGGCGATCCTCACGCGGCAGTGACGGCCACAGTAAAACCACATAAGCAGCTCCGGCCCCCGCGCCGACGCCGAGAAATCCAGGCCAGGTCCACGCCAGCCCTCGGCCCGCCCAAGCCAGCGCCAGCAGAACCGAGGCCGGCAGAAAGATGGGGGCCGCCGCCTCACGCAGAAACCGGCCCCACGACAGCCCCAGCAGACGGCGATGCGCCGCGTCCAAATAAAACAGCGACGCCGAGGCCTGCGCCGCCAAGGAGCCCGCGGCCGCGCCCGCGATGCCCCAGCGCGGGATCAGCACGGGCCACAACGCCAGACTGAGCAAGGCCTGTCCCCACGCCGCCGTCGACGCGTAGCGTCCTCCGCCCAAACCGCCCGCCAGCGCGTTCGGCGCGTGGAAGATCAGCGCGAAGGCCTGCGCCGCGACCAGCAGACGCGCGGCCGGAGCCGCGCGCGCGCCGAAGGCCGGGCCCAGCCACAGCGCCAGCAACTGCGGCATCAGCGCGAATAAGAGGCCGACCGCGGGCGCGCACAGCGCCAGCATGCCGCGCGTGGCCCGGAGATAGACCGCGGTGAGCGCTTCCCGGCCGTCCAAGCGCCCCGACTCGCTGAGCACCGGCATCAACGCGTGGGAGATCGTCGACGGCAGCGTCTGCAGGCGGCTGAGAATTCCCGACGGCACCGCGTAATAGGTCAGGTCGGCCATGCCGAGCAGGCCCGCGACGAAGGTCTTGTCGATCTGTCCCGCCGCCACGCCGGAGAGCGCGGCCGGCCAGAACGAAAGGCCGTAGCGCGCGAACGCGCGAAAAGAGAGCCGGCCCGTCTGACCGCGGTGCTCGCCGAGAGCGCCCAACAGCGCGGTCGCGCCGAGCGCGAAGACGAGCGCCTGCACGGCCGCATACCAGACGGCGGCCGCGCCCAGGCCGCGGCCGAGCAGGAGGATCGCCGCCAAGCCCAGCGGCGTCAGCAGGGACTGCAGCAGCGCGAGCGCGGACGGCCAGGCGAAGCGCTGCAAGCCTTGGAAAGAGGCCGCGACCCACTGCGAGCCGGCCGAGAACAGACCGCCGACCGCGGCCGCGCGCAGAAGCCACACCGCGCGCTCCTGGTAATACGGCGGCACGTCGAAGAACGAGCGCGACAGCGGCCCCGCGGCCAAGCTCAAGGCCGCAGCGGCCGCGCCCACGCCGAAAAAGTGGATCGCCGCCGAGTGGCTCACGGCCTGGCGCAGGGCGCGGTCCTCGCCCGCGGCCTTCGCCTCGGCGACGTATTTGATGGTGGCCAGCCCCGCGCCGAATTGGAACAGCCCCAGGTAATTGCCCGCGACGTAGACCAGCAGGTAGACGCCGTAGGCCTCCGCGCCGAAGCCGCGCAGAAGATACGGGATCGCGATGAAATTGACCGCGATGGTCCCGCCTTGGCCCGCGAGGCTCCAGCCGACGTTTCCAGCAAAGCGGCGGCTTCGGCTCACGCGCCCAGTATAGGCGATTGCGCCGGATTCGTCCATCCGGGCTGTGGTAGTATACGCCGCATGATGGAGACCGGCGACGGCGCGACGTTGATCGTCAAGCTCGGCGCGCCCGGAGACGTCACGCGCACGACGCCGCTTCTGCGCGCGCTGAGCGGACCCGTCGTCTGGGTCACGCGCCCCGAAAGCGCGCCGCTCCTGCCGCGGCGGCCAGGCCTGTCCGTGCTCACGCCGGCCCAAGCGGAAAGCCTGCGCGGCCGCCGCTTCGAGCTGGCGCTGTGCCTGGACGACGAACGCGAGGCCGCCGAAATCGCCGCCGCCGTCCGGGCGCGACGCCGTGCCGGAGCCACGCTGGGGAGGGACGGACGCCTCGGCTATACGAACGCGTCGCGGGCCTGGTTCGACATGGGTCTGCTGTCACGCCTGGGTCGGCGGCGCGCCGACGCGCTGAAGCGCGCCAATATTTTCACCTATCAAGAACACCTTTTTCGTATGGCTGGGCGGAGCTTTCAAGGCGAGGACTATTGGATTCGTCGGCCGCCGCGGCGCGCGGCGGGCCGCGCGCCGCGAGTAGGCCTGGAGGCGCGGGCCGGAGAACGGTGGCCGCTGAAAGTCTGGGCGCGCTACGGCGCCCTCGAACGCGCCCTGCGCGCGCGGGGAGCGGCGACGACGCGCTTCGGATGGAAGCCGGACCTGGCCGCGCACGCCGCGGCCGTCGATGCGTGCGACGTGGTGGTCTGCGGCGACACGTTGACCATGCACCTGGCCCTGGCTCTGCGCAAGCGCGTGATCGCGCTCTTTCAGTGCACTCCGCCGCAGGAAATCGAGGGCTACGGCCGTATGACCAAGATCATCAGTCCTTTCGTCAATCGCGATCTCTACTCGCGCCGCGCGGACCGGCGCGCGGCGGGCGCAATACCGCTGGCGCCCGTGCTGACGGAAACGCTGGCGGCGCTGTCTCAACTCCCGCCGCGGTAGAGCGCTTCCAGGCGCGCGACGACGGCGTCAAGAGAGTATCGTTCCAGCGCCCGCGCCCGCGCCGTCTCTCCCAGCCGCGCGGCCAGAGCCGGCTCGGCGCAGAATCGGCGCACCGCCGAGGAAAGCCCCGCCTCGTCGTCGCACTCGAACAGCAGGCCCGTGCGTCCGTCGACGACGGTCTGCGCCGTTCCACCCACGCGCGAGGCCAGCGCCGGCAGTCCCGACGCCATCGCTTCCAAGAGGGCGTTCGACAGCCCCTCGGACGTCGAGGGCAGACAGAAGACGTCGGCGGCGGCATACAGATCGGCGACGTCCTCACGCGTGGGCAGAACCAGCGCGCGTCCGGCGCAGAGCGCGGCCTCCAATTCGACCGCCTCCCGCTCGGGGCCGTCGCCGACCAGCACCGCCCGCGCGTTGCCGTCCGCCGCGCCGCGCCACAGGCGCAAAAACCAAGGCAGTCGCTTTTCCGGAGAAAATCGCCCCGTGTACAAAAAAATCGTCGCGTCGGCGTCCCAGCCCAGACGCGCGCGCAGTTCGCGTCGTCGCGCCGCGTACGCCGGCGCGAAGCGCCCCACGTCCACGCCGTTCGGAAGGATTTCCACGCGCGCGCCACGCAGATGCTCGCGCGCCTCTTCAGCCAAATCGGGGACGACCGCCAGGAAGTGCGGATTCAATGCGGCGAGCGCCGCCAGTTTCACGCGTCCCAGAGCCGTGCGCGACGAGACGGCCAACTCGCCGATGCCGCGCCCGCCGCCCAGCTTGACCAGCGCGGGACGGCCCAGAAGGCGCCCCGCGGCCGCCGCGGCCAGCGCCGGTGAGCCCGCCAAATGCGCGTGCACCGCGTCCCACTCCGTCCAATGCAGGAGCAGCCAGGCGAAGGCCGCCGCCAGAAACACCGGCGCGTCCGCCGCGCCGAACGCCGGGCCGGGCAGACGGCGCACGTCGACGCCGCGCACGCGCTCGCGCGCGGGTTGGCCCGGAAGACGCCGCGCCAGCGCGGTCACGCGGTGGCCGCGCGCGACGAGCGCCGCGGACAATTCCAGCGCTTGCCGCTCCGCGCCGCCGAGCGCCGGCCAGAAGCCCGCGCCGACCATCACGACCGACAACGGCCTCACCGGCCGCGCCGCCCGAGCATGCCGGGCTTCGGAACCAGACCATGAGCCAGAAGGCTCAACGGGACGTAACCCGCCTGGCGAAACCACGTCGCGAGCTCCTCCTTGGTGTGGTGCCATTGATAGGGCGGCGAGATCCAGTCGAAGTTCTCGATCAGGCGCGCTTGAAAGTCAGGATCGACGGAGAACGTCAGGTACTTGAGGCCGGGAATCGCGCCCAGCACCGTGAGCGGATAGCACAGAGCATAGACCAGCGGCACGGGCAGCCGCGTCGTGAAGAAACGCACGAAGTCGCTGAAGGCGTGGCGCAGGAGCACCACCCACCAGGCCAGACGGCGATGCGCGGCCAGCCGCTCGCGGCCGGGACGCAGGGGATTGGTCGCGAAATCCGCGAAGCGCCCGGCCTTGCCGTAGAGCCAGACCGAGAGCAGGCCGTCCGGCTTGACCAGCGCGGCCACGGCGGCGAACGCCGCGCGAGTATCCGCGGTATGGTGCAGAACTCCCTGGCTGTAGGCCAAATCGAAGACGCTTTTTTTAAAAGGCGGCCGCAGAAGATCGCCCTCGACTGGGTGCAGCTTCGCGTCGGCGCGCGCGGCCTGCGCCACCCGCAGGAGGCTCTCCGACATGTCGACGGCGACGACCTCCGCGCCGAAAGAGCGCGCGACCGCGCTGTAGCGTCCCATGCCGCAGCCCGCGTCCAGGACCAGCTTGCCGGCAAACGCCTCGCGCGGGATCATCGTCTCTTCAAGAAAAACCGCCTCGTCGCCCGGGCGGGAGCCGGGATAGCGCAGCCACTCCCAGCCGAAGGCGCGCCGGGTTTTTTCCGCGCGCGCGCCGGCCGGAGCGCGCGGCCGCAGGCGCGGGATGCCCCCTTCAATGGGAAATTCCCGGAGGCAGCCGCGGCAGGCCAGCACGCCGCTCTCCACGTTTTCCTCCGGGCGCGGCAAAGTCTCCAGGCGCGCGAAAGCGACGTCGCCGCCGCAGTCCGGGCAGGCGAGCAGGCCCAGAAGGAACAGCCTCACGGCTTGCCTGCCTCGCCGCGCAATTCGGCCAGCGACAGGCCCAGGCGCGAGAGCAGGATCAGGCCGGCCACGGTGACGATGAGGAACATGGTCATGTGGCAGACGAGCGCGTAGGCGAAGGCCTGCTCGGTGCCAGCGCCGAACCGGCCGGCGATGTCGGCGACGACCGCCTCGAACGCGCCGATGGCGCCGGGAGCCGCCGGGATCGCGGAGCTGGCGCCGGCCCACGACAGCGCCAGCACGGCGCGCGGATAATTCATCTCGGCGCCGAAGCCAAGAGCCCGCGCGCCGGCCCAATAGACGCCGGCGTCCACGGTCCAGAGCAGGAGGCTCCACGCGGCGACTTTCGCCGCCGCGGCCGGCGAGCGCAGGACCGCCGCGCCCAACACCAGCTGCTCGACGAGCCCATGCAGCTTCGGCCAGGGCCGCAGCAGACGTTCAATGAAGCCGCCCTCGGCGACCCAGCCTTCGGCCAGGGCCAGCAGAACAAGGGCCGCGATCGCAACGGCGAGCAAGGCAGCCGCCGCACCCAGCACCGGCCGAGGCACGAAGCCCGGCGCCAAGCGCGCGGCGAAGAGAAAAATCGTGAGCAAAGCGGCCACGTCGAAGGCGCGCTCAACGGCGACGCTCGCCAACGCCGCGGCCGCGCTCATCTGCAGACGGCGCGCGGCGAGCGCTGCGCGCGCCAATTCCCCCAGACGCATGAAGAGGACGTTGTTGACCGCGATGCCGATGGCTTCCAGGCGCGTCAGCTCGGCGATCGGCGCGCCGGGACGCGCGCGCGACAGCAGGACCTTCCAGCGCGCTCCGCGCACGAACAAATCGAGCACGACGATCGCCGCCATCGGGACCAGCCAACCCCAGCGCGCCTGCGCCAACGCCGCAGAGAGGCGCGAAAATTCGACCTTGCGCAGGGCCAGCCACAGGCACAGGAACGTCCCGGCGACTGCCGCGGCCACGGACAGCGCGCGTTTCATGCCGCCTCCGCGCGGACGAGCAGCAGTGCCAGCCACGCCGCCCACGCCGCCGCCGCCGCGCAAGCAAGAAACGCCCAGCTGGTCGGCTCGAACCCGAAAGTGAAGGCGATCTTGCGGCCCATCTCCGAGGGAGGAATGCGCACCTTCTGAAAAAGGCCGTCCCAAGACGATAGCCTCGCCGGGCTTCCGTCGCGCCATGCACGCCAACCCGGATACGCGGGCTCGGACAATTCCAGCGCGACGGCGCCGGACGGCACGATCCCGATCGCGCGCCACAGTCCCGGCCTTTCGGCGAAGATCTTCAGCGGCTCGTCTAGTCGCGCGCCCGCGGCGTTGACGAACGCCGTCATCGGCCAGGCCTTGGCCCAGTCCACACCCCCCGCCCCCAGCCGCGCGACGACGCCCGCCCGCGCGAGCACAGCGGAAGGCCACCGCGAAACGTAGACACGGCTGGCGTCGGCCGCGGGAGCGCCCTGGGCCGCCGCAGCCCACACAGGCACGCCGCGCAAATAAAAGGCCTCGTAACCATTGACGTTGCGCATCCGGTACAACGCGGCTTTGTTCGGATTGGCCATCACGGGATCGGTCAGCACGCGCATCGGGCGTCCGCCGAAGCGCTCGGCGATCTGCGCGTGCGGGGCCAGATAGATCGTCGGATCCTGCGGACCGAGGAACCGCATCCCCCAGGCGGCGAGCAACAGAAATGCGGCCGCCGCCGCGAACGCCCGCGCGCCGCGAAGAACACGAACGCCGCGGAGGCTCGCCAAGCCCGCTCCGGCCAGCAGCAGTGCCGCCCACACCGGCAGGAGAAGCCAGCGCGCCGGGGTACGCAGGTAGGACAGCGGCGGCAAGGCGGACAAAATACGCGCGGGCGCGAAGCGTGGTCCAAAACTGAGCCCCAGACCGAACAACCCCGCGGCGAGCGCGGGTCCGCGCTGCCGCCCACGCACAAGGCCCACTGCGGCAAGTGCGAGCGCCACGAGACCGACGTTGCCGACGCCGGTCTCATAAAATTCCGAGACCGCCCCGCTCCAGCGTCCGTCGAACGGAGTGCCGAGCGCACCCGGGAATATCCAGGAGGACAGGTTCGCGGGCCTCAGCGTATAGAGGTCCGAGGCTCCTTGCCAATTCGAGCGCACCGAAAGATGCAGGAACTGAACGGTCAGGGCCCATTGCACCGCGGTCAGAGCCGCCGCGCCCGCTCCGGCCGCCGCGAGCACTTTCAAGAGTTTCCCCCGCTCTGAACGGAGCACCGCCCAGAGACCCATGCCGATCGCGTTGATCAGCAAAAATTGCGCGTGGCCGGACAGCAGCTGAAGCGCGATCGCGCCGGTCAACAGGGCTGTGTCGCCCGCCAGCCAGAACAACCACAACCACGGAATCCACGCCAGCGCCGCCAGCAAAGTGGGGATACCAGCGGTCACTCGATAGACCAACAGCGGCGACAGCGCGAAGGACGAGGCGAGAATGGCCGCGCCCGCTCGGTCCAGTCGCTGCGTGCGCGCGAGCAGAAACATTCCGATTCCGGCCCACAACAAATGAAAAACCTGATCCCATGTCAGAGAGCGCGCGACGGGAAAAAATACGCAAAGCATGGCCGGAGGGTAGAACAGCGCGGCCTGCGGATTGGCCGCGTGAGGCAAGCCGAGGAGGATATACGGATTCCAAAAGGGCAAGCGTCCGCCTTGAAGGGCCCCCGCGGTCAAAGAGCGCAACGGCACGTGGTAGGTGAAGAGATCCCCGTGATTGAAGAAGACGGCATCTGGGCGGCCCCAGACCGGAGCCAGAAGGGCCAGGACCGCCGCGCACCAAAAGCTTATGACTAGAAAATCGCTACGCGACATGATTGAGGCGGGAAAGGCGATGATACCAATAGCCGCCCAGGCCGAGCAACGCGGCCAGATTCAGAAGCACGCCCACCCGCCACGACCGTGGATCGTAGCGCAGACGCAGAGTCCAGGGCCCGGCCGGTACTTTGAATTTCTGGAAGGGACCCAGCGCCGGCACGGGCTCAACGTCGGCCCGATCGGCGCGACCCTCGAGTTCGGCGTACCAACCGGGATAGCGCGGTTCGCTGAGGAATACCCAGCCCGCGCCTTCTCCGGACACGGACAGCCGGTCTTCGCGCGGCCTTTCGACTTCCAGCGGACGGCCGGCGGCGGGCGGCCGCGTCGGAAGAGCCGCCGGCAACGCGGCACCCGCAGTCGAGTCAAGCCAGTAGGCCGTTGAGACCGATTGCGCCGCGCGCGAGATAAACCAAAGCGCGCGTCCCTCCGGGATCAGCAGTGGCGTCGCCGGCGGCGCGTCGCGCGTCAGCAAGCACGAAGCTCCAGTCCAGGGCAGCCACGCCGCGGCCTGCGCAGCCCCAGGCAAGCTCAATAGGGCGTCCATGAATTCGTAGCTGTCCTTCGGAACCAGCGGTTCTCCGAAATTGGCTACGGAGCGCAACCGATACGGTGCGTTCGTCAACCCATAGAGGCGCGTCTTCCAATCGGTGACATCGCGGCCCGTATCGGCTTCCAGCGCCAACGGCGAAATCAGGTAGCGCGTCGCGCCGAGGCGCGCCTGAAGCAGCCGAACCAACGGGCCGGATTCGACAAAAAAACTCCGCGGCGCGCTCGGCGTGACATGCCAGCCGTACGCCAAAAGTTCGAGGGTGAGAGCCCCGGCCAGCGCCGGAGCGCGGCGCGCGCGAGACAGCCCCGCGCCGACAAGCGCGAGCAAGGGTAAGGCGGCCAGATAGGCCAAGTTGCCTGGATAGCGGACATAGCGCAACGGCGCCAGGTCGTGCCACAGCGCGCGCGAGACCTGATTGGAGCCGCCGAGAATGAGCAGGACGACCGCGACCAAGATCAACGACAGGCCCCCCGCGCGCCTGCGCGGCAGAATAATAAGTCCGCGGATGGCGGCGGCCGACGCGAACAGGCCCAAATAGACGCACCTCCACCAATCGACCGCCGACCGAAATTCGCCGAAAAGCGGCGAGAGCCATTGCCGCAGATCACCGTAGGCGAAGCTCCAATTCAACGCCTCGGTTGGCTCAACACCGACCGCGCGGCGTGAGTGCACGGCCAACTCAAGCGCGGGGAAGAGTTGCGCCGCCGACAGCGAAACGGCAAGCGCCAGAGCCGCCGCCCAAATCCCCACCCATCGCGTCATGGGCGGCGCGGTGGGCGCGCGCAGGAGCGCGGCCAACGCCCACGCGACAAGGGCCATGCCGGGAAGAAAAGTCGGGTAGCCGGAAAGAAATGCCAGCGCCAATACCGCGGCCAGCGCCGACGGCCGTCGAAAAAAGAGAAGCAGCCCCGGCGCCCACGCCAACGTCGCCAGATGATTGAGCAGGGGCAGCCGTGAAATCATCAGCCCTCCGAAAGCGAAGGAAAGTCCGCCACCGACGCTGGCCCCCCAATTCAGACGTAGAGAGCGCAGCCACAACGCGGCCAGCCAGCCGGCTAAAAATACGTGTAGGGCTTCAAACAGCGCCGTCGCCGTCGCAAAGCCGAACACGTCGAACAGGATGCCGGGCGGATAGAACAATCCTCCCTGCATCGATGCCGCCATCGGCATCCCCAAGTAAAGCGAAGGATCCCACAACGGCGCGCGACCGCCTTGAATCAACTCCGCAGGCGCGGCGCGCCAGCCTTGGTGCAGGTAGGTCAGGTCGCCCCAGTAAGGCGAAAGGCCGCGCAGCCATAACGGAAGAAAAAATGCGAGCGTCGCGGCAGCCAGGAATGCCGCCGCCTCGCCTGAGTCCGCGCGAGATCCGCTCCTCATGAGAGCTCTCCGCGCAACGAAGGACACGTGAGGGCTCCGCGACGACGCGCGTTCGCGGCATCCGCGGGGCGACCAAGGCGGCGGTAAACCGTCTCAAGCAGGCTCCAGTTCGAGGCTCGATAGGGGTCCAGCAACGCGGCACGCTCCAGTTCCGCGGCCGCTTGAACGAGGCGGCGTCCCGGTTGGTCTCCGGCCGCGGCGCGCGACAGCGCCAACTCCGCGCTGAAACGCGCCGTCTCGGGATGCGGCCGCAGACGTTCGGACTCCGCTAGCTCCTCGGCGACGCGTCGGGGCGACACTCCCAACGCAAAATCGTCCACGGCGCGCGCGCGCAATCGTTCGGCGTGCCAGCCGCGCTGGATCCAATAGCCCAGCGCCATCGCTACCGACAACGCAGCCGCCGCGGACGAAATCCGCCATCCGCCGCGCACGGCCGCTGCCTCGTCCGACTCGGGCAACGTCCAGCCCGCCGAAAGACAAAATAGCCAAAAAATGCCGGGGATGCTGAGCGGGTAGTCGACGAGCCCGTGTACGAGCGCCGCGACCAGGCCGACGCGCAGCCCCGGCCGCGCGCGCCACAGGAGAACGGCCAGGCCTCCGACCCAGAGTATCAGATAAAGTCCTCCTCGCTCGGCGAAAGTTTCCAAGAAATGCTGGTGGGCATACAATGTCGAAAGTCCCGCTCCGGCCGGGGTGTACGCCGGCAGGGCGTAGGCGAAGGAACCTGGGCCAAGCCCCAATATGGGAGAGGAATATCCCATGCGCCATGCCGCAGCCCACCACGCCCAGCGATGCAATGTTTCCGGAGACTCCAGCTTCGCGTAGGCCGCGACGAGGCCGACGCCGCCCGCAAACGCGCCTGCCCAAGCCGCGGCCGCGCCGACCGCGCGGCGGCTGAGCAACAGCGCAACGGCCAAGCCCAGCCACGCGCCAACCGAACGCGTCCACCAGAGCGCGCACAAAAGGCCGCCGATCAGCAACGGGTCGCGCCTGCGAGCGGCAAACGGCAGAAGGAGGAGAATAGCACCGGCGAAGACGTTCTGATTCGGGAACGCAGCCGTGGGGCGCGCGTCGCCGTGGAGGCGCTGATAGAAGGCGAGCAGCGTCAGCGCCCAGCCCGTCGCGCGCACGACCTGCTCGACGCGGGCACGTTCATCGACGTCCAGTAAAGTCGCCGCCGGAATCAGCCACAGTCCGGCCGCCGCGGCAGCCCAGGCGGGGAGAGCGTAGGCCGGAACCGGACTCTCCAAAGCCGACGCCAGTGAAAGCAGGATGAGCGCCCCGGCCCAGACGGAAACCCCGCGCGCTGCAAGCCTCACGCGCCCGGCTGCGGACTGTACGGCCAAGCCCAGGCCCGCGCCCGCGACGATCAACAGAAGGACCAACGCCTGCGCCCACGCGTCCCACGCTCCCCTTAGGAGCAGGCCCGCCGCGACCTGCAGACCGACGAGGGCCGCGAACACGGGCGCGTCAATCGGGCATGATCCTCGTGGTCACGAAGATCAGCAGTTCCGTGCGGGTGCGCGATTGGGACTTCTTCTTGAACAACCAACCGAGCACCGGGATGTCTCCTAGGAACGGGATCTTGGAGATCGTGTCGGAAACCGAATCGCTGATCAGGCCGCCGATGACGACCGTCTCTCCATCGCGCACGAGCACGGTGGTGTTTGCGTTGCGCGTGTCGATGGCCGGCGCGCCGGTCTGCGTGTTGGCCGCCGCGGTCGCCGAGGGCTGGCTGACGTTGGGCTGAATGATCAGGAGGATTCGCCCATCGGCATTGATCGTCGGCGTCACCGTCAGCGTGATGCCCGTCGTCACGTAGTTGACCGTCTCGGTGACGGTCGCGGCGGTCGGGCTAACGTTCGACGTCACATAGGGGATCTGCGACGTGACGGCGATGGTCGCGGCCTGGTTGTTGAGCGTCGCGATCTTCGGGTCGGACAGGATCTTGGCCTTGCCCTCAGACGCGGCCGCGGTGATCGTCGCGTTGATGATGTAGCTGCTTGTAATGCGACCAAGAGTCAGCGCGCCGAAGATGTTGTCGGCCGGCAGCTGGACGCCGGTGCCCTGGCCGGTGCCGCCGATCGGAAAGAGGCCGCCGTTGGCGCCGGGAGCCATAGACGTCGCTGGCTGATTGCTGGTCGTGCTGAAATAGCCGGCCGGCGAGCCGAACGTGCTCAGACCCTGCTGGCCGCCGACGGAGCCGTTCTGGGCGCCGTATTGCGACCACTGCACGCCGTAGTCGAAGAGCATGTTGGCGTTGACCTCGACGATCTTCGCTTCGATAAGAACCTGTTGCGGACGCTGGTCAAGCTGGCCGACCAGATTCTCGGTGGCGGTCATGCCCTCCAGCGTCTCGGTCACGATCACCGAGTTCGTCTTGTCGTCGACGCTGGTGTTGCCCAGGCGGCCCTCAGCGGTGCGCACGGCGTCGACGGTCTTCTTCACGTCCTCGGGCTTGGCGTAGTTGAGCTGGATCACCTTCGTGATCGTGGTGCCGGCCGTCCTCTGTTTAGTCAACTCCGCAGGCGTCAGCACGCGCAGCACGTTGGAGCCGGTCTGGGATGTCGTCAACTGCATCATCGACAGAATCGTGCGGAAAGCCTCGTTGAACGGCACGTCCGACAGATGCAAGGTCAAGGTGCCGGTCACGTCAGGCCCGTAGATGATGTTGACGCGCGACTTCGCCGCCAGCAGCTTGAGAACGTCGCGGATGTCGGTCCCATCGAAATCCAGAGTCACCGGATCGCGCGGAAGGCGGCTGATCAGGTCCTGGTAGATCGAGCCGCCGATGCGGCCGGAATCGACATGTCCCGGGTGAACCGAAACGGGCAACGTGACGCGGCTCTTGTTCGCATCGGAGTACTCCGCGACGGCGGCAATCTCCGAATGCATCTCCCCCTCCAGTCCGGCGCGCTTGAACGCCGCGGCGGCGCTGAGCTTCTCCGACGTCGGCGGCGCCATCTTCTCGACGGCGAAGCGGGAATCGGTCGCGGGTACCAGGATCTGATCGGACGAATCCTCGCCCTGCGTGTCGGCGGAAGCCGCGTCCATGCTTTCGTCTTCGGCGACTTTGGCTTTAGCGGGAACGGCTTTCGATTCGACCGCGGGCGCAACCGGCGCCGGAGATTCGCGCGGCACGACCGCAATGGGAATAGCCGCCTGAACGGGCACCGGCGCGACCGGAGCCGCCGCCGGTACGGGGACGGCCGCGGCGACGAGCGGCTGAGCCGCGGCTTTTTTCGCCGCGATGGCCGACGGAGCCCGCGCAGGAGCCTTCGACACCGACTTCACCGGCGCCGGGGCGACTGCTGGAACGGGAGCGGGGACGGGCGCGGCGGGCGCCTCGGCCGTCGCGGCTTCTTCCGAGCGATCGGCGGCATGAAACTTCTCGCTGCCGTCGATCAGCCGGATGCCGAGACCGTAGGACAGCAAACCGACGCGGTAGCCCGCCGTTTTCGCAAGATCGAGCACGACGCGCGTGATCAAGCGCGGCCGCTTCTGGAACTGTCCCGAGCGTACGCGTGTCAATAGGCGGCCCGAGCCCTTCACGGAAGCCCCCGGCGCGCCATCCTGCGTGTCGAGCAAATCGACGACCAGCCGGGGCGGCGTCTGGGTGACGAAGCTGTTGTATTGAACGGCCGTGCTGAGCTTGATCGCGACGAAGTCGCCGGAAACGTCCACGCCTTGGAAAACTGCAGGGGTCGCGACAGACTTGGCCGCCTCCGCGGCGAAAGTCGCGTGCGGGCAGATCAATGCCGCCGCCAGAAGGGCCGCCGCCGTTCTCTTAAAATCGTTCCTGATCATAGTATCTCCCGCTGCGCGTCAAGGATTGCCGTCACCCGCGTTTGCCGACGGCTCGCCGAGATGGAACGGCTGCACGTCCTTGTCGGTCGTCATGAGCTCCACCCATTTCTGCCTGGGCTTGATGCGGCCCGTGATCCCGGGCACGACACGCGAGCGTTCGTCGTAGAGACGACCGCCGCGCAGGATCAAAGTGGCGCCGAAATCGTTCGTGAATACCGCGTAATCCGCTTTTTCGTCTTTCAAGATGCCGCGCAGCTGGACCGAATGGATGTCGACGACGTCCGGCGAGCCGCCCGCGCGCTTGGCCGGGCCGGCCGAGGCCGGCAAAAATGGATCACGGACCTGATCGCCGGTATACAGCGTCGAGACCGTGTAGGTGCTGAGCATGAGCGCCGGCGGCATCGGCAGGACCGGCGCGAGGTTCTTGCTCGCCACGGCGGCGGTGGACGCGCGCACGACCGGAGATGCCGCCGTCGTCGGCGCGGCCGCAACGACTGCGCCGGCCGCGGGAGCGAGGAGAACGGCAAAAATAAGCTGGATCATCCTTTATATTGGTACGTGATCAAAGTGAAGGTGATGAGCATCTGGCCGTCCGGTCCGGGGGAAGGAAAGGAGATGTCCTTGACGTTGAAGATACGTTCCTCTTGCGCCAAAGCCGCGAGAAAACGGCCGATGCTGTGATAACCGCCCCTGACGGTCATCGGATAATTGAGCTCGATAAAATACTGCTGGCTCTTCTGCGGGCCGGGCGCAAAACTCTGGATTACGACGTCGTATTTTGTTCCGATCGCGGTGAGGCTGTTGAGGATGTCGGGCACGGATTTATTTTTGGGCAGGCGCTTCTCGGCGTCGACCGCTTCCTGGTTGAGCGCGGCCAATTCATCCTGAAGACGCTTGAGCCGAGACGCCTGAGCCTGGGCCTTCGAAATCTTGTCCTCGATGCCTTGGATCTGATTGGAGAGATCTTCTTTCTTCTGTGAGATCGGCAGCCAGAAGAACTGAACATAAAGGCCCGCCCCCACGAGGAAAAGAAATACTCCCCCGCCGATCGACTGTTGCTGTTGCCTCGTCAGGTTCATGGCCATGGCTAGAGCTTGCGCGTGTACGCGGCGTTGATCGTGAACATATACTGGGTGCTCGTCCCGCTGACGGTCCCGAGCTCCACGTTCTGAAAATTGGCGTTGGACTGAAGCGTTCGCATCCACGTCGCGATATCGTCGCTGCCTTGGGCGACGGCCGTGATCGTGAGCTTCATCGAGTTGCTGGCCTGCGTGATCGTCGTCATCTGAGTCACGCGGACGCTGCCTGGCACAGTCCGCGCGAAATCCGACATAAACAACGGATAGAACGTGCGGCCCTTCACCAGACTGACGATCACGTCCAGTCGCGCGTGCACCGCCGCCGAAGATTTCTCTAAATCCTCGACCTGAGTGACGATCGCTTTGAGCTTTTCAAGGCGCGACTCGTCATACTTATAATCGTTCTGAAGCCGGAAGAGCCCCATCCAGTGAGTCAACGAGACTCCCGCCAGCACGACCGCGACCACGGCACCCACGGCCGACGCCTGCAGAATAAGCTGACGCTGTCGCGCGCGCGCGAGCAGTTCGAGCGGGACGAGGTTGACCTTGATCATGCTATTCCCAGTCCCGGTTGTGCCGAAGCGCCAGACCCATGGCGACACCAAACGAAGGCCGCAGGTCCTGCGGTACCGATTCGGCGCCCTTGACGAACGCGAACGGATCCAAGACAGCCACCGGCACCTTGAGTTCGTTGGCCAGGTGCTTGTCGAGGTTTTTCACGCGCGCGGAGCCGCCCGAGAGGAAGATGCGGCCGATCGCGCGGTCAGGACCCTGCGAGAGGTAGAAATCGACGGAGCGGTGAACCTCGCCAACGAGATCCCGAGCGACCTGGCCGAGGGCCTGAGAGACGCCGAGCGCCTCGCGATTGCCGGTCGACAGGGCCTTTTCCTTTTCGGCAGGATCAATGATGAGGCCGAAGGATTTCTTGAGCTCGTCGGCGCGCGGCGCTTCGCACTGAAACGCCTTCATGATCGCCTTCGTCATCGTCTGGCCGGAAATGAACACGTCGCGGACCACGCGGGTCACGCCGTTTTCGATGATCGACAAATTCGTGACCATGTGGCCGATATTGAGGCATAGCGCCGCCGCACCTTCCTTCGGGTCGCGCAGCCGTTCGTGAACGTTTTCAAGAGCGAAGCTGTCGACGTCGACGACGGCCGGCTGAAGTCCGCACGCCTGGAGCACGTCGAGCCGCGCGGTCACCAACTCTTTCTTTGCCGCGACAAGCACGGTTTCCATCTTCTTCTGACCGTCCTCGACGACATCACCGAGAATGTGGAATCCAAGCTGGACTTCGTTGATGTCGAACGGGATGAATGGCTCCGCCTCCGTCGTCAGCGTCGCCTCCAGTTCTTTCTTCGTCAAGCGCGGAAACTTTACATAGCGCACGATAACCGCGTTGCCCGACAGCGCGGTCGCGGTATCCAGGACCTTGACGCTCTTTTCGATCAAAAAGCCGCGCAACGGCTTAACGATCGCCACTTTTTTCTCTTCCGGCGTCGAGTCCGGCCGCACGTTGATCGGCAAGAGAGCCCAAGCCTTCAGGTGCCACTCCGGCCCCTCCCGCCTCAGAAGGACGACCTTGACCGAGACACTGCCCACATCAATGCCGATTAAATCCCTGGAACCGAAAAAAAGCTCCGAGTACCCTTTCAGGGCGCCTAATTTCGCTTTGACGACATCCATGTTGACGGCCATGTTCATTTGCCCATTAAAAAGCCGAGTCTCCCGCAGACTGCGGGGGGGACTCGGCGCGTAGGATTAATAACAGGTTTGCTCGGGGTTGTCAAGGCCTGATGGCCGTCTTTTGATATAATTTTCGAAATGAGTTCCCTATTGTTTGATTACGGTGGGACCCTGGACGCCGACGGGATCTCATGGATAGAGCGCTTCCGCCCTCTATACAAGGAATTCGGCCTGGACATCCAGAAAGATCGCTTCGACCGCGCTTTTTATGACGCCGACGATGGACTTCCCCTCCGCCACACGCTGTCCGGGTTGGACTTGGAAAGCACGGTGCGCCTTCAGACGCGCGACCTGCTGGCCGGCCTCGCTCCCGAATTCCTCGGCCGGGCGGATGAGATCGCGGCACGCTTCGCCGCGCAATCGCGGCGGCATTGCGCGCGGCTGCGGCCGACGCTCGAACGTCTGGCCCGGAAGCGAGGGCTCGGAATCGTGTCTAATTTTTACGGGAATCTCGATGGCCTCCTGCGGGCTGAAGGCCTACGCGATCTCTTCGGCGTCGTCGTGGATTCCGGCGCCCTCGGCGCTCAAAAGCCGGACCCGGCCATCTTCCTGCACGCGGCACGCGCGTTGGACAGCCGTCCGCAGGATTGCGTGATGGTCGGGGACTCCGTTGCCCGAGACATCCGCGGGGCCGCCGCCGCGGGCATGAAGTCCGTCCTGGTCTGCGCACAGGATAAGGCGCCGGAGGCCGGACAGAACTGGACCGTGCGCTCGGTAACGGAGTTGGAGGCAGCGCTGTCATGAGTTTTTCCGCCGGGATCATCGCCGCGGGGGAAGGCTCGCGCCTGGCCGCACGCTACCCGGGAATCGTCAAACCGCTCATACCGGTCGCGGGACGGCCGCTGTCGCATTGGGTCGCCGCTTCGCTTGCGCAAGCCGGGGCCGACGCCTTGACCGTGCTGACCAATTCCCGCGGCTTTGACGTTGCGCCCAGCCTGAGCGCGGCATTCCCGCATCTCTCCTTCGATTTTATCACCGCCGACACCGCCTCCTCCTTCGAGAGCTTCCGGCTCGTGGCGCTGAGGCTGGCCGAGAAATCCGAGGACTTTCTCATCTCCACCGTTGACGCGCTCATCACGCCCAAAGATGTCGCCCGCTTCCGTGCCGAGTGCCGCGCGGCGCGCGCCGAAGCGGGCCTGGCCCTGACCGCTCACGTTGACGATGAGAAGCCCCTCTGGTCCGACGTCGATGAGTTCGGCTTCGTGACCGCCGTCGGCGACGACGCCCGCGTCCGACGCCACGCGACCTGCGGACTCTATTATTTGACTCGCGACGCGGCCGCGCGACTCCCCGGAGCCGCGACCCACGCGCGCTTGCGCGATTTCTGGCGGGCGCTGTGCGCGCAAGGGGCGCGCGTGGCGGGACCTTTGCTCGACGAGACATGGGACGTGGACCGGCCGCAGGATGTCGTCGCGGCGACGGCCTACGCCGTCCGCCGACGGCACTGCGCCGATCCGAAGATGGAGCGGAGCGCCTCGTGAGAGCCCTTGGCGTCTTTCGCGAAGTCCAGAACTCCCCGAATCGCGAAAGTGACGACGCGCTGATCTTAAAAGCCGTCATGGACCAGCTTTCCATTTTGAAAACGGACTGCGCTCTGATGACCCCGGAGCAATTTGACGCCGCCGACGCCTCCGACTTCGACCTGATCGCACCCATGTGCGAGGCCTACCCGCGTCTGATGCGCCTCAAGACGCTCGCCGCCGGGACCGGCATCGCCATGGTCAACCCCGCCGACTCGGTGCTGGGCTGCTACCGCACGCGCATGCTTGCTTCTTTTTCGCGCACGCCGGGCTTGACGTATCCGCCGACCGAAGTGCGGCGCACGACCGCGGCGGCCAACAAGCGGCCCCCCGCGTTCGAGTCGGCCGGCGGCTGGTGGCTCAAGCGCGGCGACGTGCACAACACCTGCGCCTTCGACGTCGTACACGCGCGCTCATGGCCGGAAGCAGACGCCGTGCGCCGCGAGTTCGAAGGCCGCGAAATCAAGGACATGATCGTCCAACGCCACGTCGACGGTGATCTGATCAAGTTCTACGGCGTCGGCCCGGGGCAGTGGTTCACCTGGTTCTACCACGACCCCGCAAGCGCGCGCCGCCTGCCTTTCGAGCTGGAAGACCTGGCTCGCCAGGCCGAGTTGGCCGCCTCCGCCGTCCGCGTCGAGGTCTTCGGCGGCGACGCGATCATCGCTCCGGACGGCGGCATCTTCGTCATCGACATCAACTCCTGGCCCAGCTTCGCGCGCGTGCGCGCCGAGGCGTCCGTCCAGATCGCGCGCCGACTGCGCCTGCGTTTGCGCGAGGCCTGCGCAAGGAAGAATTGACATGACCCCGCAAACCGTTGCCGATAACGCGTATCGAGCCGGGCCCAAATCACGCGCGTTGTTCCAAGAAGAGCAGAACTACATCGCCCCCGGCCTACAGACCATCGCGCTGTACGCCCAACTCGCCGTCGAGGGCGGAACGGGGGCGCTCCTGCGCGACGTCGACGGCAAGGAGTATCTGGATCTGGTCGCCGGCATCGGCGTGGCCTCGCTGGGCTATGGGCACCCGGATTGGGCGAAGGCCGTCGCGGAACAGGCGGCCAAGACTGCGGTCGGGTCTTTTACCTCGGCGCATCGTCTCAATTTCCTCAAGACTCTGGCGTCCGTGACTCCGCAGAGCCTGACGCGTTGCCAACTCTACAGTTCCGGCGCCGAAGCCGTCGAAGCGGCCCTACGCCTCGCCAAATCAAAAACCGGAAAATTTGAGGTGATCGGATTCTGGGGCGGCTTTCACGGCAAGACGCTGGGCGTCCTGGGCCTGCTCAACGACGGCTTCAAAAATTCCTACGGCGCCATGGCGCCGGGACTACACCTCTCGCCCTATCCCGACAGCCGGCGCTGTCCGCTAGGCGCTTCGGGGCCTCACGACTGCGGCGCGCACTGCCTCGGCTTCCTGCGCGAGAAAATTCGACGCGAGACGACGGGCGCGGTCGCCGCGATCATCCTGGAGCCCGTGCAGGGCACCAACGGCAACGTGGTCCCGCCTCCGGGATTTTTTTCAGGCGTGCGCGACATCGCGCGCGAGATCGGCGCGCTGTTCATCTCCGACGAGATGATCACCGGCTTCGGCCGCACCGGTCGGATGTTCGGCTGCGACCATGAAGGGACGATCCCAGACCTCATGACCATCGGCAAAGGTTTCGGCGGAGGATTTCCGGTGTCCGGCGTGGTGACGTCCGATGAGACGGCCCGCGCCGCGCCGTGGTCCAACCCGTCGGGCTCCTCGTCGAGCTACGGCGGTAATCCTCTGGCCGCGGCCGCGTGCGACGCGACCCTGCAGGTGATCCTGCGCGACAATCTGGCGGAAAACGCCGCGAAAGTCGGCGCCGTGATGCTCGAAAAACTCGAACGCCTAAAAGCCGCTCAGCCGCTGATCGGCGCGGTACGCGGGCGCGGGTTGATGATCGGCGTCGATCTCGTCCAGCCGAAAAGCGGAAAGCCTCTCGACAAGGCCGTCTGCCGCGAAGTCTTCGAGGAGGGCCTCAAGCGCGGCGTGCTGACCATGGCCTACAACCCCAGCCTGCGGATCAATCCTCCTCTGGTCATCACGCAGTCCGAGGCCGTGCGCGGGCTGGATCTTTTGGGCGAGGCGCTCGATGTCGTGCGCCGCAGGAGAGGCCTCTGATCCGGCGTATCGCCCTCGCCGGTTTCGGCGCCGTCGCCGAGAACGCCCACCTTCCGGCGCTCGCGCAGATCGGCGTCTCGGTCGCGGCCGTGTTCGATCCCGCGCCCGAGCGCCGTGAAGCGGCCGCGCGGCTGGTCCCAGGCGCACGGTTCTACGCGCACCTCGAGGAACTGCTGGCCGCCGAGCGCGCCCTTGACGCTTTGATCGTCTGCTCTCCGCCGAAATTCCACGCGGAGGCGGTCCTCGCCGGATTGCGCGCCGGACTCCATGTCCTCTGTGAAAAACCGCTCACTCTGGACCCCGCCGTCTTCGCCACGTTGCGCGCCGAGGCCGCCCGGCGCGATCGCTGCGTCTACACGGTTGACAATTGGACCTACGCGCCGGCGCTTGCGCGACTTCTGGACATCACGACTTCGGGCCGCCTCGGCCGCCTCCGCCGCGCGGAACTGCGCGTGACGCGCACGAAGCCCTCGGCCTCCGCCGTGCCCGGCGACTGGCGCAAGGACCTCGCGATCGCGGGCGGAGGCATCCTCGTCGATCACGGCTGGCACAACCTTTATCTGCTGCGCAGCCTCCTCGGCCCCGGACTTGAGCTTGACTCCGCACAGCTCCTTCCCGAGGGCGCCATCGACGAGGTCGTCGACGTCCATTTCCACGCTCCCGGAGCCGTCGGCACGATTCATCTGTCCTGGCGCGCCAAGGAGCGCGCGAACTTCATCTCCGTCGAGGGTGACCGCGGAACCGCCGATTTGAACGACGATGTTCTCGTCGTCAAAACCGGCGGCCGCACGCAGACCGAACGCTTCCCGCAAAAACTCTCCGCGGGTTCGGCGCACCCCGACTGGCTGGCCGCGATGTGGTCCGCGTTCCGGGTCGAATGCGCGGGCCGCGGCCGCGGCGAGAGCCTGGCCGCGGCGGAGTTCTGCCTACGCGCCATCCACGCGGCTTATCGCTCAAAGGAGACCGCCCGTGCCTGAACGCGCAACGACACCGGCGCTTTACGAACGCGCGATCCTATGGGTCGCCCATCCCGCTTTGCTGTTCCAGCGCGTCGGGGGCCTGACGGTCTACGAACGCCAGCTCTTCGCCGCGGCGCGCGCGGGCGTCAAGACGCTGTGGGTCTCCATGATCCACCCCGAAAATCTGGCCGCGGATCTGCGCGCGCCGGAAGGACTGGAGATACGCTGGTTGCCCAAGGGGGGCGGTGAATTGACCGAATGCGCGGCCCCCTACCTCGGCCTGTCCGCCGATCATCTGGTGCGCGTCGAGACGCTGGCCCATATCGCGCGCGCGCGCTGCGCCGAATCGATTTCCTACGAGGATGCCTCTGGACTGGGCGTCGTCCAGATCGTGATGACGCGCGACGAAGCCGTGGCGCGTCATCGGCAGGCGCTCGCCGAAGGCACTTATCGGCGCCTCGAGTCTCCGATCAACGGAGAAGAGACGCTCGACTGGCTGATGGTGTCCGGGCCCAAAAGCCAGGACGGCTTCATGGCCCGGCATTTCGACCGTCACATCTCGCTGGCCGTGTCGCGGCGCCTGCTCGACACCGACGTCACGCCGAATCAAATGACCGTCCTCAGCACCTTGCTGGGCCTGGCCGGCGCGGCGCTCTTCCTGGGCACGACGCGGGCATGGTACATTCCGGGAGCCCTAATGGTTTGGCTACACTCGGTCCTGGACGGTTGCGACGGGGAACTGGCGCGAGTGCGTTTTCAGGAAAGTGACTTCGGCGCCGACCTGGATTTTTGGGGCGACAACCTCGTGCATCTCGCGCTGTTCACATGCCTGGGACTCGGCTTCTGGAAGGACAACGGCGCCCACACCTTGGTCCTGGCCGCGGTCGCCGATCTGGGCGTGCTGGCCTCGGCCTGGACCGCCTGGCTCCATCGCCGCGAACGCCGCCGCGCGGGCACGGCCGGGCCGGAGGCCGGCGTGGTCGACGAACCCGCCGCCGCCGGCATCGATTCCCTCCTCTCCCGCCTGGAAAACGCCCTGGCCCAACGGGACTTCATCTATCTACTCGTGTTTCTCGCCTTCGTCGACTGCGTCTATGAGTTCTTGTGGGCCGCCGCGGTCGGAGGCCTTTTGTATTCCGCGATCATGTTGCACCTCAGGAGAGTCCACGCCCATGAACAAGCACGCGCGCCGCATACCGCCGGCTAAAGGCAAGCTTGGCGTGCTGCTTCCCGGCATGGGGGCGGTCGCCAGCACCTTCATCGCCGGCATTGAGCTGGTCAAAAAGGGCTTGGGCAAGCCCGTGGGCTCCCTGACCCAACTGCAGACCATTCGTCTGGGCAAGCGCTACGAAAACCGGGCACCGCTGATCAAGGATTTCGTCCCACTAGCATCTCTGGACCAGCTCGTGTTCGGCGGCTGGGATTTCTTTCCCGACGATATGTGGACGGCGGCCCAGAAGGCGGCGGTTCTCCCCCCGGAACAACTGGCGCCGGTGCGCAAGGAACTGGCGGCCGTCAAGCCCATGTCCGCGGTCTACGACCCGGCCTTCATCAAAAATATCCGGGCCGTCGCCCCGAAGAAAGGCCGCAGCAAGATGGAACTGGCCGACCAAGTCATGGCCGACATCGCCGCGTTCAAGAAAAAGAACGGCTGCGACCGCGTCGTGATGCTGTGGTGCGGCTCCACCGAAATACTCCCCGCGCTCGCCGCCTGCCACGAAGACTTGGCAGCCCTCGAGCGCGGCCTCCAGGACAACGACCCAGCAATCCCTCCATCGATGATTTACGCCTACGCGGCCATCAAATCCGGCGTCGCCTACGGAAACGGTGCGCCGAACCTCTCGGCCGACACGCCCGCCCTGGTGGAATTGGCGGAAACGACCGGAACGCCGATCATGGGCAAGGACTTCAAAACCGGCCAGACGCTGATGAAAACGACCGTCGCGCCGATGCTGAAGGCGCGCATGCTCGCGCTGACCGGATGGTACTCCACGAACATCCTGGGCAACCGCGACGGCGAGGTGCTGGATGACCCGGGCTCGTTCAAAACTAAGGAAAAGAGCAAGATGTCGGTGCTCGACAGCATTTTAGAGCCGGACCGCTACCCGGACCTGTATGGGAACTACCATCACAAGGTCCGCATCGACTATTACCCGCCCCGCGGCGACGCCAAGGAAGGCTGGGACAACATCGACATCCGAGGCTGGCTGGACATGCCGATGCAGATCAAGATCAACTTCTTGTGCCGCGACTCGATTCTGGCCGCGCCGATCGTCCTGGACCTAGTGTTGTTCCTGGATCTGGCCCAGCGCGCGGGCCTTGCGGGCGTCCAGGAATGGCTGTCGTTCTACTTCAAGAGCCCGCAATGCCGCGAGGATCTCAAGCCCGAGCACGACCTCTTCATCCAGCACCTGAAGCTCAAGAATACCCTGCGCCTGCTCATGGGCGAGGAGGTGCTGGACCACGCCGGCCTGGACTACTACGACGCCGACAGGGGCCGACCCACGCCCGCAGCTCCGCCCCGGCCCGCCGCCCGAAGAAGGGCTCCAGCGAAAACCGCACGCTGAAAGAAGCCGTAACCAGCGCTTCTGGCGCTGTATCAAGGAGAGCGGCGCTTAATCGTCGTTTTGAGGGCGCACCGGACGCGATTTTGTATACTTTGCGTTCCGGTGAATAAGTTCCTTATGAGCGCCCTCCTGGCGACGCTTTTCTCGTGTTCCGCCTCCGCCCAAGCTGATTCCTCGGGTACGGCAACATCCCCCGCTCAGCCGCCCGCGGTCTCGACCGCCACGTCCGTGACTGCTCCGTCCGTGTCCACCCGAACCGTCTCAGCATCCACGGCCGCCGTCTCCGCTCCCACCCCCTCCCCGGCCCCCGCACCAGCCGCGCTGCCCCCCGCTCTCGTCCCGCGGCCCTGGGTGATCGGCGATATCCGGGCCTCCGGGCTCAAAAACGTCAAGTTCAGCACCATCCGGGCGCAAACGAAGGCTCGCAAAGGCGACCTTTACGACCGTCCCGACCTGGACAAGGATGTCCAGGCCCTGCTCGGCTTGGGCGAATTCGACCGCGTGGGCGCCGAAATCACCTTGCTCGACAAGCCCGTGCCGGCGAACTTTCGCAAAGTGGCGGGCACCGACCGAGAAATACTCCTGACCTTCGTGGTCAAAGAGAAGCCCGTGATCCATAAGGTCGACATCGAGGGCAACAAGGGCCTATCGAAAGGCACCTTGATGGACGAGATCACGCTCAAGGTCGCCGACCCTTACGACCGCTTCAAGTTGGAGGAGGACCGCAAGAAGGTCGTCGACAAATACCACGAAAAGGGCTACCTGGACGCCACGGTCGAGACCGCGGTCAAGCTCGACACCGAGACGCAGAAGGTGAACGTGACCTTCAAGATCGATGAGGCGCAGAAGTCGCGCATCGAACTGGTGGAGATCTCCGGCGTCAAGGCCTTCAAGCCGCACAAGCTCCTGGGCTTGATGAAGAACAAGTACCACAAGGTCTTCACCGAGAAAGAGCTCGCCGAAGACGTCAAGAAAATCGAGGCCGAATACAAGAACGCCGGCTACCTGGACGTGAGGATCAGCACCCCGGTCGTCTCGCTGAGCCCGGACAAGACGCGCATTCACATCGCGCTCGGCGTCATCGAGGGCCGCTCCTACCTGTTCGGCGACACCTCGTTTTCCGGCTACCTGGTGCTGAAGTCCTCCGAACTCTACCACGCCGTCGACTACAAGCCGGGCCAGCGCTTCAACGAGCAGAAATACGAGGACACGATCCGCGCCGTGCAGGAGCTCTACGCCGACGCCGGCCGCCTGCGCACGCGCGTGATCCCGCTCAAGACGCTCAACCCCAAGACCGACCGCATGGACGTGCGCTACGACATCATCGAGGGCCCCGTTTCCTACGTGGACCACATCGACGTCGAGGGCAACAAGGCGGCGAAGACCTACGTGCTCCGGCGTGAGTGCTCGATGAAGTCCGGCGACCGCTTCTCCGCCGCGCGGGTCAAGCGCTGCCGGGAGCGCATGATGAACCTGGGCTTTCTCGACGACGTGGAGCCAGACCTCCAGCCGTCCCCGACGGATCCGGACAAGGTGGACATGACCTTCGACGTGACCGAGGGCAAGCCCGGCATGCTCACGGCCGGCGCCGCCTACTCGTCGATCGACGGCATCATCGGCACCTTGTCGCTGTCGCACATGGACGTGTTCGGACTGGCCCAACGCGTGAGCATCAACTGGTCCTTCGGCGCGCGCGTCAACGATCTCACGCTGAGCTGGACGGAGCCCTGGATCGGCGACCACCCGACGAGCCTGGGCTACGACGTGTTCGACAGCATGATGATCACCCCGTTCTACGGCGACCTGTCGGCCTACACGATGCGGCGCGTCGGCGGCGACGTGCGCCTAGGGCCGCGCTTCGAGGACGACCGCTACATCGTCAACATGAGCTATACCCTCCAGCAGATCGGCGTGGAGAACATCGACCCGACGATGAACTTCAACGGCCTGCTGACGCCGGGCACCAGCATCCAGTCCATGGCCAGCGTCGAGTTCGCGCGCGACACGCGCGACAGCATCATCGACCCCACGCACGGCACGCGCAACAGCATCGGCTCTCAGTTGTCCGGCGGTCCGCTGTTCGGCAACGTCAACTTCATTAAGCCGACCTACGGCAACCAGGCGCACTTCACCCTGTTCGAGGCCGTCGACGACTGGCCGTTCGTCATGTCGCTCTACAACCGCGGCGGATACATCACCCCGTTCGGCGGGTCTCGGACCGTCGACGTGCAGGACCGCTTCTTCATCGGCGGCCAGGACACCTTGCGCGGCTACCTGCCCGCCGCCGACGCCGGCGTGGCCGACGGCGGCGTCGCCTACGACGTCGCCAATCTTGAATTCGGCTTTCCCGTCGCGCGCGAGCACCACAAGACCATCGTCAAGCTCGTGGTCTTCGCCGACGCCGGCGGCTCCTGGGACAGCGTCCACCAAATCAACGACCGTTTCGGCGGCAACAACCAGGACCTCAAGAGCGACGTCGGCCTGGGCATACGCTTCGTCACGCCCGCGTTTCCCATCCGCCTCGACTACGGCTACGGCCTCAATCACCAGCCCGGCCAGAAGGCCTATCAGATCAACTTCGGCATGGGACCCCTGTTCTGATGAAGCCCCTCGCCCTGGCCTGCGCCGTCCTCGCCCTCGCAGCGCCGTTGCGCGCGCTGGAGCTTTCATTGGAGCAGAACCGGACTTTGCGCGGCAGCGTCGGCTACGTCGACATGCAGCGCATTTTCGCCGAAAGCCCCGATTCGGCGCAGGCCAAGGAAAGCTTCGAGGCCATCGTCCGCCAGGCCGAGGACAAGGTCAACCTCAAGCGCGCGGAGATACTCAAACTCCAGCGCCAGCTGGAAGACGCCAAGGCCGAACGCGTGCGGCTGTCGAAACAGGCCGTGGTCGTCTTCTCCTCGGCGGCCGCGCCGTCCGTCGCCGTCTCGTCGGCCGCCGCGCGCCCCGCCGCGATCGCGCCTCCCGCGGCGAAGGCGGCTCCCGCCGGACTTCTTTCGCCTGCGGCGCTGTCGCGGCTTTCGCCTCCGGAACTTTCGACCGCCGTTCCCGCCGGACTAACGCCGGCCGCCGCCCTGCCCGGCCTTCCCGCCGCCGGCGGCCCGCTGGCCGCGCCTGCCGTCTCCTCGGCCCCACCCACGGCGGTCGTCGCGCGTTCGACCTCCCCCGCGCAGATGACCGCGGCCGCCCAGCCTCCGGCCGCGGCGGCGGTCGCGCTTTCTTCGACGACACGCTCCGGGCCTCCCCCCGCTGCGCCGGCGCCGTCCGCTCCCGCGGTCGCGCCCGGCCCGCCCAGCCTGGCCATGCGCGCCCTGGACCTCGACAACAAGATCATCGCCTTGCAGGCCGAAATCTTGAGCAAGGAACAGGCTCTTGCGACTGAGCGCAACACCACGGACCGAGGATTAGTCAGCATCGAGGGCCGCAAGACCGACCGGGTGCTTGCCAACATCTACCGTGCGATCACCTCGGTCGCCCAAGAGGAAGGCATCAGCATCGTCATCGACCGCGCCTCGATCCTCTACGGCCACCAAGGCGTCGACCTGACCGAAAAAGTTCTTCATTACTTGAGGAGTTCTCCGCCATGAAACATCTTCCCAAACCGCTGACCGTCGCCGAGATCGCCGCTTTGGTCGGCGGCCGCGCCGTCGGCGACGCGACCGGCGTCGTCGAGTCCGTCGCCGAGGTGGCCTCGGCCGGACCGAAGGACGCCGCCACGTTCCACAACATGAAGTACGCGGCCGAAGCCGCCGCCTCGAAAGCTGGCTGCCTGCTCGTGCCCCCGGCCGCGGAAGGCGCGCCCTGCGCGGCGAAGGCGAAGGTGATCGTCGCCGATCCCCAAGCCGCGTTCGCGTTGCTGCTCGGCCTCATCGACGCGGCCAAGCACGCGCGCGTCCCCCCCGGCGTCAGCCCCCGCGCGTCCGTGCACCCCGAGGCGAAGCTTGGCGCCGGCGTGGCCGTCGGGGACTTCACGGTGATCGAGAAGGGCGCCGTCATCGGCGACGGCGCCGTGCTGATGGCCCAGGTCTACGTGGGCGCGGACGCGAAGATCGGCCGCGACTGCCGGCTCTACCCGCAGGTCGTCGTGCGCGAGGAGTGCGAACTGGGCGACGAGGTGATCGTCCACGCGGGCGCGGTGATCGGCGCCGACGGATTCGGCTTCACGACCGATCGCAAAACCGGGCGGCACGCGAAGATACCGCAGATCGGCAACGTCGTGATCCAAAACCGCGTCGAGATCGGCGCCAACGTCACGATCGACCGCGCGACGCTCGGATCCACCATCGTTGAAAGCGGCACCAAAATCGACAACCTCGTGCACCTCGCCCACAACGTGCGCATCGGCCGCGATTGCTTTATCGCCGGACAGACCGGCTTCGCGGGCTCGACGACCGTCGGCAACAACGCGGTCTTCGCCGGACAGACCGGGATCGCCGGCCACCTGACGATCGGCGACGGCGCGGTGATCACCGCGCAGACCGGCGTGATGAGCGACGTGGCCAGCAAGACCATCCTCTTCGGCACGCCGGGCCGCCCTCATCGCGAGGCGTTCAAGCTACAGGCGCTCTACGGCCGTTTGCCGGAACTGGTCTCCAGGCTGAAGGCCTTGGAAAAAAAGTTAGACATCGACGACGGCGCCGACACCGCGCCCTGAAACAATTTTGAGAGGTCAACAATGAACCGAGAAAATCCGCTGCAGAACACGATCAAGCAGGAGGTCAGCCTGGAAGGAGTCGGCCTGCACACCGGCAACAAGTCCGAACTGACGTTCCGGCCCGCGCCCGCCAACACCGGAATCCGTTTCTTCCGCTCGGACCTGCCCGGCATCCCGATGATCCCCGCGCGCCTCGGCTTCGTCGTCACCACGGTGCGCGGCACCAACCTGGGGCTCGGTGACGCGAAGGTGCACACGGTTGAACACGTCCTTTCCGCCTGCACGGGCCTGGGAATCGACAACCTCGACGTGCTGGTCAGCGCCAACGAGCCGCCGATCATGGACGGCTCGGCCCTGCCGTTCGTCGAGGCCCTGCTGCGCGCCGGCCTCGTCGACCTGGACGCGCCGAAACGCTGGCTGCATCTGCCGCACGAAGTGACCTATGAAGCAAAAGACGGCGCGCGCTACCGCGCGATCCCATCCGAAAAATTCGAGATCGTGGCGACCCTGATCCACGACCATCCGATGATGCCGAAGATGTCCTTGTCGATGACCGTCGACCGCGAAGGATACCTGGCCGAGGTCGCGCGCGCGCGCACGTTCTGCTTCGAGCACGAGGTCGCCTACCTGAAGTCGCAGGGCCTGGCGCAGGGCGGAAGCCTTGAGAACGCCATCGTGATCGGCAAGGACCAGTTCCACACCAACGCCGAAGGCCTGCGCTATGCCGACGAATTCGTCCGCCACAAAATGCTGGACTTGATCGGGGACCTGACCTTGATCGGTCGGCCTCTCTTCAAGATGCGCATCGAGGCCGAGCGGCTCGGCCATGCCCACAACGTCGAGTTCGCCAAAAAGCTCGACGAGGCCGCCAAGAAACTGCGTAAGTCCAAACTTCACGCCCTGGAGGCAAAATGAGCACCGACACAGCTGCCGCGCCGAATCCGTTTTCCGCCGCCCCGATCCGCTCCCTGGACACCGCCGGCGTCAAGAAGGCGATCCCGCACCGCTACCCGTTCCTGCTCGTCGACAAGATCGACGTGATTCAGGAAGACAAGTACTGCGTCGGCACCAAAATGGTGACGGTCAATGAACACTTCTTCGAGGGCCATTTCCCCGGACAACCCGTGATGCCCGGCGTGTTGATCGTCGAAAGCATGGCTCAGACGGCTTGCGCCATGCTTCTGTCCAAAGGCGGCATCGAAGGCAAGATCGCCTTCTTCATGGGCATCGACGAGGCCAAGTTCCGCGCGCCGGTTCTGCCCGGCTGCGTGCTCAAGCATCACATCGAAATTCTGCGCTTGGGCCGCGCCGGAAAGTTCCGCGGCGAAGCCTACGTGGACGGCAAGCTCGCGGCCGAGGCGACGATGACGTTCGCCTTGGTCGACAAGGCGCAGGGCTGACGCCATGGCCATCCACCCCACCGCCGTCGTCGACGCCACGGCCAAGCTCGACCCGACCGTCGAGATCGGCCCCTACGCGATCATCGGCCCCGACGCCGTGATCGGCGCGCGCACGAAGGTCGGGGCGCACGCCGTCGTGGAGCACGCGACCCTCGGCGCGGACAATCTCCTGCACCCCGGCTGCTACGTCGGGACGCCGCCGCAGGACCTCAAATACGCGGGAGAGAAGACGCGCCTGATCATGGGCGATAAGAACGTGGTGCGCGAGTGCGTGACGATGAACCGCGGCACCTCCCAAGGCGGCGGCGTGACTCAGATCGGCTCCCACTGCCTGTTCATGGCCTACTCGCACGTCGCCCACGACTGCCGCATCGGCAACGGCGTCATCCTGGTCAACTCGGTCGCGCTGGCCGGCCACGTGCACGTCGGAGACTGCGCGGTGCTGGGCGGCATCTGCGCGATCCATCAATACGTCAACATCGGCCGCTTCGTCATGATCGGCGGCGGCTCGATGGTCGGCCACGACATCCTGCCCTTCGCCACCGCGCAGGGCGACCGCGCGACTTTGCGCGGACTCAACATGCTGGGAATGCGCCGCGGCGGCTTCAGCCGCGAGGCCATGTCGGCGGTCAAGTCCGCCTACAAGTCCCTGTTTCTCCAAGGCGGCTCGCTGGAAGAGAACGTGGCTAAGCTGAAGGCGTCCTCGCCGTGCAAGGAAGTCCAGGAGTGGATCGCCTTCATCGAGTCCGCCGGCAAGCGCGGCGTGATGCGCCCCGCCGTCGGCGCGACCGAGGCCGAGGAGGCGTCCGTCTGACCGAGCCGCTCGGGCTTGTCGCCGGCTCCGGACGCTTCCCCCTGCTCGTCGCGCAGGAGGCGCGCCGGCGCGGCGTGCCCGTGGTGGCTCTCGGCATCCCGGGCGTGACCGACCCGGCGCTGGAGGCCGCTGCCGGCAGCCTGCGCTGGTTCAAGCTCGGCCAGATCGACGCGCCGATCAAGGCCCTCAAGGACGCGGGCGTGCGGAAAGTCGTGATGGCGGGCAAGGTCCAGCACGTGTCGCTGTTCGGCGGCGTCCTGCCGGATTGGCGCGCCGCCAAGCTTCTGCTCGGCCTGAAGGACAAGCGCACCGACACCATTCTGCGCGCGGTCGTCGGGGAGTTCGAAAAGGACGGTCTGGAATTCGTGTCCTCGGCCACTTTTCTAGAGCATCTGCTGGCGCCGGCCGGGGCGCTCACGCGTCGCGCGCTGTCCAAGACCCAGCTCGAAGACGCCGCACTGGGCTGGCGCGCCGCGAAGGCCGTGGCGGGTTTCGACATCGGCCAGACCGTCGTCGCGCAGGGCGGCGCGATCGTCGCCGTCGAGGGCATGGAGGGCACCGACGCGTGCGTGAAGCGCGCCGCCGAGCTGGCGCGCTCGCAAGGCCGCGAGCCCGCGCTCGTCGTCGTCAAGGTCGCCAAGCCGCGCCAGGATTTCCGCTTCGACCTGCCCGTCGTCGGCCTGGACACCCTGGCCAACTTCCGCGCCTGCGGCGTCGAGGCTCTCGCGCTGGAAGCTGGCGCGACCCTGATCTTCGACCGCGATCGCTTCGCCGCCGACGCCGACGCGGCCTCCATTTCCGTCGCCGGCTTTCCCCCGGAGGGGCCCAATCATGACCGAAACGTCTAAAATCCGCGTCGCCGTCGTCGGCGCGGGAAAGATGGGCACCTACCACGCCAAGCTCCTGGGCCGCACCCCCGGCGTGGACCTGGTGGGCGTCTGCGACACCAACGTCTGGCGCGCCCAGCTCGCCGCCTGGCAGTCGAACACCGTCGCGGTCCGCGATTACAAGGACGTGCTCGGCCGAGTGGATGCGGTCGTCGTCGCCGTGCCCACGCCGATGCACCATGAAGTCGGCATGGCCGCCCTGTCGGCGGGCGCGCATGCGCTCATCGAGAAACCGCTCGCCTCATCGGTGGAGGAGGCGCGCGAACTGCTGGACGCCGCGCAGCGCAGCAAGCTGGTGCTGCAGGTCGGCCATATCGAGCGTTTCAACCCCGCCGTTCTGGAAGCCGTCCAGCATATCCGTGACCCGCGCTACATCACCGTCGAGCGCCTGGGGCCCTACGACCCGCGCATGAGCCACATCGGCGTGGTCATGGACCTGATGATCCACGACCTGGACATACTGCTGACCCTGGTCGGCTCCGAGGTCGAGAGCCTGGAGGCGCTCGGCGCCAACCTGCTCTCCGGCCACGAGGACATCGCCAACGTCCGCGTGCGCTTCAAGACCGGCTGCGTGGCCGACCTGACCGCCAGCCGCATCTCGCTGGGCCGCAGCCGCAAGCTGCGCGCGTTCCAAAAGGACTCCTACATCTCGCTGGACTACGGCGCCGGCGCTCTGAAGATCTACCGCAAGAAGGCCCCGGTCATCAAGAGCCTCAAGGACGTGGAAATACTCACGCCCAAGCTCACCGGCGTGGACCCGCTCAAGAACGAGCAGACTCACTTTCTCGACTGCATCCGCCACAACCGCAAGCCCTGGCCCAGCGGCGAGCGGGGCGTCGAGGCCCTGAAGCTCGCGCTCCAGATCTCCGACGAGCTACAGCGCTACGAACTGTCCGGCCACGCCGGCTCGCGCTCGCTGATCCCCAGTTGGGCGCAGGATTTGGGAAAAATCGCCAAGTCAGTCGGCAAGGATATACTGCGCAATTAGTTCCTCGCGATCAAAGAGGACATGTTCTGATGATGAACTGTCGGCGCCGACAGCGGCCCCGTGAACAAAGTGTATAACGCTTCCCAAAAAACGGCTCCGGCACTTTTCCTCATCGTCGCGGGCGACCCCTCCGGGGATCTGCACGCCGCGGGCCTGATCCGAGCGCTCAAGAGCCTCGATCCATCCGTGCGTGTCGCGGCGGTCGGCGGCCGACTGTGCCGCGCGGCGGCCGATGAGTTTATCGAGGACCTCGCCTCGCGCGGCGTCACGGGCTTTCTGGAGCCAGCGCTGAAGATTCCATTCCTGCTGCGCCTGCGCGCGCGGCTCAAGGATTTCATCGCCCAACGCCGCCCCGCAGCACTCGTCTGCGTCGACTACTACGGCTTCAACCGACGCGTACTGCCGCTGGCCAAAGCCGCGGGCGTGCCCGCGTACTATTTCATCAGCCCGCAGGTCTGGGCCAGCCGTCCCGGACGCGTGAAAGTGCTCAAGCGATTCGTGCGCCGCATGCTGGTGATTTTTCCATTCGAGGAAAAGCTCTATCGCGACGCAGGCGTCCCCGTCGAATTCGTCGGCCACCCGTTGCTCGATTTGATTCCGGCGCCCAGCGAGACGAAATCTCTCGGCGTGCCGCCGATGATCGGGCTCTTGCCGGGAAGCCGCACCTCGGAACTGCGCCGCCATCTACCGGTGTTTTACGCCGCCTTCGAGACGCTCAGGAAGTCTCATCCGAACGTGAAAGGTTTGCTGTTCGCCGCCGGACACCAGCGCGACGAAGTCTACGGCCGATTGCCCGAGGGCGTCGAGCTCGTGCGCGAAGCCGACTACGCGCGCCGCCGCACGCTGGATGCGGCACTGTGCTCCTCCGGCACAGCAACGCTTGAAAACGCTTTGCTGGGCGTACCCATGGTCGTCGTCTACAAGCTCTCTTGGCCCACGTACGCGATCGCGCGAGCGCTGATCCGCGTGCCGTATATCGCGATGGCCAACCTACTGGCGGGCCGCGCCGTCGTTCCGGAGCTGATCCAGCGCGACGCCACGCCCGCGCGCGCGGCCGGAGAACTGGCGCGGTTCCTGGACGACGCGGGCTACGGGAAAAAAACCCGCGAGGACCTTCTCGAATTGCGGCGTTCCCTGGGCATACCCGGAGCCACGGACCGCGCGGCTCGCGCCCTGCTTTCGCTGACCGCAGCGGAGGCCGCGCGATGAGAACTTTTCGGCGTTTCCGCCATTATCTGGAGCCCTACGCGGGCCGCTGCGGCTGGGCCGTCGCTGCGATGGCCGTGGTCTCCGCCTTTAACGGACTGGGCATCCTCCTGCTCAAACCCATCATCGACCGGCTCTTCATCGCCAAGGACTTCGAGATGCTCGAGCTGGTCGTCGCCGGCGTTCCTCTGCTCGTGATTCTCAAGTCGATCGCGTCCTACGCGCAGAACTATCTGGCCGCCTGGATCGGACAGAAGACGGTCCAACAGCTGCGCGAAGATCTGTTTCGTCACCTGCACGAACTGCCGCTTGAGTATTACTCCGGACGCAGGGGCGCCGACGTGCTCTCGCGCGTCACCGCGGACCTGACCTTGGTCCAGGCCGCGCTGACGACCTTGCCCGTCTATGCGGTCCGCGACAGCCTGACGCTCATGTTTTTGGCCGTCGCACTGTTCCATCTGAGCTGGCGCTTCGCGACCTTGGCCGTGCTCGCGTCTCCACCGTCACTGGGCGCGCTGTACATCCTGTCGCGCAAGATGCGCGAATCCAGCCGCCAAGCCCAGCTCGCCGTCGACCGCCTCCATCATCGCTTTCAAGAGAGCGTCCAGGGTATGGCCGTGCTGAAGGCCTATAACGACGAGAATGCCGCCATCGAGCGCTTTCAGGAGGAGAACGACGCCTTCTTCCAGCCGGTGATGCGATACCTGCGCGCCACGGCGCTGACGTCGCCTCTGCTGGAGGTCGGGGCGTCCGCGGCGGTCGCGGCGATCGTCTACGTGGGCGGGCGTGAGGTCATCCTCGGCCGCATGACTCCGGGCGCTTTCTTCGCGTTCCTCGGCGGCCTGCTGGCCGCCTACGCGCCGGTCAAGAATCTCGCGCGCACCAACGCCGAACTCCAGCGCGCGTGGGCCTCGGCCGAGCGTCTTTTCAACGCGCTCGATGAGAAAACCGTGGCCCCGAAAGCCGCGCTCCCGCGCTTTCCTGGCTTCCTGCGCTCTCTACGGCTTGAAGGCGTAGGCTTCCGCTATCCGGGCGCGCGCGCCTGGGCTCTACGCGGCCTTGATTTGGAAATCTCGCGCGGCACAAAGCTAGCCATCGTCGGACCCAACGGCAGCGGCAAATCGACGCTCGGCCGTCTGCTGTTGCGCCTCTACGATCCCGAGGAAGGCCGCCTCTGCTTCGACGGCACGGACGCGCGGAGTTTCGACGCAGGCTCCTTACGCGAGCGCGCCGCTCTGGTCACGACCGAGTCCGCCCTCTTCAACGACACGGTCCTGCGCAACGTCGCCCTGGGCCGCCGCACCGTCACCTTGTCGGAGGTGGAACGCGCCTGCCGCGCCGTCGGCGCGGCCGAATTCATCGAGGCCTTGCCCGAGGGCTACCGCACCTTGCTCGGCGATTGGGGTTTTGCGCTGTCGGCCGGCCAACGTCAAAAACTGGCGCTGGCGCGCATGCTCCTGCGTGATCCCGAGCTCGTCGTGCTGGACGAAGCAAGCGCGCACCTGGACGGCCCCTCGGAGCGTGAAACCCGCGCGGCGCTAGAGACCGCACTGGCCGGCCGCACGGTCATCGTGATCGCCCACGAGCCGCGCGCCGTCGCGGGCGCTGACCGCATCGCGGTGATGAGCGCGGGTGCCGTTGTGGAACACGGCACACACAGTACGCTGATGGACGCGCGCGGGCTCTACCGCCGTCTGTTTGAACTGGAAGACGCGCCGCGCCCCGCGTCTGAGGCAAGATGATCGAGCGCAATGATCTGCTGGCCCGCTTCACAGCCTATTCGCCGCACGTCGACCCTCTGCCGCTGGAGCTGGCCTGGGACTTCGCCGAAAAAGCCCACTCCCACCAGGCGCGCGCCTCCGGCGACCGCTACATTACGCACTGCGCGGCGGTCGCCGACTCCCTGGTGGAGTGGCGCATGGATCTGCCCTCCGTGTGCGCCGGCCTCCTGCATGACACCATCGAGGACACGCCGACGACCGAGACCCAACTGCGCGCGGAGTTCGGCGAAGAAATCGCGATGCTGGTCATGGGCGTGACCAAGATCGACGCACTCAAATTTGAATCGCGCGACGACGCGCAGGCCGAGAACTGGCGCAAGATGCTGCTGGCCACCGCCAAGGACATTCGCGTCATCGTCGTGAAGCTGGCCGACCGCCTGCACAACATGAAGACGCTGAGCTTCCTGGCGCGCGAGAAGCAACAGCGCATCGCCGCGGAGACCATGGCACTGTACTCGCCGCTGGCCCACCGCCTGGGCATGTTCAAGCTCAAGAGCGAACTGGAGGACCTCTCGTTCGCCTATCTTCACCCTTCCGAACACGCGGAGATCAAAACCAAGGTCGGCGCGCGCTTGGCCGAAAGCGAGAAGAAGCTCGCCCAGGCGCGCACGGAGATCGAACAGGTGCTCGCGGGCTCCGAGATTCCGTGCCGCATTCTTTCGCGCACCAAGACCTTGTGGTCGATCTACAAGAAAATGGAGCGTCAGAAAAAGCCCTTCGAAGAAATTCAAGACGGTCTGGGCGTGCGACTGATCACCGACACCGTCGCCAACTGCTACGCCCTACTCGGCATCGTGCACACGCACTTCAAGCCCGTCGCGGGCACGTTCACAGACTACATCTCGACGCCGAAGCTCAACCTCTACCGTTCGCTGCACACGACCATCGTGGGCTCCGCCGGGGACGTCGTGGAAATCCAGATCCGCACCGAGGAGATGCACCGTTCCTCCGAATACGGCATCGCCGCTCACTGGCGCTACAAGACCGGCGAGCAGGCGAAGGACGTCCATCTGGAAGAGAAGATGAACTGGCTGCGCCAGTGGATGGAGTGGCTTCAGGATCTGAATTCGCCGCGGGAGTTCCTCGACAGCCTGAAGACCGATCTTGAGTTCCATCAGGTCTTCGTTTTCACACCGTCGGGCGAGGTCAAGGTCTTGCCCGAGGGTGCGACGCCGCTGGACTTCGCCTACGCCGTCCACACCCAGGTCGGCGAGTCATGCGTCGGCGCGGTGGTCAACAACAAGATGGTTAAACTCGACCATCCGCTCAAATCCGGCGACATCTGCCGAATCGTCACCCGGAAGGGTTCGGCGCCCAAGAAAGACTGGTTGAATTTGGCGCGCACCGCGCGCGCGCGCTCGAAGATACGCCACTGGCTGCGCGAACGGGGGCTCGTGGAATGAAGAAGATCGCCGTCGTCCTGCTTACGCTTGCCGCCGGTGCTTGCTCCAGGCGCGAAGCGCGCAATTATCATCGCTGCCTAAGCCTGCGCGTGGGCATGACCAAAGAAGAACTGCTGCACTTCATGGGTCCACCCGACGACGTAGAGCCCTTCGTCGAAGGACGTACGCCGGACTATCTGCGCGGCCGCACCGCCTACGAGTGGAACAATCCGCCGGAGATGCCCAGCCCGGACCACGTCAGCGTTCAGGATTCGAACGGTCACGTCGAAAGCATCCGCTGCGGCGGAGTCGACATCGTCTCCTCTCTGCCGCCCACGCCGCGGACGTCGCTGGCGCCGCCCGCTGTTTCAACCTCGGCCGCTCGCTAACTAGTTGCTCCTAAAAAAGCGACCAACAAGACCGTTTTTGCTCTGCGACGGCCGTCGGCGGGGAGACGGCCCCACTCTTTCGTCTTGCGTCGAACATCGGCGCCCGGCTTCCCACGACGGACTACAGGTTCGCCGCGATCACGCACCAACCGCGGTACGATTCGAGGGGCACGGCGAGCTTGCTCTTCACGATAGGGCGAGCGCCCGGATCGATGAGACTGACGACGCGATCCGTGGGTTTGCCGGCGGCCAGGCGCTCCGCGCTCTGGTCGGCGGCACGATCAGCGAGGCCCAGCGTCGTCTCGAGATGCCCGCGCACGCGCGGGTCTTTGCCCCGGCGCAGGATGTCGACTCAGGCCAGTTCCTCCGGGAGCTTGCGCAGTTATTCGGGGAGGATGCCGTCCCACAGGTCCGGGGTCTCAGGCTTGAGCTGGAGCATGAGGGGATTTTACGACGGAGAGGTGCCGGACATCGGATCGTTCCTCATCGAGGAATTCAACCGCGCTCGTCGATGACGGGGTCAGATTTTAGAGCAGATTTTTCAGGAGCAACGAACTAATAGACTCCGGCCGCGAGTTCGGCGGCGTGGCGCGCGTCTTCGGCGGCCAGGGCCGCGCGCGGCACTTCGTCGTGCGCCAACGCATCGGAGAGAGCGGCGTCGTCTCCAGGATGACGCCAGCGATACTCGTGCGCCGCCAGCCAGTCCGCGGGGACTTTCGCGCGGTCGACATAGAGCAGGGCTTGATCATCCCAATAGACCAGCGCCCAGCGCTGTCGCGGGAAAAAAAGAATGTGCCAGGGCCGCGGAATCTCGCGGCGTGTGCCGTCGCTTTCGATACGAACCGTCTCCGCCTTGCTCGGATAATCCGCGATCAGGAAACCGTCCAGTCGCCAACGCGACGCGAATTCATCCAATGACCGCGGACTTTCCAGAGCACCCTGCGTCTGCGCGAGCAGTCCCGCGAAAAGGTAGCGGCCGTCGTCGAAGACGCGCCAGCCCGGGCCCAGGCGCCAGTCCATATCGCCGCCCCACTCGTATTGATTGAACAGGCGCAGGCCGCCGAGCGTTGCCTTCTGGCACGCCACGAAAGTCACCGCGCGCCGCGCGACATAGTTCGAATGGAACGGATAGGTCCAGCGGTTTTGGAATACGGGGATCATCGGCGTCAGCACCGCCAGCCCAAGAGCGACGGCGACGGCCGGCGGATCGGGGAACACACAGAAGGCCAACGCGGCGACGGAGGAGGCAAAAAAGCCGCCGAAGCGGGCGCTGAACGCGGCGGCGGCACCAAACAGCGCGGTGGCCGCGGTCAATTCCGCGGGCATGCGGCGGCGCCGGGACAGACGCACGGCTAGCGCGGCCAGCGCGGCGAATAAGAGCGCGACCAGCGGAATCTGAAACGAATGCCGCCATGTAGGTGGTGCCCACTCCATCACGTAGCGTTTGACGGAAGGCCCGGACGCATGGGCGAAATAGACCGAGAACAGGCCCCAGCCGTAAGGATTGAGCAGACAGCCGAGCGCCGCTCCCGCCGCCTCCGATGCGACGGCCGTCGTGTCGCGTCCGCGGCGCATCGAGACGGCGGCATACAGCGCATACAACGCGAAGCCGAAGACGAAGCCCGCGTGCAGATTGCACCACAGAGCAAACAACACGAACCCAAAGCGGAAGGAGGCACGTCCCGCCTCCAGGCGGCGCAGGAGTACGCCGAAGAATATCAGCGAGGCCAGGTCGGGGCGCACGTCGGCCACGCCCAGCGCGGCGCCACTCCACAGCGCCGCGGCGGCGGCGCGCGCCAGCGGCGTCGCCCCCTTGTCGCGCAGAAGACCGTCGATCGGAAAAAAAGCCGCGGCCATCAGGACGACCTTCAGCGCCCATAGACCCCAAAGTCCCGCGACGCTCTGGACGACAAACCAGAGCGCCTGCGTGAGCCACTCGAAGTCGATCCAGGGCGCTCCTTCGCGCGTGAAGGAAAAAGAATCCGCGCGCGGCACCGCATGGTGGGCCCAAATCCAGCGTCCGGCCGCCAAGTGCCAGAAGACGTCTGGATTGAATAAGGGAAATGCCAAGACGAAAAGGGCCAGGGCGTAAGCCCAGGCCCTGACGCCCCCTTTAAGAGCGACGCTCCCTTTGGGTATTATCGGGTCGGACGGATCGCGCGCCCGGACTTGATGCAGTCCGTGCACACGTAGGCGGTCATCGTGCGGCCTTCGATGACGACCTTTTGCCGCTGGAGGTTAGGCCGAAAGATCCGCTTGGTCGCCCTGTTCGAATGGCTGTAGCTGAATCCCGTCTTCGGACCTTTTCCGCAACCCGGAATCTGACACTTGAAGGACATAATGTACACAGAGCATAGCAAACCCGCGTGGGCGGCCGCAACGCCGTGAGCGAAACGCTGGAGAGCTCCGTCCAGTTTCTCAAGGGCGTGGGTCCGCGGCGCGCCGCGCTCTACGAGCGCCTGGGCGTGCGTACCATCGAGGATCTTCTCCATCACTACCCGCGCGCCTGGCAGGACCGGCATGAAACGGCAGACCTGCGCCTGCCCACCGCCACAGGGCTGGTCGTCGCGCGCGGACGCGTGCTGCGCGCCGGCGCGTTCGGCGCGGGACCGCGCCTGGCGCTGTATAAGGCCACGCTGGCGACCGCGCGCGGCAAGGTTGAGTGCGTGTGGTTCAAGCACCTCAGCCGCCGCTTCGACGTGTTCTCCGCGCTCAAGCAGGAGGTGAGGGAAGGCGCCGACCTGTGGGTGGTCGGCCGCGCCGATCCGGACCTGACCGGCATTCGGGAGATCCGTGTCGACGAGCACTACCCTCTGTCCGACGAGCGCTGGCGCGTACACGTCGCGCGCCTGACGCCGGTCTACGCGCTGACCGAGGGCCTGTCCCCGCGCTTCGCGCGCGAACTCGCGTACGCGGCGATGGAGGCGCACGCCGACGCGGCCGTGGACGCGGTGCCCGCGGATTTGGCGGCCCGGCGGCGCCTGCTGGCCGCGCCGCAGGCGCTGCGCGGCATCCATTTCCCGCGCTCGGAGGCGGAACTTGAGGCCGCGCGCGAGCGTCTGGCCTACGAGGAGCTGCTGCTGCTGGAACTGGCCTGGACGCTCAAGCGCCGCCAGACCGGCGGCCTGGACAAGCCGCACCGCTATGAGGTCAAGCGCACGCTGCTCTCGCCGTTTCGCGCGGGCCTGGGCTTCACGCTGACCGCCGCGCAGAAGCGCGTGATCAACGAGATCTTCGACGACCTGCGCCGCGCGCCGCCGATGACGCGGCTGCTGCAGGGCGACGTGGGCTCCGGCAAGACCGTCGTCGCGCTGTCGGCGCTCCTGCTGGCCGTCGAGAACGGCGGCCAGGGCGCCTTGATGGCGCCGACCGAGATCCTGGCCGAGCAGCACCGCGCCACGTTGGACCGATTCCTGAAGAATCTCCCGGTGCGCGTGGCCTCGCTGACCTCGCGTTCGCCGAAAAAAGAACGCGACAAAATTCTGGCGCGCGTCGCCGCCGGCGAAGTGGACCTGCTGGTGGGCACCCACGCGCTGCTCGAAGAAGACGTGCGCTTCAAAAGCCTGCGGCTGGCCGTCATCGACGAACAGCACCGCTTCGGCGTGCGCCAGCGCACGACCTTACGCCAGAAGGGCAGCCTGATCGACCTGCTGGTGATGACCGCCACGCCCATCCCGCGCACGCTGGCCCTCGCGCTGTACGGCGATCTGGAGATCTCCACCATCGACGAAATGCCGCCCGGCCGCACCCCCATAAAAACCGCGCTCGCCACCGAAGCCGAGGCTTTCGCCGCGGTGCGCCGCGAGACCGCCGCCGGCCGCCAGGCCTACGTGGTCTACCCGATCATCGAGGAGTCCGCCGCCCTGGACTTGCGCTCCGCGAAGGCCGAATACGAGCGCCTGCGCGCCGAGGTTTTCCCGGACCTCAAGGTCGCGCTGATCCACGGCGCCATGCCCGGCCGCGCGAAGGCCCAGGCCATGGAGGAGTTCGCGCGCGGGCGAGCGCAGGTGCTGGTCGCCACCCAGGTCATCGAGGTGGGCATCGACGTGCCCAACGCCACCGTGATGGTGGTGCAGAATGCCGATCGCTTCGGCCTCGCGAGTCTCCACCAGTTGCGCGGCCGCATCGGCCGAGGGGCCGCGGAATCGTCTTGCTTTCTGGTGGGCGAGGCGCGCACCCCGCAGGCGCGCGCGCGGCTGGAGACCTTGGCATCCACCACCGACGGTTTTCGCATCGGAGAGGAGGACCTCAAGCTGCGCGGCCCCGGGGAGCTCCTCGGCGTCGCCCAGTCGGGCGAGCTGTCCCTGCAAGTCGCCGACCTGGTCAAGGACGCCGGCCTGCTGGCCGACGCCCGCGCCGACGCCGCCGCGCTGCTGGCCGCGGACCCGAAACTGCGGCGCGCCGAACACGCCCTGCTGCGCCGCCGCCTGCTGGCGCTCTACCAGAGCCGCTGGAACTGGATCGACTTAGCCTGACGGCTAGCGACGGCGCGCCAATGTATAGAGAACATTCCCGCAATCCCTGCGTTGTGCGTGATAATAAAAAGACAGAGCGATCGCGACGCAATAAGAGACCGGCGCGCACAGCGTTTTGAACGCGTCGGTTAGGCGCTGACGCGCCGCTTTCTCGGCGAGAAGCCCTCGCCAGCCATGCGGAGATTGCCGGCCATTCGAGGGGCTTGTCGCGTACAGCTCAGACAGCGTCGCTTGCGTCGAAACGCGGCCGAAAATCAGTCGGCGCGCCAATCGAAGAATCCGCGGCATGAGCGCCAGATAGTAGAAATGATCGGCCAGATGGACGAGCGAAAGACTCGACGCATCCTGGCGCACGACATCAAAGCCGTGGCGTTCCAGAAAAGTTTTCATGGCCACCGGCGTCCACCGCGTGAAATGGCAGGGCGGGTAATCATGCTCCTCACGGCCCCACGGCAGGGGCCTGAGCGCGTTGGGCAAAGTGACGGCCAGATATCCGCCGGGCTTGAGCAGGCGTCGAATCTCCAAGAGAAACGCGGCCGGCTCGGGCACGTGCTCCAGCACGTCGAACAAGGTCACGCAGTCGAATTCCTCCGCGGCACGGCCCCGGCAATACGCGCCGAACTCCGCGCATTCCGCGTCCGCAATGCCGCGCGAACGGGCCAAATCCACCATGCGTTTTTCATAATCGAATCCCGCGGGCGAAAAGCCGATGTCCCGGACCAATCTCAAAAAACCACCGTCTCCACACCCGACATCAAGCAAGCGCCCGGGGGGCAAAGAATCGGAAATGAACTGCCGGAATCTCCAGTCCGACTCCGGCGGCGGCCGGCGCTCTATCGCACGCAGCGGAGCCGATTTTTCATACCAATCCGGGCCTACGGCCACGCGCGGTTCGGAAAAATCGACGCCGCAGTCGGGGCACCGCAGGACGCGATATCCCTCGCCCAAAACGCGATCCGCGTGCGCTTCGATGAACAAAGGCCGCACGCTCCGAAGACACGCCGGACAGGAACCTGCGTCGTTTTCCACTGGATCGCCATACTATAAAATCACCGGAGGCCCGCGACGTGAGCGCGCCGTAAGAAAGCTAAAATCTCGCGATGCTCCGCCTCGTCAAGCGCGTCGTCGACGGTCTGCTCGATTGGACCCTGAGCCCCGACGCTCAGTTTCGTCTAGGGATGCACATCGCCAACCGCGCACGCGGAGATGACGACTACGATCCGAATTCCAACGGCGAGTACTGGGCCCTGGGGCGAATCAAGCGCTCCTTAAGCGGAGCCGCCGTCCTGATCGATGCCGGAGCGCATGTCGGCGAGTGGACCCTGCAGGCGGTGGACGGCCTTCCCGAGGGATCAGATATTTATAGTGTCGAGCCCTCCGCCGCAACTTTCGCGCGGCTTAAAGAGACGGTCGAAAGAAGGCGCTCATCCGCGAGAATCCATCCGGTCCAAGCGGCGCTCAGCGATCAAGATGGTGAGGGCATTCTTCATGTCGATGGGGAACTTCATGGAACGAATTCCCTCCACGAACATTCTCTGGCCGATTATTCCGGCGACGGCCCGAGCCGCGCGGCAAAGCAAGAAACGGTCTCGCTCCTGCGCGGCGACGCATTCTGCGCTCTGCGCGGAATCAAGCGGGTTCATCTTTTGAAGATCGACACGGAGGGTCACGAGGTTGAAGTGCTGCGCGGTTTCGAAGAGATGCTTTCGCGCAAAGCAATTGACTATGTGCAGTTCGAATATTTTCACGGCTGGATCGACGCAGGCCACTTCCTGCGCGAGGCCGTGACTCCGCTGATCGATAAAGGTTACATCGTCGGCAAGCTCGCGCGAGAACGCCTTATTTTCATGGACGGCTACGACAAGACCTACGAGAAGTTTGGGTTTTCAAATTTTCTTGCCATTCGCGATGCGGGAATGGCCGCGTCTTGGCGTTCTTAAGGGCACACCGCGCTTCGGCGTAACGGCGCCAACCCCCGCCTGGATCGAGCAACTGGTAAAATAGGACGCCGCCTCCACGATGAGCGATCCCGCGACTGATTCCATCTACTACGCCCATGCCGGCGCGTTGCCGCTGGTGTCACGCATTTCCCTAAGCGCGCGCCGCCGCATCTACGCTTTATTTATCGCCCGCATGAATCCCTCAGCGACCGCGAAAATACTGGACATCGGCGTGTCGGGTGACACCGCCGCCCTGGAGGCCAACGTCCTGGAGCGCCTTTACCCGCACCCCGAGAACATCACCTGCGCCGGCCTGGAGGATTCCGAAAGCGTCGCGCAGACTTATCCGGGCGTTGCCTTCCAGCGCATCCGCCCGCACGAGCCTCTGCCGTTCCCCGACAAAAGTTTCGACATCGTCTACTCAAACGCCGTGCTGGAGCACGCCGGGTCGCGCGAACGGCAGTCCGCCTTCGTGCGCGAAGCCCAGCGCGTCGGACGCCGCGTCTTTATCGCCGCGCCCAATCGCTGGTTTCCCATCGAGCAGCACACTGGGCTGCCATTCCTGCACTATCTTCCGGCATCGGTCTTTCGCGCTCTGCTCGGATGGACGCCTTTAAGGCATTGGGCGAGCGAAGACAACCTCAATCATATGACCGCCGCCGAATTGGCCGCGCTGTTCACGGACCCCGGGCGCGTGCGCACAGAGTACGTCGGCTTTGGCTGGCGGCCGTTCGCGTCTAATCTCGCGGCCTGGACCTGAACCGGCAATCCGCGCTCTTACCGCCAGCCAGCCGCGCCAGCAGTGACGCGGCGCCGACCATCAGGATGGGCATGATGGGGAGCCGGTAGCGCATCTGGCTGACGCTCAGCACGTGAACGGCCATGGTCCCGGCCAGGAACAGCACCCCCGGCAGGAGGTACGGCCATCGGTGCCGCATATCCCATAGGCCGCAGAGGCCTCCCACGATCAACCACGGCTCAAAAAGGAGACTAATGACGACTAGAGCCAGACGGCTGAATCCGGCGCCGGGATGGCTGAAGGAAGTCTCGGCATAGCGCTTATCGAGCCTTGGATAGAAGCGCCAGAAATTGACGCATTTAGCCCCCCATTGGCGGACCGTCTGGGCCGGATGAGAAGACATGAATTCAAGGCTTTCTCTCAAATAGAATCGGTCGCGCTCATGGTCATCAAGAGACTGCCCCTCACGGTAGATCGACGTCTGCTTGAATTCGGACATCGCGATACCGGTGTCCTGTTCATTAAGATTAAACAAGATGGTGCCGTGCACCATCGCCATCCCGCCGTGGTCGTCCAACGTGAAGTGTCCGGTCGCTCGCTGGTTGCGCGCGCACATGCACAGGATAGGGGCAAGCCAAAATACAGCCGCCAGCGACCAAGCCCGCAGGCGCCAGCGTCCCGTCGCGGTAAGAACGAGAAGAGCGGGCCAGATCACGCCGAAAATGGGAAAGCTTTCGGCACGGACCAGCGCGGATACGCCGAGAAATAAACCGGCGGCCGCCGCGCGCGGCGCATCTTTTCCGCCGTCCGCTAGGCTCGCGCCAAGCGCCCACAGGCCCGCCGCGATCATGGTCACGTCCAGCGTCTCCGATTGGAGAATCCCGCAGTAGTAGATGAAGAACGGATACACGCAGGCTACTGCCAGCGCCGCGCGGCCCGCGGCTTCCGAGCCGCTCAATGTCCGCGCCATCCTTCCAATCAGCCAGGCGGCAAGCGTCCCGACAACGGCTTGGCCTAGGCGCGGCCAAAGAAGGCGGGAGCTGAATTTAAAAAACGCGCCAAAAAAAAGCGCCGGCAGAAGCGGCAAGGCCACCGCCTTCCCGCCGGCACCGATGATCCCGGTCGCCGCCCACTGCGCCGCGGCGCCGGTGTAGCCCAACTCGTCGGTCTGCAGAAGCCTCTCACCGATCGTCAGCACGAACCCGGCGCGCAAAAGGAACGCCGTCGCCAACCATGCCCAGTCCGGAATTTTCGACAAGAATAGCATTCCCCGTCGGATCATCGCCCCGGCCTCATGTTCACGCTTCAATCCATGAAACGGTAGCGCAGGATCGCGAACAGGACACGCGGTCCGTCGCGCCACACACGAATCTTTTTTCCTTCTTCGCGGCTGCGCGCGCGGTAGTTCACCGGCAACTCGAGAAATGTCTTTCCGCGCTTCGCCAGTTTCCCGATAATCTCCCAGTCGTAATCGAAGACGTCGCTTCGTAGAGTCAACTCACGCAGATCTCGCAAGCGGAAGAACTTGAACATCGTCGCGCCGTCGGTCAGATGCGTGCCGTAGAGAATGTTAAACAACGCAGACAACAGTGCGCCGCCGGAGTTCACGAAAAGGCCGTAGAAGCGATCGCGCCCGGAGAGCTCGCGGAAGAGCCAGCGGCGCGACGATCCCAGTTCACGGGAACCAAACACGACGTCGCACGTCCCATCCAAGAGAGGCTTGAGAAGCCGCGCGTAATCGGCGACGTCATACTCCAGGTCGCCGTCCTGGATCACGAGAAAGTCGCCGGTCGCCTCGGCCAGGCCGCGGCGCACGGCGGCGCCTTTTCCATGCGGCGCGTCTTCCAAGACGACCTTGACGCCGGGCCGGTCCTTGAGCGCGAGCGCCAAATCGCGCGTACCGTCCGTCGAGCGGCCTTCGACGATGATGATTTCCTTTTCGAGATTCCGCGGCAAGGCCACCGATAGAACCTTGTCGATAAGAATCGGGAAGGTGGCCTTCTCGTTGTAGACCGGAACGACGATCGAGAGCTTCATCGGCTAGCGGCTCACGTAGACGATCTTCGATCCCTCGGGCTCGAGCGCCAGCGGGATCTCTCGCCAAGACGACAGCGCGCGCCGCGCCGAGGCGCGCCGCGCGGGCTTGGCGTACAGCAGAAGAAATCCGCCGCCGCCCGCTCCCAGAATTTTCCCGCCCGAAGCGCCCGCCGCCCGCGCGGCCGCGTAGGCGCGGTCGATGACGGAGTTGGAGATGCCCCCCGAGATGCCCTTCTTGAGCATCCAACCCTCATGGAGCATCTCGCCCAGCGCGTCGACGTCGCCGCCGCGCAGGGCCTCGCGAGCCTCGTAGGCAAGGTCGCGCAGGCGCGTCATCTGGCGGTCCTTGGCCTCGAATTTCGTACGGAAGCGACGCAAAACCGGGGACGCACGGCGTGTGACACCGGTGTAGAGAAGCAGCAGTCGTTGGGACAGCGCCGTGCGGACTTTTTCTCCCAGCACGATCGGGTCGACTCGCACGGTTTCGTCGGGCATGAATTCGATGGACTGAAGGCCGCCGTAGGCAGCGATATACTGGTCCTGCTTGCCGATCGGCTCCTTGAGACGCGCGATCTCCACCGTGCATGCCTCGCGCGCCAACTCCTCGGCGGTTCGGTACTCGCCCTTGAAGGCGTGCAGGGCGTGGAGTACGCCGACGGCGAAGCTGGAGGAAGATCCCAATCCGGTGCCACCCACGACGTCGGCCATGGATGTGATCTCGACGCCGCGATCGATGCCGACAAGCTTCAGGCACTCGCGCAGGATCGGATGGCGGACGTCGGCCACGCGCTTGACCAGTTCGGTGCGCCGGTATTTCAAAATGATCGAGTCGTCGAAATAGCGGTTGACGGTCACGTACATGTATTTGTCGATCGCGGTCGAAACGACCGCGCCGGGGCGGCGGAGGTAAAACTCGGCCATGTCCGTACCGCCACCGGCGAAACTGATTCGAAACGGCGTGCGCGAGATGATCATGAACGCCTCAGCACGGCTTCCGCGCGCGCCAGGCGCTCCGGAGTTCCCAGGTCGTCCAGCGTCTCCCGCGTGCGGTAGCCGCGCACATCCAGGCCGCGGCGCACGGCCTCAGGAAAAACGTCGCGGCCAAAATCGCAGGGGCGACTGGGGGAAATCAGATCCAGCACAGGCCCGCGCACGACCCATAGCGCGGCGAGCGCGAGCGGCTCATACGGCTGCCCTGGGGAGGCACGATAAAAGCCGGTCAGTCGCTCGCCGTCCAGCCTCGCCAGGTCGGAATCGAAAGGATGGTCGGTCTCGATTAGCGCAAGCGTCGCCGCCGCGGAAAGACGGGCCGAGTGCCAGTCGATGAACCGCCGCAGGTCCATAGCAACATACAAGTCGCCGTAAACCACCAGAATGTCGTCGCCCAGCTCACCACGAAGATCGGCAACGGCCCCGGCGGTTCCACGCGGCTCACGCTCGACGTGATGGTGCAAACGCACGCCGCAACGCGCGCCGTCGCCGAAGTACTCGGTCACGGCTTCGGCGCGGTAGCCGAGGCTGAGGTGTATTTCGCTCCAGCCGGCGGCGGCCAGACCCTCGATCAGCCGCTCAAGTATGGGCTTGCCGCCGAGCGGAAGCATCGGCTTCGGCAGCCCCTGAGTCGCGGCCCCCATGCGCTCGCCGCGGCCGCCGGCAACGATCACCGCGGGGATCAAGGTTTCTTCTGCTTGAGATAGAACGTTAGGATATGTGCCACGGCCATGTGCAGATCCTCGATGACACCATACTGATCCGACGGAATCAGCAGGACCTCGTCGCACAGCGACTTGAGCCCCCCTCCATCAAAGCCCAGCAGGCCGACAACCGCGGCGCCGCGCGCGCGCGCCAACTCGGCGGCTTCGATAAGATTCGGCGAGTTGCCGCTACCCGACAGCAGGAGCACCACATCGCCCGGTGCCAGCACGTTTTCCAATTGGCGAGAGAAGATGCGGTCGAAGGACTCGTCGTTGGCCGCCGCGGTCAGAAACGCGGAATTCTCGCACAGCGACACGCACTTGAGAGCCTTCGCGCCCGGCCGTGCCGCCGTCTTGCCGAAATCGCAGCCGACATGCGCCGCGCTGGCCGCCGAGCCGCCGTTGCCGCACACCCAGACGAAGCGCCCACGCGCCTGCGCGCCTTCGAGCACCGCCGCCACGCGCCCCAGCGCCTTGAGATCCAGCGCGTTCCACTGCTCCAGAGACCGATCGCGATACCAGCGCGCGAAGCCCGCCGCGTCCAGGCCCCCGGGCCCGAGCGCGTGCGTGGCGCCCGGCTTGGTGCCGCGGACCGTTTTCTTCGCCCGGCTCATGAGCGGAATTCTATCAAAATGGCGGCAACGCACCCGGACACCGGATTAGGCCTTCCACCGTGCGAACGCTGCCCGCCACTCGGTCTCGTTGAAGCCCAGCAGTCCGCGGTCTTCTAGCAGGACGAACGGCCGCTTGACCAGCTTGCCGTGCGCGGCCAGCAAGGCCAGGGCCTGCGCGTCGGAGAGAGTTTTGAGCTTTTCGGCGATCTTCAATTCGCGGTAGAGAACTCCGGAGACGTTGAACAGGCGGCGGCGGTCGCCGGCGAAGGCAAGCATGGCCTTCAGTTCCGAAAGAGCCGGCGGCGTCGCGACGATCGGCACGCGCTCGTAGTCGACGCCGCGCGCGTCGAGGAACTTCAGCGCCTTGCGGCAGGTCGAGCAGCCCTCGTATTCGTAGACGCGGATCTTCATGGGTCTATTCTAGCGCCCCGGCGGGACCGCACGCGAGGGCGGGAGCCCGACGAAATCCACTTGGCCGAACAGATAGACGGCCGCGCCCTCGGGCACCAGAATGCTGCGGTAGGGAAAAGCCGCCAACGCCATTAAGCCCGGCCGCGGCGGGACCCGCGTAAACGAGACCACGACCCGGCCCGCGGCGATGTCCTGAGGACGCGCCCCGTGCGCCGCGACCGCGTCCAGCGCCGCGGCCCGCGCCCGGCTCCAGGCGAAATAATCCTCAAGCCCTCCCGAGCTGACCAATGCCAAGCCCAGCGCGACGCCGAACGCGGGCGCCAAGCGCCACGCTCGGCCGCTCAGGCCCGCGGCCGCGGCCGCGACAGCGACGGGCAAAGCCGCCAGTAGGCCGCGCGCGTCGCCCGCCGCCAGAGCCGCCGCGCATGGCACGCCGCAGAACAGCGCCGCGACCGCGATTTCGCCGAAATACGCCGCGCGAGCCGTCTCTAGTGCGCGCCGCGCCAGTTGCACGGAAGACGCCGTCGCCACGGCCGCCGCCGCGTACCAGAACCAAGAGGAGGCCCACCAGCCCGCGGGTTTGCCGTCCACGCCCGCGAGGTCAAGGACCCCCAGGCCCCAGCGGCTCACGATGCCGGCAAGCGGGTCCATGCCGCGCGCGCGAAACCAGAACACTGCCGCGGCAAGACCGACGCTCGCCAACGCCCCCTTTTCGACGCGCGTCATTTCGCGGCGCGGCATGCCCAGCGCCGCGGCGACGGCGAGCGGAGCCAGGCAGAGGGCCGCGATTTCAGCGCCGCCGAAGACGCCGAACTCCGCCGCATCGACACCTCCCCAGGACGCGCCGCGCCAACGACCCAGAATCAAGGCACCGACGACCGCGACGAGCACGGGGCCAAGCAAGGCGGCCGCCGGGCGGCGACCGAAGCGCCCCTCGTGCGTCAATACCGCGGCCCCCGCGGCGGCGCACAAGAAATATTCCGGGCGGAAAACACCCGCGACCCCGACCAGCGCCGAGCAAGCCGCCAGCCGCGACAACGCTCGGTCCTCACGACCGCGCAGAAAGGCAAAGAGTCCTGCCAGCGCCAAAACCGAAGCGGCCGCGTCGGCCCCGGCGTTCGCGCTCAACGTGGCGTAGACAGGGCAGAATGACAGCGTCAGCGCCGCGAGTAGCGCCGCGTCGACGGACGCGCGCCAGCGGCGGGCCAGAACGTAGACCAGTCCCGCACCTAAACCCGCGGCGGCGATGAGCCAAAGCCGAAGAGCCGTCGCTCCCGCGCCGCGCGGATCGACAAGAATGAAAAACATAATCCACGCCGCGGCCAGCAGGAAAATGCGCGCGGCGTCGGCGCGGCGCAGGACCTCGGACTTCATACCGCCAGCCGCCCGGAGAAGAAAAGCCAGCAGAAGGCGGCGCGTGAAGGCAGATCGACAAAGACCTGGAAAGGACCGACGGCGCGGAGATTGTCGGCCGCAGGACCATACACGGCCAGCAAGATCGCGCCGGCCGCCAAACGCCACAGCGCCAGTCCCAGCGCCGCGCGGCAGACGCGGCGCGGCGCCGAGTCCGCATAAGCCCGGTCGTTCCACAGGCGGAACATCGCGCCGCCCGCGACGATGGTCCAAAGGATCATGAAGAAGACGGCGAAAAATCCGGGCTCTCCGCGCGCCGCACGATAGAGAATCTGCATCCCCGGCAGCCACGCGCACAACGCGCCCAGCGCCCACAGCCAGCCGTCGCGGTCCTGCGGCTCCTCCCGGGCCGCACGCGACCACGCGCGCCGCACCAGCGCGGCGGCCGCGCCGATGAACAGCAAGTCGTCCAGCAGCCAGAACGAGCCGATCATGCGCTCGTAGCGATAACGTCCGGTCAAGGTCATCAGCGCGTAGACCGCCGCCGCTGCCGCGGCGATGGCCGCCGCCGCCGCGGCTTCGGGCCGCAGGTCGCGGGACTCCTCGACGCGGGGCAGGAGCGCGTCGGCCACGTGCAGGGCGAGGACGGCGGTCATTCCCCAGTCGAAGACGGCGAAGACCGCTCCCAGCGCATCGAAGCCGAAAGGCAAAGCTCCCTCCTGCAATGCCTTCGCGTAGACGCCGTCGTGCAGAAGTCCCGCGGCCGCGCCGACCATGAGCGCCTCGGCATCGCCCAGGCGCCGGCGCGAGCTCAGCAACTCAAAAAGCAGAAACAGCCACACGTACGGAAATAAAAAGCCGCCGACATCGGTTAACACGGCCGATCCGCGCGCGGCAAGCTCCCCGCCGATCAGCAGGGCGGCGAGCGCGGCCAGCGGCGCGCGCAGGCGTTCGCTCACGCGGCCGGGCGCACCGCGACGGCCTCGATTTCCACCGCCGCTCCTTTGGGTAGCGCGGACACCTGCACCGTCGCCCGCGCCGGGTGCGGCGCCGGAAAATGACGCGCGTAGACCGCGTTCATGGCTGAAAATTGTCCCAAGTCCGTCATGAACACCGTGGTCTTGACGACGTCGGCCAGGCTTAAGCCCGCTGCCGCCAGTATCTCCCGGATATTGGCCACGCATTGCTCGGTCTGCTCGGCCGCGTCGCCGGAACACATCGTCCCGTCGGGCCGAAGCGGGGTCTGTCCGGAGACGAACACCAGGCCGCCCGCCGCGATCGCCTGAGAATACGGGCCGATCGCGGCCGGAGCCTTCGCGGTGCCGACGGCGGTTTTCTTCATCGCGTCACCTCAGCGCGGCCAACAGCTTGTCGTTGAGCTTGTGCGCCCGCATCAGCTCGGTCAAGGCCTTGATCGCCTCCAGATCTCCCAATCCCGCGAGATGGCGGCGCAGTTTATAAACGCCCTCAAGGTAGTCCTTGGTGAAGAGCTTCTCTTCCTTGCGGGTGCCGCTGTCACGCACCTTCAGCGCCGGGAAGATGCGCATTTCCGCGGCCTGACGGTAGAGCACGAGCTCCATGTTGCCGGTGCCCTTGAATTCTTGGAAGATGATGTCGTCCATCTTCGAGCCGGTGTCGACCAGGATGGTGGCCAGAATGGTCAGCGAGCCGCCGTTCTCGATCTTGCGCGCCGCGCCGAAGAAGCGCCGCGGGGTCTCCATCGCGCGGCTGTCGAGGCCGCCCGACATCGTGCGGTTGCCGGTCGCAAACTGGTTGTAGACGCGCGCCAGACGCGTCAGCGAGTCCAGCAGGATGAACACGTCCTCGCCGGCCACGACCTTCTCGATGGCCGTGCGCATCAGATCCTCGGCGATCTTCTTGTGCTGCTGGTAGGTCTGGTCCGACGAGGACGCCCAGACCTCGGCGGGCACCGAGCGCTTGAAGTCGGTGACCTCCTCGGGGCGCTCATCGACCAGCAGGCAGTATTGGCGGATTTTCGGATCCACCGCGTGCACCGCGTTCGAAATCTGCTTCAGGAACGTGGTCTTGCCCGCTTTCGGCGGCGCGACGATCAGGCCGCGCGTGCCCTTGCCGATGGGTGCCAGCAGATCGAGCGCGCGCATGGACGGATCGTTGGAGCCCTTCTCCAGCCGCAGCCACTCGTAAGGATCGACCGGGGTCTGAGCCGAAAAGGCGACTTCGATCTCGCTGCGCTGAGGCGCCTGCGGCGCCTGGGGCGGCCGCGACTGGCCGTTGTTGCGGTTCTGATTCTGGCCCTGATATTGCTGGGAGCCGTAGCCGCCCTGACGCTGCTGCTGGCCGTGATGCTGGCCGCCCCCGCCGCCGCCCCGGTTGCGGCGGCGCCGCCGCCGCCCGCCGCCATGATGCGGGCCATGGTGCTGGCCCTGATTCTGGCCATGAGGATTCGGCTGTCCCGAAGACTGCGGCGGCTGTCCGCCGCCCGAACCGGACGTTCCTCCCGGCTGTCCGCCGCCCGGCGCCGCGCCTCCTTGAGAGCCTTGCCCCGATTGTCCGGCCGGTCCGCCCACGTTCTCTTCGTTCATCATCTCATTGTCCTCTCAAAAATCATCGCTCACGCGTCGAACGAATGCAGCTTCACTTGACCCACGCCGGGGCCCAGCATGCGCCGCGCCAGACGGCGAAACCGATCCGGCGCGTCGGACGCATAGAATTCCCGCCGTCCGCGTCTGCCGCGCGGTGCGCGCAGGCCCAGCCCTTCGAGCGCGCGTTCGGTCTCGCGCGCGGTCTCCTCGGCCGAGTCGATCAGCCGCACTCGCGGGCCCATCGCGCGCGCGATCGCGGGCTTCAGATACGGATAGTGCGTGCAACCCAGAATCAGCGCGTCGACGCGGGCGGCCTTCAGCGGCGCCAGGTAGCGCGCCGCCACCGCCGCGACCACGGGTCCGTTCCACCAGCCTTCCTCCACGAGCGGCACGAATAGCGGGCAGGGGCGCGACTCCGTCTTGATGCGCGCAGACAGCGCGCGCAGCGCGCGCGGATACGCGCCGGAACGCACCGTCGCCTCGGTGCCGACGATGCCGACGCGGCCGCGCGTGACGGCGGCCGCGGCGCGCGCGCCGGGCTCGATGACGCCGATCACGGGAACGCGCGCCGCGCGGCGGATCGCGGGCAGGGCCAGCGCCGAGGACGTGTTGCACGCGACCACCAGAAGCTTGATGCCGCGCGAGGCCAGGAAGCGCGCGGCCTGCGCGGAAAAACGCGCGATCGCCTCCGGGGACTTGGAGCCGTAGGGCACGCGCGCGGTATCGCCGAAGTAGATCAAGGCTTCCTCGGGCATGCGCCGCGCCAGCGCGCCGAACACGGTCAAGCCGCCCAGTCCCGAGTCGAACACGCCGATGGGAGAAGCGGCCTTCATTGCAGCCATCCTTTCTTGCGCGCGTAGTCCGCCACGCCCGCCGCGACGCTCTCGACGACCCGTCGACGGAAGCCGCGCGAGAGCAGCTTCAGCTCATCCTTGGAATTGCTCAGGAACGCCGTCTCCACCAGGATCGCAGGCGCGTGCGTGCCGCGCAGGACGTAGAAAGCGGCCTGCTTGGTCCCGCGGTCGGACACGTCCAGACGCTTGGCCATCTCACGCTCGACGAGCGCCGCGAACGGAGCGGACTCGTTGAGCATCTCGGTCTTCGTCATCGCCAGCAGGATCTGCTGGGCGCTCTCGTCTTCGGGCTTTTTGCCTTCGAGGGCCAGCGGCGCGTTCTCGGCCGCGGCCAGGGCCTCGGCCTCCGGGTCCGACGCGGTCTCGGAGACCGAATACACCTCGAAGCCGCGCTCGTGCGGGTTCTTCGACGAGTTGCAGTGCAGGGACACGAACAGGTCGGCGCCCAGATCGTTGGCCTTCTTCGAGCGCTCCGACAGGGGTACGAACGTGTCGTCGGAGCGCGTCAGCACCACGTCGAAATCCCCGCGCTCGCGCAGGACGCGCGCCAACTCCAGCGCGGTCTTCAAGGTCACGTTTTTTTCCCGCGTGCCGCGCGTGCCGGTCGCGCCCGGGTCCTTGCCCCCGTGTCCGGCGTCGATGACCACGAGGCGGCGGCGCGGCTTGGCCGACGCGGCGGCGGCGGCCGCGGCCGGCGCGGCGGCTACGGTCGCGG